>JBKPNQ010000135.1:0-43494 GCA_046732715.1 Acidobacteriota bacterium | reverse complement strand
TCCGGGCATCCTTTATCGAGGGGCGTCGCCCCTCGAACTCCCCAACACGGTCGCTCGCGGGGGCCCCACGCCCCGCTCCGCTCCGTGGCTCGCATCGCTTCGCTCGCGCGCGTCTTCCGTCGCCAGCCCGTGCCTCGCCGTAGCAATCGTCTTCGACTTCACCGCGACGAGAGAAATCTGCTCGAGGCCGGGATAGACGTCCTCGTTCACCGGCTTCCGGGCATCCTTTATCGAGGGGCGTCGCCCCTCGAACTCCCCAACACGGTCGCTCGCGGGGGCCCCACGCCCCGCTCCGCTCCGTGGCTCGCATCGCTTCGCTCGCGCGCGTCTTCCGTCGCCAGCCCGTGCCGCGCCGTAGCAATCGTCTTCTACTTCACCGCGACGAGAGAAATCTGCTCGAGGCCGGGATAGACGTCCTCGTTGACAGGCTTCCGATCGATCGGCGGAAGCGTCGCAATTGTTGTGCGCGTCGGAAACATCTCCGGGAAGTATTGCGCGTAGACACGGTTCATTCGCGGGAAGTCTTCGATGTCGTCGAGATAGACATTGGTGGCGACCACGTTGGCGAAAGTCAGCCCCGCCTCCTCGAGACCATCGAGAAGGTTCCGCATCGACTGCCGCACCTGCGCCTCGACGGTCGCGGCATAGATGCCCTGCACCTTGTCGGGCCCCGGCGTGAACGGGCCCTTCGCCGAACAGAAGTAGGTATCGCCGGCGAAGACACACGGGCTGGCGGTGGCGCTCGGCCGCATGTTCTTCGGCCGAACCGCGACGCGCTTCGAGAGATCGGCGACGGCGATGCCGGTGAATTCGATTGTGTTGCCGCCCGGCAAACTGGCGACCCGAATCGTCGCGCGCGCGGGCGTGTTCCCGAATTCGAAGTGCTTCGCGTAGATGGTGTTCATCTGTCCTGACGCCGTGTCCGTCAGGTACGGGTTGACGAACACCACATGGCGGAAATCCATGCCCGCCGCCATCAAGATCTGTTTCATGTTGTCGAGCGCGAGTTGCACCTGCGCGGCCGGATCCGCGGGCACGTTGCCGCTTCCGATGTCGGCGCCAAGCGACCCGGACAAGTAGAGCCGGTCACCGGCCATCACGCCGGCAGCCGCTGGCGCATTCGTCGGATATCCGGCAGGGACGATGGACTTTCTGCGGGAGAGATCGCGAAACGCGACGGCATTGATCTCGACCGGGGTGTCGGTGGGCATCCGGTGGACACCGAGGACGGCTCGTGCCGGCGGCTGTTTCGGAAAGTATTCGCGCCAGACCCGATCCATCGTGTCGTGGCTCGACATGCTGGCGAGGTAGACCTGGCTGTAGACCACGTGGTCCAACGTCAGCCCGGCGGCTTCGACAATCGTCTTGACGTTCTCGAGTGTCTGCTTGACCTGCGCCTCGACCGTCTCAGGCAGTCGTCCGTCGCGGTCGCGTGCGCCTTGCCCGGAGACGTACAGGAAATCGCCGGCCATGATCCCAGGACTGTATGGCCCCACGGGCTTCGGTCCTGGTGGCGCAATGACTCGTTTGGGCACGTCACTCGTCGACTGCGGCGGAGCCGACCAGTGTGCCGAGACGCCGATCGCGCCGAACGAAATGGCCGCCATCCAGACAGACGTTCGCTTCATCGTGTCCCCAATCGCTCCGCGGGAAATCGCCGAGCTCAGCGCCGTCGCGCGCGCCCCATGAAACCACAGGAGCGCTGCGATGGGAACGAATGTTTCCTAACGTCAGTCAGCCACAGCCAGACGAGCGAATTGGCGCTTCAGCGCGTTGACCTGTGCAAGGTAGCGACGGGGATCGTGGTCGCCGCATCGCTGGCCGCTTCTGAATCGGAAGCCCCGGCGCGCGTATCCGTCACCAGCGCCGTCTCCGCACAGGTGAATGATCGCCGCGAGGTTTTGCTGCTGCTGCAGCGAGGCGGTCGTAATGCGGTTGCGGGCGAGGATGCGGGCGACCGTGCGATCAAGTAACGCGGCGGTCATCTCCACCGCATGCGCGGGCAGCACGCGTGTGTAGAGCGCGTTGAACCAGCATGAGTGCGGGTCGTGCCAGGGGCCGTCCTCCACTACGACGTGATCCTGGATGCAATAGCGCCGGGCCTCTGCAAATGTTCCAGCCGTGATCTGAAACATCCCGACGGCGCTCGAGGCTGGTACGTATAGCTCGAATGGATTCCAGCTGAACCGCCACCGCCAGTAGGTCCGTGCGACCGGGTTGCCACTGCTCTCCACCTGGGCAAGCGCCGCCAGCAATTCCGGTGTGATGACCGCCGTAGAGTGCTCTTCGAAGAGCGGGCCGTATTGCCGCCAGGTCTGCGCCGGCACCTTGGCAAGCGAGCCGCTGACCGCGACGAACACCTCGGTAGGCTTGCGGACTACCTGCACTATCCAGTTCACGGCCGCCCAGATGGCCACCAGCAGGACGGTCCCCACGATTATCCGGACGGCCAGCGGAGCGACCCGCATGGTTAGGAACGCGCGTCGTCCCAGGCGCGAGGCCGCCGAGCGGCGCGCGCGGCCGCCCCGGATGCGCGTCGGGGGGAGGGCCGTCCGCGTAATCATCGTGTGAGGCATGACGGACAAGCACCCATTATCGAGCATCCCGGACCGGCGCATACCTCGACATGTGGCGATCACGCGAGGAGGTCCGGCTTCCGCTTTGTAGCCGCTATAGCCCCAACGACGTAACGGCGTTCGCGGCGTAGCCCCAATGCGCGATCTGCGGTGGTGAAGACGTACGGAGACTTTGAGTTTGACGATCGGCGAAGGTGCCTCAGGTCTCGTCACTTACGTGGGTGTCCACCGCTCGAGATCGGCAAGGCCCAACGGCGTGTCCGCGATCTGAAGCTTCCACCCACGCCAGCCAAGCGCACCGATAGCGTAGCCGGCCTGCTCGAAGACCGGCGCCGGCGATGGTCGTCGGTGGCACGCGGCGACAACCACGTGACCCGGGAAACGTCCTCAACCCGCTTGTCACAACGGTTCTCCAAGAAGCAGGCGATTCTTCGGCGTGATCGCCGCCGGAATCGTCTGCGTCCAGACGCGGTATCCGCGCTGCTCGAGTCGCACCGCGCGCATCACGTCAACCGCGAGCGACTCGTCCATCCATCCTGATAACGAGCCGCGGTGATTCACCGCGAGGTTCTGACAGCACGGGAGCACCGCGACACGGGCCCGTGCCGTTGCCGCGCCGTCCAGCACCAGATCGGTCAACCCTCCGCAGGCGTGGCTCGACACGACCAGGTCCCCTGCGATGAGCGGTGCTGACTCGAGCTGGTCCGCGGTCGTGATCCGGCCGTCCAGCCGCGGCCACACCTCGACAAGCACGGCGTGCAGGCGTGCCGCGGACTTCGGCAGCACAGTCTCGACGAGGAGCGCGCCCGGAGACGAGTCGTCCAGGATCAAGAGGACGTGTGACAGCAGGCCGTGTCCGGCCGCGAAATCGACGATGCGTCCGCCGCGGAAGCGCCGGCGGATACGGCGCCCCACTTCCCACGCCTCGTAGAGCTCCTTCCGGGGCAGACACCCTGCACGGCAGACCGCGCGTGCCAGCCGTTCGAACACCGTATCGCCGGGGAAGCGCCCAAGGTCCCGCTCGGTCAGCCGCGCCTTTGACGATATCGAGAAGAGGCGCTCGGTTGCCGGAACACTCATAAAGACGGCAGACATAGCTTATCAGCCAGCGGCGGCATCCCGAGAGCGAGACCAGCTTCGCGGTTTTGTCCGGGTTCGTTACTCGTTGCGAAGCGCGGCGATCGGCTCCACGCGCGTCGCCCTCCACGCCGGGATACCGCTCGCCGCGACCGCGACGATGCTCATCAGCGCTGCCGCACCGGCGAAGGCCAGAGGATCGCGGGGCTGGACTTCGAACAGCAGCGATTGCATCACTCGCGACAACATCCACGCAACCGGCCACCCCACGGCAAGCCCAATCGCGGCGAGCGCCAGCCCCTCACGCAGGATCATCGTCACCAGCGTTCGCGGCCGGGCACCGAGCGCAAGCCGCACACCGATCTCCTGCGTGCGGCGTGACACCGACGTCGCCAGCACACCGGCAATGCCGATGCCGGCGAGCAGCAGCGCCAGCAACGCGAATGCACCCACCAGCAGCGTATTGAATCTTGGCGTCGCCGCTGACGTGCGAACGACATCGGTCATCGTCTGGACGGCGGTCACCGGCAGGGCGGGATCGATCGCGCGCACCGCCTGATGGACCGTCGACGCCATCGTGGATGGCTCGAGCTGTGTCTTGACCACGAGGCGCAGCGACCGGTAGATGCCCTGGACGTTCTCGCCGAGCATCCGATCATCCACCTGGGACCAGGCTGTGTACACCTGCGGGACGGTTTCAGTATCGAGGGGGCCCTGCTTCACATCACCGACCACACCGATGATCCTCATCCATCGGCCGTGCTGCACAGGGTTTCCCCACGCGAGACGCTGCCCAATCGGATCGTCGTCGGTCCAGAAACGCCGAGCCAATGTTTCATTGATCAGTACGACCGGCTCGGCGCTGCTGTCGTCCTGCGGCGTGAACACGCGGCCGCGCTTCAACGGGATGCCAAGGGCATCAAAATACTGGCCGATCACCCATTCGTTCGCTACGGCGTGGGAGAGGTCGCGCGTCGCGTCGCGCTCGTTCTCGATCGTAGACGCGCGGCGTTCGCGGACGCTGAGTGGCAGATCGGTCGAGGCGCCGGCCGCCGCGACCCCCGGAATGCTGGCGACACGTTCCATCAGCCGCGTATAGAAGCCGCGGACATCGGCGCCAGTTCGATACCCGGCAGCCGGCAGGCTGGTCGCAAGCGTCAGCGTCCGCTCGCCGCGAAACCCGGGATCGACAGCCATCAGTCGTGAAAGGCTCCGGAATAGCAGGGCGCCGCCGACGAGCAGCACGACCGCGACGGCGACCTGCAGCGCCACCAGTGCACCAAACATCCGGCGCTGACGACGACCGGGTGAGCTGGTACGACCACCTTCCTTGAGCGCGTCCGCGGCCGCCGGCCGCGAGAGCTCGACGGCGGGCAGCAGGCCGCAGAGCACCGCGGTCAGCAGCGACAGCGCGGCGCTGAATGCGAGAATGCGCCCGTCGATCGTGATGTCACCGAGCTGGGGAATCGACGGCGGCGCCATCGACACCAGCACGCGAGCGAGCACCTGCGCAAGAGCGAGGCCGAAGGCACCACCTGCGAGCGCCAGCACGCTCGCCTCCACCAGCAGCTGCACGACGACGCGGAGGCGGCTGGCGCCGAGCGCAGCCCGTACGGCCATCTCGCGCTGGCGTGACAAGGCACGCGTCAGCATCAGGCTGGCGATGTCGGCGCACGCAATCAGCAACACCAGGCCAACCGCCGCAAACACGATGAGCAGCAGCGTGCGCGCACGGCCGACAACTTCGTCATGCAGGGGTGCCGCCGATGCGCTGATGACGTTCGCGAGTCCGTCAAGGCTCGCCGGGTACAGCTCCACCGCGTTTGCGTGGACGAGTTCGCGAGCCTCGGCGTCGGCCCGCTCACTCGTGACGCCCTGCTTCAACCGCCCGATGACGCTGTTGTTGTAACTGCTGCCGAACCCGCTCCGCTCCGCCGCCCTGAAGCTGATTGGGATGAACACGTCGGCGGGTACGTTGTTGTTGAGCGGACCACGACTGGGAAAAATGAACGTCTCGGGCAGGACACCGATGATGGTATATGGTTGGCGGTCGAGCATCACAGCCCGGCCAATGATGGTCGGGTCCCTACCGAAGGCCCGCGTCCAGAGGCGCGTGGAAAGGATGGCGACCAGCGCCGCCCCCTCATCTTCTTCCTGCGTGAACGTGCGCCCGATGACGGGGCTCACGCCGAGAACGTTGAGCAGCGAAGCCGACGCACGGAGGGCGATGATCCGTTCCGGTGTTTCGACACCCGACAACTCGTACTCACGATTCCGGTACACCGCGATCGAGTCGAGGCTGGTTACACGGTCACGAAAGGCGATGTAGTCGGGGGCCGAGAAGCCGGCCGGAAGCATTGTCCCAATCCGCTCATGGAACAACATGAGACGGCTTGGGTCGCGGTAGGGGAGCGACCGCAGCAGCACGGCGTTGACGATCGTGAAGACCGCGGTCGTCGCGCCGATGGCGAGCCCGAGGGTCAGCACCACGACCGTGCTGAACAGCGGAGCGCGTCTCATGCTACGCGCGGCAGAGCGAATGTCCTGCGACAGGCGGCTCATGATTCCGTCCTTTCGTGTGGTAATGAATGTGCGCGGTCGGGCAATGCGTCGCGCGCGACGGGCATCGCGGCGCATCTGTACCGATGCCGCAATCGCGTCGACGGCGAGGTGCGCCCACGCGTAGACGACGCCGGGGATGCCGTGGCGCTCGCGCTCGCGCGCCACGCAGTACGTGAATGCCGCCTCGAGATCGTCGCCGGTTCGGCGGCGGACGGCGCGCGGATAGAGGAGAAGAACCGCGCGCGAGAGCAGACGTGGCAGGTCCATGCAGTCAGGCCTTCAACAGCTTCTTCTGCCGCGCCACTTCGACGAGCGCGGCGAGCCGCCGCGCCTCGGCGGCACAGGCGCGCCGTCCTGCGGGCGTGATGCGGAAATACCGCGGCCGGCCGCCGCCCGGCTCGGCCGAGCGCGGCGGGTCGATCTCGACGACGAGCGCCTCGGTCACCAGCCGTTCCAGGTTCCGATACAGCATCCCCGGCCACAGGCGCATGTGCCCGCCAGTGCGTTCCAGGACCTCGTGCATCACGCCGAGGCCATGCAGATCGCGATCGGCCAGCGCCAGCAGGATCTGGAACCAGTGCGGCGGGAGCGGCGGTGGTTCGGGAGCGGATCGGGGCATCTCTCCTCCGTGGTTTATACCTGCAGGTATATACCACGGCACTGAGACGGTGGGGCGGCCCAAAGGGTTTACCTGCCCGCGCTAATATTCTGTCAACGTCCCGGCGGGCGGCGTCAGGCTGTGGCGCGTTATGCTGTGACTGTGAGCCGCTGTGATCTGGAGGTCGTCATGTGGTCGCGTCGAGCGTTTCTCGGTACGGTTGCCGGCGGACTTGCCCTGCCGGGCGGCGCGCGCGAGTGGCTCGCGCGGCAGGAACAAATCAAGACGGTGCTGAACGGCCCCGTCGGCCTGCAGATGTGGAGCCTGCGGGATTATCTGCCGAAGGATCTGCCCGGCACGCTCGCCAAAGTGCGCGCCATGGGCTTCCACGACGTCGAGGGCGCCGGACTTTGGAAGCACACGGTGGCCGAGCTGAAGGCTGCACTCGACACCGCCGGCCTCCGATGCCAGTCCGCCCACATGGAGTTCGAACGGCTGCGCGACGACATGGCTGGCGCATTTGCCGAAGCCAAAGCCCTCGGGGCGGGCTGGGTCGTCTGCCCGTGGATCCCACACGACAAGGAATTCACACGCGACGATGCGTTGAAGGCCGCCGAGGCCTTTAACAGGTTCGCGTCGGCCGCCGATGGCGCCGGCCTGCGCTTCGCGTATCACTGTCACGGCTACGAAATGCTGCCATCACCGGAGGGTACTCGCTTCGATACGCTGGCGCAGAACACAGACCCGAAACGCGTGTTGTTCCAGGTCGACGTGTTTCACGCGCTGCACGGCGGTGCGAACCCCATCGACCTGATCAACCGCTACGCCACCCGCGTGACGAGCCTTCATCTGAAAGATCTGAAGAAGGGTGTTGTCATCACGAAGGGGAGCGGGACGGCGCCACCAGACGTCGATGTGCCGCTCGGGACAGGGCAAGTCGACTGGCCTGCCGTCCTTCGCGCGGCAATGACGGCAGGCGCTTCGCTTTACTATGTCGAGGACGAAAGCGCGGATCCCTGGGGTCACATCCCGCAAAGCCTCCAGTACTTGAAGAGCCTGAAACTCTGAACGCCAGAGCCGCCACGTGAATTCGCGCGGCTCAGGCACGCTCCCGGATCCGCCAATTGCGGAATCGTCTCAGGCAGCACTCGGGTGTCAGGCAGTAAATCGTGAACGTCGGCTCGACAACGATCGCTCGCGACTACGGGTGCTTGGCGATTGATTCACGATTCACCGGCTGACACCATCGCCCATTCACGATTCACTGTCTGATCCCCCCGCAGCCTCACTGAGTCGCGCCGTTGAATCCATTGCACGATACGTTCGGGTTCCAGTTCGTGAACGTGCCGAGCGGGTTGTCTTTCCAGGCCCACACGTGGAGCGTGTAGAACGGCGGGAGTCCGAAGCGGTTCGGCGCATCGAAGAAATGAAAGAGCTGCCCGTTCAATTCGGGCGCATGCGCGTGATTCTTGTTCCAATCCGCGGCCAGCACCAGATAGTCAGCACCAGTTAGACGCAGGCCTCCCTGCGGTGTCGGCTCGTAGAGCAGGATTTCGGGCGCCCTCGCGTCGATTTGCCCGTCGCCGACACGGGTCATGTTCACGAAATGGAGTCCCATCGCTCCGTAGTCGCCGCCACTGACGCAGCCAAAGACTAGCGAAAAGTCCGGCCCTACTTGCGAGACGTCCTTGTAGCGCTCGGTGACCTCGCGGACCGTTGCAACCAGGTCGTTGTCCTGTTTCTTTTGCTCGACCGTTTGCGGCGCCTGTGACATCACCAGGTGGTTGTGATCCTGCGCCAAGGCGAGTGCTGACGACAGGTTCAGGAACAAGAGCGGCGAGAACACGAATAGCTTCACGAATCGTGCGACCTTCATATGAGTGCTCCTCAACATCGAGAAACGCGAATTCATCTCTCTGATCCAGATATCGGAAACGGTCGCGAAAAGACGACATGGCCGCAACATCGCGCGCGCCACCCACACCTGGGGATGGCATGCGAAGATCCGATGCCGCTCGAAGAAGTGTGTGAGGGTTAGGAGATAGCGGAGGAATCAAAGAGAAAGCGGAGAGTCGCTCACCACAGAGTGAACGGAGTTAGCAGAGATCATTCGCTTGCTCCGTTTGCTCGGCTGGCTCTGTGGTGAGGATCCTGTGCGTTCTCTAAGGCCTCTGTTGCCCCGGCCACGGTTCGAAACTCACAGAGAGCCGCACGTAGGTCGGACATTCGCCGGTGCTAGCCAAGTGAATGCGGCGTTCATCACGGTATCAGGCGAACTGTCGGTCGCCGGCCGTATCGCCACTCAGCACTTCGAAAACGTGCGCACGCTCGAGGATCTCGCGGACCCATGCCGTCGCATTGACAACCCGCAGCGCGCCATTGACCGCAGCCGTCATGTTGAACGCCCGGATCAGCTCGCCGATGCCAGCGGCGTCGAGTCTCGAGACGGCGGAAAGATCCAGCACGATTCGCCGTTCTCCGCGGCGAAGCAGCGCGCGGACGCGATGACGCAGCGCGCGGCTCCCGGGACTGCCAAGCGAGCTCTTGACGCGGACGATGTAGGCTGTTGTTGGACAAAGCTTCAGAATCACGGTCATGACTCCATCGTTACGATAGACGCGCGGGCTGGGCGCACGGTTGATGCCGGGGGGCCGCACCAGCGTCTTGCGCGTCAAACGAGTGATTTACCAAGTAGACGATCGACAATGCGGCGGTTCGACACAGAACCGGTGAATGGCGTCTAATTCCCGATGAACTGTGGCTGAGCTGGGTCGGACGGTCTGCGGAAACGATCGAAGGTAGCGCTTGAATCGCGAACAGCAATCTTCCGGCGATCCGATCCCTCCGAAATGCGAGGTCATCGAGGTCCACGTTGCTGAACTGAAGCAACTATTCAACGCGATCGATCCGTCACCATTCCGCGAGAAGGATCTGGATCCGAAGGCCGAAGAGTTCATCGTGTCGTGGGCCCAGGATCTGCACAGCGACTCGAGTCTGGCGCTGCTCGTGTATCTGGACCGCGGCGCCGGCCGTCCGGAAGAGGCCGGAATCCTGCGCGACGCCATTCACCAATATTTCGGTCAGCGGGCGACCGCCTCGCGGCAGCGGCTTCGTCGGCTATTCCGGGTTGGTCGGACCAGCCTGACCATCGGCATCACGTCGCTCGCGCTCTCGCTCATTGCCGGCGATTTCGCCGCAACACTGCTGCGCAACACCGTTGGAGAGTTACTGCGGGAGAGCCTCCTCATCGGCGGGTGGGTCGCGATGTGGCGGCCGATGGAAATGTTTCTCTATGACTGGTGGCCGATTCGAGCGGAAGCGAGGCTGTTCGATCGATTGAGCGCGATGCCGGTGCGCATCGCCTACACCCGGGACGCCACCTCTGAGGCATGGCGGTGGGACTGGCCTGCCGTCTCGCCGAGCGAGCGAGCGCCACGCCCGGCAGACTCCACTGGACCGCCCGATCGATCCGGATCGCAATCCGATTCTCACGGACGAACAGACCGGCCCAATCAGCAGAAGTAGGGGTGCGGTCGATAACCCTAGACAACTAGGGCTTGAGCGCGTTACCCTAGCGATCAGGGTATGAGCAAAGCATCACCGTCGCTGCCCTACGGCACCCTCGATCTGCTGGTGCTGCGGACGCTGGCCGCCGGGCCACGCCACGGCTATGGAATCCTCCTGCAGATCCACGACGCGTCCAACAACTTGCTGCGGATCGAAGAAGGGTCGCTCTACCCGGCGCTTCATCGCCTCGAGACGAGCGGTCTGCTGAAGGCGGAGTGGATGACTTCCGAAAACAACCGCCGCGCCAAGTACTACGGGCTGACCGCCAAGGGGCGACGGCAACTCGCGGCGGAAGAACGCAACTGGGAACGCGTGGCCGAAGGCGTCTCGCGTGTGCTCCGCTTCGTGTAGAGGGAATCAGCGATGTCCTGGAGACGACGCCTCTTCAACACGCTTCGGCGGCGAGCGCTCGATCGCGCGATCGACGATGAGCTGCTGTCGCACGTCGAGTTGCGCGCCGCGGATCTTCAGCGTGCCGGCATGTCGGCCGAGGACGCGCAGCGCGAGGCCAGGCGACTGCTGGGCAATGATTCGTCGCTGCGCGATCGGACACGCGAGGCGGACGTCTGGGTGGCGCTCGAGACCGCATGGCAGGACACGCGGTACGCCGCCCGCACCCTGTGGCGCGCACCGCTGTTCGCCATCGCGGCGATCCTGACCCTCGCCATCGGCATCGGCGTCACGACGGCGATGTTCGCGGTAGTTTTTGGCGTCCTGATCCGGCCGCTCCCTTACCCAGACGCCGATCGCCTCTACGTGCTGTTCCAGACCAGCGAGCGCGCCGGGCGGACACGCGTCACCCCGCTCGATTTCGTCGACCTCCACGCTCAGCTCCGTTCGATGCGGGTCGCGGCCGTGGTCGGCAATGGATTCACCTTCACCGATCGCGGGGATCCGGAGCTCGCAATCGGGCATCTGGTGAGCGGAGAGTTCTTCGACCTGCTCGGCTCCAAGCCAGCGCTCGGGCGCACCTTCGGACCGGCGGACGAAGGGACGAACGACGTGATCGTGCTGAGCCATGCATTCTGGCAGCGGCGCTTCGGCGGCGATCCCGACATCGTCGGCCGGACGGTGACCGCCAACAGCCGGCCGTTCACGGTGATCGGCGTCATGCCACCGGCCTTTTCATACCAGGGCGCGCGATACCAATTCTGGGTGCCGTTACCGTTTCGCGGCGCGAATCCCGACAAGCTGCCGATCAACCGTAGCGCTCGCTTCGTGCAGGTGCTCGCGAAGCTGAACCCGGGTGTATCTCACGATGCCGCTGCGGCGGAACTCCGGTCGCTTGCCGCGGCGTTCGCGCAGACTTCGTCCGACACGAACAGGAACACCTCGTTCATTTTGTCGTCGCTCGCTGAAGAAACGGTTGGCGGCGTCCGCGAGGCGTTGCATCTGTTATTCGCGGCGGTCTTGCTCGTGCTCTTGATCGCGTGCACCAATGTTGCCAGCCTGCTGCTGACTCGTTTCACAATGCGTCGCTCGGAAGTGCTGGTGCGTACAGCGCTCGGCGCCAGCCGCGGACGATTGGTCCGCCAGTTCGTCATCGAGACGCTCGTCCTCTATTTGGCTGGAACTATCGGCGGAGTGCTGCTGGCGATGTGGCTGCTGAATCTGCTGCGCACGATAGGGCCTGGCGTTCTGCCGCGCGCGACGGATGTCGGGCTCGTCATGCCGGTCCTGGCGTTCACCGGTGTGACGTCGCTGTTCGCGGCGCTGGTATTCGGAATCCTGCCCGCCCTGCAGGCAACGCGCGGGGCTTCGGCGTCAGGGATGGGCGCGCGCACGGCGACGAGCGACCGTTCGCACCAGCGCGTCCGCGCCATAATCGTCGTCGCTCAAATCGCCGTGGCACTCTGCCTTCTCGCCGGCGCCAGCCTTGTCGCACGCAGCCTGCTGAATCTCGAGCGCGTCGACAAGGGCTTCGATCCAGAACGGCGCCTGACCTTCACGATCGTGATGCCGGCGACGCGCTTTCCCGACGCGCCGTCGATGCACGCATTCAATGCCCGCCTGCTCGACGCGATCGCCGCGCGTCCGGAATTCGCCGGCGTCGGGATGACGACGGCGTTCCCGCTGAGCGGACAGGACCTGGAAAACAGTTTCGCGGTCGACGGATACGCCGCGCCCTCGCCGGACCAGGAGCCGGTCGCCGCACTTCGTGGTGTCAGCCCCGGATATACCTCTGCGATGGGAATTCCGATCCGTGGCGGGCGCACGCTGATGCCGGCCGACGATCAACGTGGTGCTCCAGTGGCGCTAGTGAACGAGACGTTCGTCAGGCGATATTTCGAGGGCCGTAACCCGGTTGGTGGCCGGATCGCCGTCGGCGGTCCTGCCGGAACCTGGCGGACAGTCGTCGGCGTCGTTGCCGACGTGAGGCATCGTGCGCTCGCTACCGAGGCGCGGCCCGAGGTGCTGCTCCCGTGGGTGCAGCTGGACACGGACTTCCTCACCGCCTGGGCGCGCGGCATCAGCTTCGTCGTTCGAACCGACCTCGATCTCACTGCAGCAGCCAGCCTGATCCGGTCGCAGGTGCGCCAGGTGGATGCGAACACGCCCGTGATCGAGTTACAACCGGTCTCCGCACTGGTCGAACGCTCTGTGGCGGAACCTCGGTTCAGGACCTTCCTGTTGTCCTCGTTCGCGCTGACGTCGGTGTGCCTCGCCGCGGTGGGAATCTTCGGCGTTCTCTCATACGTCGTCTCCGAACGCACCCGCGAGATCGGCATCCGGATGGCGCTCGGCGCTCGTCAGGGCACCATCTTCCGCGGCG
The DNA here is from genome assembly GCA_046732715.1 of Acidobacteriota bacterium. Classification (GTDB taxonomy): domain Bacteria; phylum Acidobacteriota; class Vicinamibacteria; order Vicinamibacterales; family 2-12-FULL-66-21; genus JALZOC01. The sequence goes on along the minus strand of JBKPNQ010000135.1, from coordinate 30,341 downwards.
TGTTAGCCGTCGCCGGGTCGCTCGTCGCGGTCGGAAGCGTGCTCGGACTTGGCGCGGGCGTCCTGTTGATGCGGTGGATTCGTGGATTGCTGTTCCAGGTGAGCCCCTCGGATCCGTGGCTGCTTGCCGGCGCCACTCTCGGGCTCATGGCGGTTGCGCTGCTGGCGACGTTGATCCCGGCGCGGCGCGCCACCCGCGTCAACCCGGTGATCGCGCTGCGCAGTTAGGGTGAGACGAAGCTCACCTGTAGTACGCTCACGAGGGCGAATCAGCGGCCGGTCGAAAATCTGATCCGATTGCGCCGCCAGAACGTAGATCCCGTTCACATGAACTGGACCCACTCCGGTGCTGTCGTGAGGATGGTCGGTTTCGTGTGGATCGTCGCCGCAATCCTCGTGGTGACGGGCGCTTCTGCAGACGTCTGGCTCGCCTGCGGGGTCGCCGCCACGTCCCTCGCGCTTGCGGGTGCCTTCCATTCCCGCTCGCGAGCGTCACTGACCGGTCGCACCATGACCCGGACGTCTGGACCTTCACCAAGCCTGAACCACGGTGGCGAACCGTTCAACGAGCATCGAGGTATCTGATGGCCGGCCTGGAAGCGATCCTGAAGACTTTTGAGACCCCCGATGAATCCCGGGAATTGACGCGCGGACGATTCGAGATCGTGCGAGTCGGCGGTTTGACGATCGGCCGCGCGACCTACGAGCCCGGCTGGAAGTGGTCCGCACATGTTGGTCCCTCACTCGGGTTGACGCGGTGCACGGTCGAGCATGTGGGCCTGGTTCTCGAGGGAACGGCAGTGGCAGCCATGGACGATGGCCGGATACTCGAACTGAAGGCGGGCACGGTGTTCTACATTCCGGGGGAGCCGCATGATAGCTGGGTCGTCGGCGAGCAGCGCTACGTCTCCCTGCACTTCCTCGGCGCGGAAACCTACGCAAGGTAATTACTCCGAGGGGCGCCAGCGAATCGCGGCACTGTGCCGGGACGAGACCGGACCTGTACGCATTGCGCCGACGGGACGGCCGTTGAACCACTTCTTCTGATGGACAGGCGTGCCGGCTATTTCAACAGGGCACCGAAGGGAACTTTCGTTCCATCTTCGAGGGTGATCTGCGTGCCGTAGATCAAGCGGCCTTGCTTGGCGAGGTCGAACGCTCGCTCGATAGCGCCACGGATCGGCTTTGGCATCCTTTCTTCCGGGTGTTGGCCGGCTCTTGCAGGATACCCAACAACCGTCATGGTTCCCCCCATCGGTAGCGAATCGTCTTTGTGGCCGCGCTTGTGTAACTCGGCGATCGAATCCCCTTCGACCGCCCACTGCACGACGTTGCCCTTCGCATCCGTTGTCGAGATTAGCAAGTACACTGAGTGCGGCGGTTGTGGTGTTGCGCTTCCAATCAACATTCCCTTCACGGTCACCTGTTTGCGCTTGTCGTACACCTGGTCGAGCGATGTCTGGGCGATGACCTCAACGGTGACGAGCGTGAACATTGCCACGGCGATCGAGAAGAAACACGATATTCGTGGCGTATACATCAGGTCACTCGTGACGAATGGCAGCGACTGGATCGACACAGGTCGCGCGATGAGCAGGAAACAACGAGGCGGCGGTCACAATCGCAAAGAAGAAAACGGCAACCACCGCATATGTCAACGGATCGCCCGGCGTCACCCCGAAGAGCACTCCTGCGAGGTACCTCGAGAGCCATGCGGCGCCGCAAAGACCGCCGGCAATGCCGGCGACCGCAAGCACCAGTCCGTGGGAAACGATTAGCCGCAAAACCGCCGAACGCGACGCGCCAAGAGCCATCCGGATGCCGATTTCTCGCGTTCGTTGCGACGTCGCGTACGCGACCGTGGCGTATGCGCCAGCAATGCCAAGCACTGCCGCAATACAGGCAAACACGCCCGACCACACAGCATAGAATCGCGGGCGCGACACTCTCGCCGCGGCGATCTCTCGAAGCGGCATCAAACCATCTACAGCCGCTACTCGGTCAATCTGGCGCAAGACCGCCCGCACATCGGCCATGAGTTCGGCCGGGTCGCCCTTTACGCGGACGGCGTACGATAGGAACCCGAGCGCTGCGGTTTCGCGCATACGTTCGGGCAAATGCGGCATGGCAACGAACGCCTGACGAGGGTCGATGAAGAACTGTGAGTACGGTTCTTCCCAAGGCGCCCCGTTGTGGATGTCCTCGACAACGCCGACAATCGTCCATGACCGTTGCACCGGCAGCAGGCGAACCTGGACGCCGAGCGGACTTCTTAGACCAAAGTAGCGGCGCGCGACGGCACGGGTAACGAGCAACACCGGCTCGTGGCTCGAGTCATCCGATTCGTCGAGCCATCGTCCTTCCAGCAGCCGCACCCCCATGGCGCGCAGGTAATTCTGACTGACGGAGCGTGCCTGTGGGGCTGCCGGGTCGCGGAGCATCTCCTGGAGCGTTCTGCCCGGAGGCTGAAACACGCCATAGGCAAACGCGCCGCCAGCGAGCGGGGGAAGACTGGCAAATCCCGCGGCTTGAACCCGCGGTAGCGCATTCAGCCGAGAGGCGAGTTCGTGGGCCACAGCCTCCTTGCGCGCCACCGGGTACTCCTGCGGGAGCACGAGTTGAAATGAAAGCACATTTGTCGGGTCGTAACCCATAGGGACGTACGACATCTGTACGAAGCTGCGAATCAGGAGCGCAGCGCTCACGAGCAACGTTGTTGCGACCACAACCTGCGCAACCACAAGCGCATTCCGAAGACGCGAATTGCTCCGGTGCTGTCCGGCCAGCTCAGCGACGAGACCATTCGTGCCGGATCGCCGGCGTTCGTCAGCGATGATTTGCAGTGTAGGCCCGAGTCCGGAAGCGGCGGCGGCGAGCACGGCGATCGCAACCGCGAACATCAGCGCGCTGACATCCAAGCCGACGTGCTCGACGCGAGGGAACACCGAGGCGCTCCCCGAATTCTGTCGCGCAGCGAGTTGAAACAGCTCGGGAACGTCGACGCGGGCCATTGCTTTCAGGACACTTACGCTCGCGTACGCGAACGCCACGCCGATGGCAGTCCCTGCGACTCCTAACATCACCGCCTCGATCATCACCTCACGGATCACGCGGTTGCGGCTCGCGCCCAGCGCCCGCTGGATGAATCTGTCCCGCCGATGACGTGTACTTCGCGAAACCAGCAGGGTTGCAACGTTCGCAGACACGACAAGCATCACGAGCAGCGCCGCGACCGTCAAGGCTCGCAAAGCCGGCGCCACCGGCGCCGTCATGTGAGTATGGAGGCGCTCCAGACGGTACCGCACAATTTGAGATTGCAGCGGTTGTTGCGACGGCTGCCGCTCTTGCGCGGAGACGCCGATCACGTTTGCCTCGGCGGTCGCTTCTTCCAGCGAGACGTCGTCGCCCAATCGGGCGAGCACGTTGACGAACCTCTGTCCGCCGTCACCGGACGCTTCCACGAAGGGCACCCAGAACTGTGTCTGACGTGACGGGAAATCGAGCTCCTCGGCAAGCACCCCAACCACCGAGTACGCGACTCCATCGAGGATCGCCGTCCGGCCGATGACATCCTCGGACGAGCGGAAGTAAGCGTGCCACGCGTCCGGGCTAATCACGACGACGCGCGAATTGGCGCGCTCATCCGAATCAACGAGCAACCGGCCCATCAGCGTTCGGCCACCAAGCATTGGAAAGATCGTCGGTGATACACGGGCAATAGCGGCGCGCGACGCCCCATCCGCCGTTGTGATTGTGGTCGACGATGCGACGTAAACGGTCATCTGCGAGAGCGTCCTGGTTAGTCCGCGCCATCGGAAGAACTGGTGCTCCTCCATCAAGGTGCGTTCCTCGGCGACGCCGCGTACGGTTTCGTCCGCTGGCACGGTCTCGACGATTCTGACCAACTGCTCGGAGTTCGGGTACGGAAGGGGCTCGAGCAGGACAGCCTTTACGACGCTGAAGATCGCGGTCGATGTCCCTACCCCGACGGAGAGAATGAGAAGAACAACCGCGCTGAACCCGGGCGAGCGGGCGATTCGTCTGAAGGCATGGCGCATGTCGAGCAACATGTCGGACGTCCAATCCCCGAAACTCTTACCTCGTGGGTGCCACGCCAGATGGCTCGCGCGAGCGGCGTCCAGAAGTGATTTAGACACCGTAGCGCGCCAAACGGACCGCGTGGATTGCGTCAATGTTTGCCCTCCATATAAGGTGCGCGGTTGTTCGCGATGATCTTGAACTCCGCGTCGGTGAGCGGCAGTTTCCTGAATGCCTCCCATGCCTTCTTTGGCGTATACGCCGGCGGCAGGGCGCCGTCTGAGCCATAGAACACGCGGTCGAGTCCGATCTGACGAATCCGGGTGGCGATCAGGCTCAACTTGTCTCCCGGCTTCTCCACGCCAATCACCCCCGACGCATCGAAGTAGACGTGCTTCATGCGCGGGTCACGATTCGCGATCGCCTCGACGAACACGGCCAGGGCCTCATCGATCGCCGGATCGTCATAGCCGCCGGCGCCGGCGAGGTGTGCGATCTGCACCGGCACGTCAGGCGCTGACGGAAGCACCTCGTTCAGGAACGCGCGGGCGGACGCTGCACCGTAGGGACGTTTGGCGGTGACGGACGAGCGCATGTGGACGACAATCGCCATGCGATGCTCGTTGGCCGCTGCGAACACCCGGCGCAGCTGCTTCACATGGTCTGCGTTCGTGAGATCCACGTCCGAATTACCGAAGTGCAGTTTCAGGCCCGACCGAAGCTGCGGAATGCGAGCGCATCGAGCGATCTCTTCGAGCGCGTACGGTTTGAGCGGATTCAACCCGCAGAATCCCACCAGTCGGTCGCCGAACGGTGCAATCTCGGCGGCGGTCCAGTCGTTTTCCGCTTTCACCGCCGTGTACTCATCGGGCACCGGCGGCTTGTTCGGGTTGCCAAACTGATATCCCAAGGACAGGACGACGGCGCGGCGGATTCCCGCCTCATCGAGCAGTTTCACCAACTGGATGGCGTTCATCGGCGGCAACGTCGGCGACACGTTGTGGACGGCAGGACTGAACAGATGTTGATGGTGGTCGATGGCCGGCGTCGGCGAGTCGGACGCCGCTGGAGTCGGCGGTTGTTGCGCAGCGAGGCTGGCTGCCGCGCAGGCGACGATCATCAGAATGAGTGGTTTCATCTTCGGTGCTACTTCAAACCGAGCTTCTTTCCGGCACTCAAAAGAGCGATCGCCTCGCGAATCCGCCTATCGCGCGTCTCCGCCAGCTTGGCCATATGGATCCAGACCACGTAGTGACGCCGGTGGCTGGGCGCGAGCTGCTGGAAAGACGTCCACGCCTTGGGATGTGCCTTCAGCGCTTTGGCGATGTAAGCCGGCAGGACAGGGATGACCGGCCGCGGCGCGTAGGTGTTGCTCGTGGGTGCGGCCGCGAGACCGGCCGGTGTGAGCAAGCCTGCTGTCTTCAGTTCCGCCCAGCGCTTCCGATTGATATCCGACCACTTGCTAGTCGGCTTGCGCGGCGTCACTTTGACTGCGTATCGATCGTCATCGAGACGTTTGACGAGGCTGTCAATCCACCCGAAGCAAAGCGCTTCACGGACCATGTCTTCAAGCGGGACCGACTTGACGCCAGTGTGCGCCTTGTAAAACACGAACCAGATGCCAGGACTCGACGTGTGATGCTTGCTCAACCACGCCCGCCACTGTTGACGAGTAGTCACGCGCAGGGTCGTCAGTTCTGCTGTCATGTTGAATAACGCCCGAGAATGAAACAGATTATGGACCGCCGGTGCCCCTGCTCCATGCCAACGAGCTCATCAGGATCGGCGGCAACCCAGGCTCGCTCTCTTCCGTCCAACTGACGGCCGTCATATGCATGACCTCCGCTACGCGTTTCGCGTCCTTTGGCGCAGCCCCGGCTTTGCCGGCATCGCGATCCTGTCGCTCGCCTTAGGGATCGGCGCCAACACCGCCATCTTCAGCGTGTCCTGGGTGCTGTTCTCACAGCCGCTTGCGGTTCAGGATCCCGACCACTTGCTGGCGATTACCAATAAGCTGACGATTCCCCGCGGCATGCGCGGCATGTATCAGATCAACGGTGCCGACTATCGCGATCCCGTATCGGGACGTGATTACCGCGCCAATTTCTCGTTTCCAGCCTACCTGACGCTCCGCGAAGCCGCCGGTGACGCCGCAGATATCTTTGCCTACAGCTTCGTCCGCGAAGCGAACATCGCCCTCGATGGATGGTCGACGACGGCGGCTGCGACCCTGGTCAGCGGCAACTACTTCCGGGGGACCGGCGCCGCCATCGTGCGCGGTCGTGCACTCACCGATGACGACGACCGACCGGGGACTTCGGCCGCAGTAATCAGTTATCGCTTCTGGACGACCGCCCTCGGCGGCGACAACGCGGTCCTGGGAAGATCGATCCGCATCAATGGGGTCCCGTTCACGATCGTCGGCGTAAGCGGACCGGGGTTCCTCGGCATGTCGCGAGGCGGGTTCTTTGCGCCCATGGACGTCACGCTCCCGCTGCACGCGCAACCGGTCGTCTGCCCGCAGTGGGGTCCGCCCGGCGAATCGCTGTTCACGAGCGATCTCGTCTTCTGGATTCACTCGATGGCACGCATCCGCGAGGGAACGCCAATCGCGCCGCTGCAGGCGAGACTCGAGGGGGCGTTTTCCGTCTGGCTGAAGGGCTCGAGCGTGCCGTCGTATCACGCCGCGACAAACATCGAAGTGCGCTTGCTGCCCGGCGGGCGCGGCGTCGACAGCTTGTCCCGGCGCGCCGGACAGCCATTACGGATTCTGACCGGTGTCGTCGCCATAGTGCTTCTGCTGGCGTGCGTCAACCTGGCCAACCTGATGCTCGCGCGGGGCGTCGCGCGGACGAGGGAAATCTCAATCCGCCTCGCGCTCGGATCCGGGCGCGGCCGGCTGGTGCGGCAGGCGCTCGTCGAGAGCCTCGTCCTGGCCGCAACTGGGGCCGCCATTGGTGTATGGATCGGCGTGTTCGGCGGGCGCGCCTTGCTGCGCATGCTGACCGTCAGTTCTGGCCCCATCGCGATGACGCTCGACGTGAACTGGCGTTTGCTGGCTCTCACCGCCGCGATTGCGTGTGTCGCCACGATAGGCTTTGGCGTCTTCCCCGCGCTCCGATTGGTTCGGCGCGACATCGTCCCGATGATGAAGTCGGCGTCGGCGGGCGCCGCCGGCGCGCCGCGCCTTCGGCCAGCAACGGTGCTGATGGCGGCCCAGGTCGCCGTATCGGTTCCTCTCGTCGTCGGCGCTGCGATCTTCCTGCAAACGGTCCACAACCTCGGACGAGTGGATCTCGGCTTCAGTCCTGATCGCCTCGTATCGTTCCGCATCGATCCGTCGCTGAGCAGCTACGACCGCGCGCATGTCGAACAGATCTACGAACGGATCCTCGATCGCCTCCGTACCACGCCGGGCGTTTCGTCGGCGACGCTCGTGACCGATCCGCTCCTGGCTGGCACCCATTCGAACACGTCGGTGACGCTCGCCGACGGCAGCAAGCGTGACATCTACTTCAATCGGATCGGCCCCGACTACTTCGCGACGTTTGGCATTCCCCTGGTTGCCGGCCGCGTCGTGGACGCGCGCGACCGCACCGAGTCACCCCGCGTGATCGTGATTAATGAAGCGGCAGCCGCCGCGTTCTTCGGCCATGCGTCGCCGCTCGGGGGGCGACTGACGATGTTCGGCGCCGACACGGAAGTCGTCGGCGTCGTCCGCGACACCAAATACGACAGCGTGCGTCAGGCAACGGCACCGACGATGTTCCTGCCGTTTCTGCAGACGTCGCCTCCGCTCACCCTCGGTGCGATGCACGTCGTCGTCCGTACGAACGTTGCGCCGGGGGCGATGACCGGAACGCTGCGCGGCGTCGTCGCCGAGGTCGACCGTGACGTGCCCGTCAGCCGAATGAAAACCCAGACGGAGCAGATTGAGGAAACGCTCGGCACCGAGTTCGCGTTCACGCGACTGCTGCTCGCCTTCGCCACGTTCGCGTTGTTCCTGGCGTGCGTCGGCCTGCACGGCCTCACCGCCTACGCGGTCGCGCGCCGGACCAGCGAGATCGGGATACGCATGGCGCTTGGTGCGCAACGCCCGGACGTCCTCTGGCTGATCCTGCGGCAGGTCGTCGTGGTGACGGTGGTCGGACTCGCCACCGGCGTTCCACTCGCGATCGCCGGAGGGAAAGCCGTCGCGTCGCTCCTGTACGGCGTCAGACCGATCGATCCGGCGAGCCTCGTGATCGCCACCGTCGTCATGACGCTCGTGGCCGGCGTGGCGGCGTATGTGCCGGCGCGCCGGGCCGCACGGCTCGACCCGCTGACCGCGTTGCGCGTGGACTAGTGACTCATCCTGAAAGTGCTGATTGCTGAATTCCGATTTGCTGATTGCTGATTGAAAAAGACATCGGACACGAAGCGTGCGGGCACTAGCGCATTCAAAAATCACACTCAGAATTTCAGCGGACACGGTTTTGAAACCAGGTCTAGCCGAGGCCAGACACTCCCTTGCACGCTCTCTCGCAACATGACGACGTTCGTCTCGTAGAATACTAGCGAGGCTGCGCCTCACACAGGCGATTACGACAACGAGCGACGTTGACGATGGCGGATCCCTTCCTCCGTGTTCATGCGGTAAACATCTACGTCAAAGATCAGACGCGGAGTCTCGACTTCTACCTGAACACGCTCGGATTCCACATCGCGTTCGATGCTCGCGTCGGATCTGGTGAGCGGTTGCTGGCGGTGTCACCGCCCGATGGCTCCGCGGTACTGACCCTGATCCAGGCCAAGCCTGGTTCTCCCCAGGCCCGGCTCGTCGGCCGCGCAACCCAAGTCGTATTCGTAACCGAGGATTTGCCGTCGACATACACGGAGTGGCGGCGCCGGGGTGTTCGCTTCCGAAACGCACCGCGCCTCCGACGCGTCGTTTACGATCGGACGGGCGATGCAGCCGATCCCGCATCGGCATCCTCGACAACCGGACAGGATCAATTCGCGTGGGGCGGCGCCTTCACGCGCTTCGAGGACGTCGATCGGAACTCGTTCGCGCTGGTCAGCTTCGATGAGGTCAGCCGAGCGGTGGAAACGCAACGTCGCGCCGCTGCGGAGCGGCAGGCGGCAGAGCAGCGCGCCGCCCACGAGCTCGAAATTGCGATGCAAGTGCAGGCGCGACTTTTTCCCCAGCGACTTCCGCCCATGCGCACGCTGGAGTACGCAGGTGCGTGCGTGCAGACGCTGCGAGTAGGCGGCGATTACTACGATTTCCTCGATCTTGGGCAGGACCGTCTGGGGCTGGTCATCGGCGACATCGCCGGCAAGGGCATGCCTGCCGCGCTGCTGATGGCCAACCTGCAGGCGAATCTGCGCAGTCAGTGCGCCACGGCAGTCGAACAGCCCGAGCGCTTTCTGCAGACCGTGAACCGGCTCTTTTTCGAGAGTACTGCCGATAACGCGTACGCGACCTTTTTCTATTCGGAATTCGACGACGGGACAGGACGGCTCCGCTACGCGAACTGCGGACACTTGCCGGCACTGGTGCTGCGAGGCGCCGGCGAGGTCGAACGTCTCGAGCCAACGGCCACCGTGCTGGGTCTGTTCTCGCCGTGGGAGTGCCGGACCGCGGAGCTGCGGCTGTCCGCAGGCGACCTCCTGGCCATCTACACCGACGGAATCACCGAGGCGTTCGATGCCGGGGACGACGAGTTCGGCGAAGAACGGCTGGTCGAGGCCTTGCACGCGCATCGTGAGTTGCCGCCACGGGATCTGATCTCGGCAATCTACGACAGCGTCCGCCGCTTCAGTCCGCAGGAACAGCGCGACGACATGACCCTCATCGTCGCGAGGTGCCGGAACTGCTGACTGGCGATGCTGACCGTAAGCAAACGTCGGATCGCGGCGGCGATATCCATTCGACCCGCGTCGGCATTCATCGAGACCGTGATGAATTCCGCGCTCGAAAGCATGTTTTGATTTCTAAGGCGTGGTATGCAGCGCGCATTGAGTCGTTGTACAGTGATCGGTCGATCTGAGCTTTTCGTGGGGCTGCACATGCGAGCCAGAATCGTCGGACTCGCGACCGCCATTGTTGGCGTGGCTGCGGTCACGGCCACGTGTACGAACAAAACGACGCCGGGCAAACCTTCGATCACGTTCACGCAAGTGCCGGACGCAGCCGAAGGCGGCGAGCAGCGAGTGGCACGCATCGCGGGGCGAGTCACGGGCGCCCGGCCTAACCAGCGCGTGGTACTGTTTGCGAAGAGTGGACAGTGGTGGGTCCAGCCCCTGGTGGCGAAGCCGTTCACGGAAGTGGCGGGCGACGGGACGTGGAAGAACGACACGCACCTCGGCCTGGAATATGCGGCCTTGCTCGTCGACAACAGCTATCAGCCGCCGCCGACCACCGAGTCGCTGCCCGAACCCGGGGGCCCAATCATCGCCATCGTGACGCAGAAGGGCGGAGGCTCGTACACGACGCCTCCGAAGCAGCTGTTGAAGTTCAGCGGTTACGAGTGGGAAGTTCGCAAAACACCAAGCGATCGCGGCGGGGCGAACGACTACGACGCTCGCAATGCGTGGGTAGACGACAACGGGATGTTGCACTTGCTCCTCACTCAGCGTGACGGGCGGTGGACCAGCGCTGAGATCAAACTCACGCGGTCGCTCGGGTACGGCACCTACACGTTCATGGTGCGCGACACGGCGCGTCTCGATCCGGCGGCCGCACTCGGGTTCCTCACATGGGATCCGTTCGGCCCGGCACAGAATCATCGTGAGCTGGACGTCGAAGTGAGCCGGTGGGGGAATCGCGACAACAAAGATGTTCAGTTCGTCGTCCAGCCACATTACGTCGCAGCCAACGTGTACCGGTTCAAGGAGCCGACGGGTCGATTGACTCATTCCTTCCGGTGGGAACCTGATCGCGCGCGCTTTCGGACGGTGGGCACGAACGGGCAAGTGATTGCACAGCGCGAATTCACATCGGGAGTACCGATTCCCGGCTCCGAATCGGTGTACATGAACCTGCTTTACTATCGCGGATCGCCGAAGCCCCCTGCAGGCCCTGTCGAGGTCATGGTTGAGAAGTTTGTGTACCTCCCGTAAGAGGCTGCTGAAAAGTGGAGGAAGTCGCAGTTCACGGTTCGCGGTTCACTTTGCCACGTGTGGCTTCTGCCGCTAAATACGTCAGGAACGCGGTCCGGCTTCGCCGAGGTCGCAGCGTCCGCCTTTGCCACGGCGCCGGCACGACAAGCTTCTTCGCCATCGCAGCCGTGATGATCGTCGCCGTGTGGAGCATTCCTGCGTCCGCCATCGATCCCTTGCGGACGATGGACCAGTACATCCACGATCGATGGGAAAGCGATCGCGGATTCCCCGGCGGCGCCGTCCACGGGATTACTCAATCGACCGACGGCTACCTCTGGATCGCCGCGGAGAAGGGGCTGGTCCGATTCGACGGATTGGTCTTTCGGCTCATCCCTCGACCGGGCCTGACCAAGGACCAGGACTCGGCCGTCCTGGCTGTTGCGCCGGCCCCGGTGGGCGGACTGTGGCTGCAGCTCCGGAGCGCGATGCTGGCCCAGTATCACGATGGACAGTTTGACAATCGCGTTCCGTCGGCACTGAATGACCTCGGTCCTGCCGTAACCGCCATGTCGCCGACTTCAGGCGATGCCGTCCTGTTCGCCCTCATGGATCACGGCGTGATCCGCTATCGGAACGGCAAGGTCGAGACGATCGTGTCCCATCAGATGATGCCGTCGTCCTTCGTGATCGCCATGGCGCAGACGCCGGCGGAGGGAGACGTGTGGCTCGGCACGAGAGATTCAGGCCTCCTGCGCCTGCACGATGGACGCCTGTCACCCATCGTGAACGGCCTGCACAATCAGAAGATCAACGCGCTGCTCGCTGGAGAGGGCGGCACGCTCTGGATTGGCACCGACGATGGGGTGACGTTGTGGAACGGATCGGAGGTCACGCGCGCGGGTGTTCCCGAACAGCTCACTCACATCGGTGCACTGGCGATGGTTCGCGACCACGACGACAACGTCTGGATTGGCACGACGTCAGGACACCTGGTGCGGGTGAATCGCCATGGCGTCGTGTCGTTCGACGAGCGCGATCGAGGACGACGAGGGGCCGTGACGACCATCTTCGAAGATCGCGACCGCAATCTATGGATTGGTACGAACCGCGGCATCGAACGATTGAGAGATGGTGTGTTCACGACCTATTCGTCCGCGCAGGGCTTGCCGGCAGGGAGTTGCGGACCAGTTTACGTGGATGATGCTCACACGTGGATCGCGCCCGTGGACGGCGGCCTTTACGCCATCGCAGGGCAGCGTGTGACACCCGTCACGGTTGCCGGTCTCGCCAACGACGTCGTCTATTCGATTTCCGGAGGGGGCGGCGATGTCTGGCTGGCGCGGCAGCGCGGCGGCCTGACCCGTCTGCAGACGAACGACGAACCGTTCAACGCTCGCACGTATACGAAGGCGGAAGGCCTTGCCCAGGACAATGTCTATGCTGTGCTTCGAGGGCGAGACGGAACCGTGTGGGCCGGGACCCTCAGCGGCGGATTGAGCCGACTCAAGGACGGCCGCTTCTCAACATTCACGACAGAAGACGGCCTGCCATCCAACACGGTGACAGCGCTTGCGGAAGCCGCCGATCACTCGATCTGGGTCGCGACGCCAAACGGCGTAAGCCATCAGTCCAATGGCCACTGGGCGCGATTGTCTACTACCGAGGGCCTACCCTCAAACGACGTCAACACGCTGTTCGAAGATTCCGCGCACGACATGTGGATCGGCACCGCGGCGGGCCTTACGCTGGCGCGCAACGGCCGCATCGTCGGCACGTTTCACGCGCCTGAGCCCTTGCGCGGGGCAATTTTCGGGATTACCGAGGATCGATCGGGCGCGCTCTGGGTCGCGACGCACGAACGCGTCGTCCGGGTTGGCCGTGAACGCCTGGCCGCGAACACCGCATCCGACGCCGACCTTCGCCAATTCGGAGCAGTTGACGGATTGCTTGGTGTCGAAGGGGTCAAACGGCATCGGAGCATCACGACCGACAACGCAGGTCGCGTCTGGCTCTCGACCACGAGTGGACTGTCCATGACGAATTCCGTGGCCGCCGTCACGTCGACCGCGCGCGCCCTCGTGGCCATTGAAAGCGTGTCAGCCGACGGCCAGCCGATTGTCGGCGCTTCGCTGACGGTTCCGGCGAGAAAGCAGCGCATCGCCTTCAGCTTCACCGGCCTGAGCCTTGCGACGCCGGAGCGCGTGCAGTTTCGGTACCGGCTCGACGGATTCGATCGCGACTGGAGCGCCCCGACGGTTACGCGACAGGCTGTCTATACCAACCTCGGGCCGGCCGACTATCGGTTTCGTGTCATCGCGTCAAACGGCGATGGCGCCTGGAACGGTGACGAAGCCGTCGTCAGCTTCTCAATTGCGCCGGCATTCTGGCAGGCCGCGTGGTTTCGCGGGCTCGTGCTGCTGATCGCCAGCGTCACCGGCTGGGCTGCGTACCGGCTTCAATTGCGCCACATGCGGCGACAGCTGAACCTGCGCTTCGAAGAGCGGCTGTCCGAGCGGACGCGCATCGCGCAGGAACTGCACGATACGCTGCTTCAAGGGTTTCTCAGCGCGTCGATGCAGTTGCACGTCGCCGCCGATCGGCTTCCGGCCGACTCGCCGGCGAAATCGTCGCTGAAGAAGGTCCAGGACCTGATGACGCGGGTCATCGAGGAGGGCCGCAACGCGGTCCGTGGCTTGCGATCGACAACCGCTGCGACTGACGATCTGCCTCGAGCCTTCTCGGGCATGTCCGACGAACTCAACGTCGGCAGCGACATGGAGTATCGCGTGGTGGTCGAAGGACGCGATCGGCCGCTGCAGCCACTGATCCGTGACGAGATCTACCGGATTGGGCGGGAGGCCGTCGTCAACGCGTTTCGGCACTCAGCCGCGAGTCGGGTCGAACTGGCGTTGGAGTACGGAGCCCGGGGAGTGCGCGTGCTGGTGCGCGACAACGGACGCGGCATCGACGACCAGGTGCTGCGATCGGGCACTGACGGACATTGGGGACTGGCGGGGATGCGCGAGCGCGCCGATCGGATTGGCGCCGACTTCAGGGTGTTGAGCAGCGCCGGGTCAGGCACCGAGGTCGAATTGTCGGTGCCCGCACGAGTGGCATTCGCGGCGGAGAAAAGACGTGACGGAACGGCCGAAGATTCGCGTATTTAGCGTCGACGATCATCCGCTTCTCCGCGAGGGGATCGCGACCATCATCAACAACGAACCGGACATGGTGATGGTCGCGCAGGCGGCAACCGGCCACGACGCTATTCATCAGTTTCGCGAACATCGTCCGGACGTGACGTTGATGGATCTCCGGCTACCCGACATCAGCGGCATTGACGTGATGATCGCCATTCGACACGAATTCCCCGAGGCGCGAATCGTGATGCTGACAACGTTCGAAGGCGACGTCGACATCCAGCGCGCCTTGGCCGCCGGCGCTCGCGGATACATCCTGAAGAACATGCCGCCGCAGGAACTTGCGGGCGTCGTGAGGCAGGTCAACGCCGGCAAAAAGCGGATTCCACCTGAAGTCGCGGCGCTTCTAGCCGAGCACGTCAGCGACGAAGCGCTGACCGAGCGCGAAAAGGACGTCCTCAAGCATGTGGCCGGTGGCAATCGAAACCGCGACATCGCCGAGCGCCTGTTCATCTCCGAAGACACCGTCAAGGTTCATGTGAAGCACATCATGGAGAAACTGGGTGCCAACGACCGGACCGAGGCGGTGACGATCGCGCTGCGTCGCGGCATCATCGAGCTCTAACTGGGTTCTGCCCAGGTTCTACTGGGTTCTGCGAGGTCGAAGTGAACCTGCTCAATCCCCTGGAGAACCCGGGAGTACTACGAAAGTGGTAGGCAGAATCGCTCGAGTCGGGTGATTCGCTGGCCGCGCGCCGCTGCTATCCTGCTCGCGTGCAGCGGTTCTTCTCCTCCTTTCCCGATGGCAGGCTCGGCGCTGGTTTGCTGCTGCTTCGAGCGATAGCCTCGCTCCCGGGGATCAGCCTCATTGTTTCGCGCCTGACCGGACCGTCCACTGCGCCGCTTGACCTAGCCAGCGGCGTGTTGTCGATCGCGAGCGGCGTCGCCGTGCTGGTTGGCCTGTTCACCCCTGCCAGCGCGACCATTCTCGCCGTCACCGTCGCCTGGTTCTGGTTTCCGGTTCATGCCGACGTGCTCCGTCTTGGTGTCCCCGCTGCGCTGATGACGATCGCCGTAGCGGTTGCGATTTCGCTGCTCGGCCCGGGTGCGTTCTCGATCGATGCTCGCCTGTTCGGGCCACGCGAGATCGTCATCTCCCGAGGGGCGCGCGGGCCAAGAACATGAGCGGCGTACCGCTCGAGTTCATCAAGTCGTAAGGAGATGGACTGGAGTAGCGCACGGGTGGCGGCCGCATAGATCGATGGCAACCGTTATTGCCGCAGCGCCTGATGAACAAACGCGACAGCGATCGATCCCTCGCCCACCGCCGATGCCACCCGCTTGACGTTGCCGCTGCGCACGTCGCCGACGGCAAAGATTCCCGGCCGGCTGGTTTCGAGCAGATACGGGCTTCTGGCGAGGGGCCACTTCGCTGTCGCGAGGTCGTCGGCCCCGAGATCCGGCCCGGTTTTCACGAAACCGTTTTCGTCCAGTGCGAGGCAGCCATTCAGCCATGCGGTATTGGGAACAGCGCCGGTCATCATGAACACGCAGCCGATGTCGTGGCTTTCGACCTCGCCGGTCTGATCGTTGCGCCACTGGATCCGTTCGAGCTTCCCGTTGCCGTCCAGGGCGACGATCTGGGTCCGCGTTCGCACGTCGATCGCGGAATTCTCGTCGATACGTCGAATCAAATAGCGAGACATCGTCTCTGCCAACCCGGAGCCGCGGACCAGAATGTAGACTCTGCGCGCCGTTGACGACAGAAACACGGCGGCCTGGCCCGCTGAATTGCCACCGCCAACGATGACGACGTCCTCGCCAACGCAGAGTGCCGCCTCCATCGGCGTCGCGCCGTAGTAGACACCGGCGCCTTCGAACGTCGAGAGGTTGTCGAGCGTCGGCCTTCGGTACTCGGCGCCGGTCGCAATGATCACAGCGCGCGCCCGAATTCGGGGTCCCTGGTCGATGTCGACCGTGTATCGCTGGCCATCGCAGGCCATTCGCGTCGCCCCTTTCGCAACGATGACCTGCGCGCCAAATTTCAGGGCCTGTGAATACGCACGGCCGGTCAAGTCCACTCCCGAGATTCCGGTCGGAAACCCCAGGTAGTTCTCGATCCGTGAGCTCGAGCCAGCCTGACCGCCCGGAACACTCGACTCGAGAACGAGAACATCGAGACCCTCAGACGCGCCGTAGACCGCAGCAGCAAGGCCAGCGGGGCCGGCGCCGACGACGACGAGATCGCAGACGCGATTCTGATCGATCTCCTGATTGAACCCGAGGCAGTCGGCGATCTGCGTATTCGTTGGATTTCGCATGACGCTCTGTCCGCGGCAGATCACGACCGGCACATCGCCGGCACCGATCTCGAATCGATCGAGCAATTCCTGCGCCTCGCGGTCGCGATCGAGGTCGACGTAGTGAAATGGGTGCCCGTTCCGGGTCAGGAATTCCTTCACCCGAAGCGTTCCAGCGCTGTGCATCGATCCGACGACGACAATATCTCCGAGATGGTGTGCAATCAGCTCGAGGCGGCGCAGAATGAAGGCGCGCATCAGGATCTCGCTCAGCTCCGCGTCGGTCTGGATCAGCGCGAGCAGTTCCTCGCGAGAGAGCTGGATGACCTCGGCTGGCTCGGTGGTGCGCAGGCGGGTAATTGCGGGACGCCCGCTGATGACGTTGCTTTCGCCTGAGAATTGCCCGGGTTGACACCTGACGATGAGCGTCTCCGTGCCTTCGCTCGGCCGGACCGCTTCGAGTTCGCCAGTCAAGACCACGAAGAATGGAAACGCCCTGTCGCCGACCTCGACGAGGACCTCGCCGCGCGTCGTCGACCGCCGGCGTCCGTGCGCTTCGATCCGCGCCAGTTGCCTCGCCGTGAGCGTCGGAAAGAGCCGATCCAGACGAGAGACGGTCGGCGCAAGAGGCGTTTGCAGACGATCAGCCGTACTCATTGCGACACACCAATAAAGGACGAGTCTAACGATCGGGTCACGACCCTGACGCTCGTGTCGACCGTCGGACGCTGGCGGCCGTCCACTCGTTCAGTCGAACGTGAAGTCAAAGGGCTTCGACCGAAATGAGCGAGAATGCGCCGAGCCTCACGCGGTCAACGCCGTCGCCAAGCCGAGGGTCGTGACCATGTGTACGAGCGCAGGCAGTGAATCCGCCCCCATTTTACGCATCACCTGGCCACGGTGCGCCTTCACCGTGATCTCGCTGATGCCGAGCTCGCCTCCCACCTGTTTGTTCAAGAGGCCCGAGGTCACCAGCACCATGACTTCGCGCTCGCGCGGCGTGAGCGATCCGTAACTGTCGCGAAGCGCTTTCATCTTCACCTCGCGCGCCAGTGCGCGCTGACTGCGCTCGAGCGCCTGCCGGATTGCGCTCACGAGCGCGTCGCCGTCGAATGGTTTGGTCAAGAACTCCATGGCCCCGGCCTTCATCGCCTGGACGCTGCTGGGGACGTCGCCGTACCCGGTGATGAAGATGACGGGCATGTCCGACCGATCGACAGCCACGCGCTTCTGAAGATCGAGACCGTTGAGGTCCGGCAAGGCGACGTCGAGTACCAGGCAGCATGGAACCAGAGGTCGAGACCGGGCCAGGAACTCCTGCGCCGACGCGAATGTCTCGGCCCGCCAACCTTCCGTTTCAATCAGCAGCTCCAGCGATTCCCGTACTGAGACGTCGTCATCGACGACGAAGACAATCGCCGCCTCGGCCGATGCAGGTGACGCGCTGGAACGTGTGGTGTTTCTCGTCGTGAGCGTAATCATGGTCGTGCTCCTTGCCTCTCAGCTGCCTAACCGAAACAGCATAGCGGGCACCCGAGCTACGCACATCCCGAGAACGAGTAGTTTCGCCATTCCGAACGCGTTGTACGAATCGCTCACTCGAAAGAGTTATTGGCAAGGCCGCGATATTTCGTGGCTCCGATCGCCGGTGTCACCGGCTTGGAACGGGTGCAGGAAGCGCGCCGTTCAATCGATCCGGAGACTCTGTTCCATCGCGAAGCACTGGTCCCAAATGTACACGTCGTACGCAGCCAGTTTGGTGGACCACTTCGGGGTCAACTGATTTACGCAGGCAAGCGCAACGCGATCGATGTAGTTGTCGAACCCTGCCCACGGATTGCTGCTGCGGTCCTGAGGGTTGAGCCCTTCACCCGGCTTGGTCGACTTCAGGGCGTCTTCCGCGGCCGCCTTGAGGTCCTCCATGAACGCGAGTTGGGTGGCAACGTCCGCGCGTGTACCGGTGCGTGCCACATGTCCGCCGACCAGCGTATCGAAGTCCCAGTTGCCGATCTGCTTCACCTGGGCAAACACCGCCGGGATGTCCTGTGCGACTGCCAGCCGGCGCCACGGCATCCAACCCGGAAAGATAACATCGACCACCATCAACGTCCGCTGCTTCGGCGCGTAGATGAAGATGTTTCCAGGTGCGTGCGCGTTCCCGTGATAGGACAACTCGAGCACTTGACTCCCTACCGACAGTCGGTACTGGTCGTCGAACGTAACCGTCGCAAGCGGACGGTTCGGATCGTTGTCTCGTGCCAGTATTCGGTTCGTCTCCTTCTGCGCGATGATGACGGGATGGCCGCCAAGGCTCTTCGCGCCGGCGATGTGGTCGACGTGGTAGTGACTGTAGACGAGATGCGTGATGGGCCTGTCCGTCACCTCCGCAATCGCAGCCGCGATGTGTGATGCGTAGGACGGTGGGGCATCGACGACCACGACGCCAGCCTCATATGTCATGAACATCGATTGATAGGCGCCGTCAGTCATCATGTACAGACCGTCACCGAGCTTTTGTGTTCGATAGCCCTTCGCGGGATCGACGGCCGGGCCCTTCGCGGAATCCGGCACATCGAGGTACCTGTCGACTCTGACGCCGATCGGCGCGATCGCGGGCATGTTGGCGTACGGCGTACCCGGTGTGCCGGGGCGAGCGCCGTTGCGAGCCGCCAGGGCCGTCCCCGACCAGAACACCCCTGCCAGGGCGATCAGACTCGAGGCCGTGACGCCCAGCATCACGTACGGGCGCGCATGCATGTCACGATTCAAGCGTTTCATTTGAACACTCCTTTCGCGTTTACCGAACATGGCGATTGGAGCATCCGCGCCGGCGGCGATCCATAAGACGATCGTGTCGATCAATACCTAGGTCTG
The DNA here is from genome assembly GCA_046732715.1 of Acidobacteriota bacterium. Classification (GTDB taxonomy): domain Bacteria; phylum Acidobacteriota; class Vicinamibacteria; order Vicinamibacterales; family 2-12-FULL-66-21; genus JALZOC01. Next base: position 10,904 of record JBKPNQ010000135.1, on the reverse strand, counting down.
GGATCTGCGCGGCATCCGAAATGCGGCATTGAGCGCATCGAGCAGGTCCGTCTCGCTGAACGGCTTGAAGAGGCACTCCACTGCGCCCTGCGCGAGCAGTCGCGGACGAACCGCCCTGTCGCCGGTGGCGGTGATGAACACAATCGGGATCGTCTGCAGTCGACGGATCAATTCCTGATGAAAATCGGGACCTGACATGCCAGGCATGGCGATGTCGACGATCAGGCAGCGCGTCTCGCTGACTTCTTCCGAGGCGAGGAATGCTTCCGCCGATGAGAATGCCCGCGCGGCAAAGCCAAACTGCCGCACCAGGTCAGGCAGCGACTCGCGCACGGACTCGTCGTCGTCGATGACCGCCACCAGTGAGCGTTCGCTCATTCCGCGTCCTCATTCCTCGGTCATGTCGACTGGAACGGAATCGAAAAGGAGAAGGTGGCGCCTGGTCCATCATTCGGCTCAGCCCACAGACGACCCTGATGTCGCTCGACGATCGAGCGGCTGACAAACAACCCGATGCCCATGCCCCCGCGTTTGGTGGTGTAGAAGGCATCGAACAGCGAGTCCAGGCTGTGCGGCGGCAAGCCCATGCCGGCATCACGGACGCTCAAGCGCACGCGGTTGCCGTCCTCTCGTTCGGTTGTGATCAGCAACTGACGCGGTCGCTCGTGCACGTCGACCATCGCGTCCGAGGCGTTGCGGAACAGGTTGAGTATGACTTGCTGGAGCTGAATACGATCGCCGGTGATCATCGGGAGATCGCCGGCGAGCTCCGACTGAAGAACCACGCGGTGTCTCTGAAACTCACTCAACGTCAGGGCGATAACCTCTCGAGTGACCTCGTTCAGATCAAGCATCTCCAGCGTGAATTCTTTCCTGCTGAACAGGGTTCGCAACCGTGTGATCACATCCGAAGCCCGGTGGCCATCGCGAATGGTTCGTCTCGCTGTTTCGCGCGCACCATCGAGGTCTGGAGGATCGGCACCCAGCATTCGCAGGCAGGTACTGGCGTTGGTGACGATGCCGGCGAGCGGCTGATTGACTTCGTGCGCGATCGACGCCGTCAGCACGCCAAGGCTCGTGACCCTCGCTACCGATGCCAGGTCCGATCTGACCTGTGCGAGAGCCGCTTCGGAGAGTCGGCTCTGTGTCACGTCCTGAACTGCACCGATGTACTCGAGTTGGCCGCGATCGCCTCGGCAGTGGGCGACGACATGGACGTGCTTGATTGTGCGATCCCGCATCTGCAGCCGGATCTCGAGTCGCACATCGCTGCCGTCTCGGCGGCATCGTTCAATCTGTTCCTTGAACGCTGACAAGTCTTCCGTGTGGATTCGAGCACCAATCACCTCGAGGGTCACTCGCGCATCGCGGTCAATCTCGAAGATGCGATACAACTGCTCCGACCACATGATCTCGTCGGTCGCCACGCGCCAGGAAAAGCTGCCAACCTGGCTGAGTTGTTGCGCCTCTGCAAGAAAGGCTTCACTGCGGCGCAATTCCTCTTCCGCGCGTTTGCGTTCGGTGATGTCGCGCAGGTACCCGGTGAACGACGGCGGCCCGTCCAAGGGAATGCGTGTGATTGCCAGTTCGACGGGGAATTCGCTTCCATCGGCACGCACGGCTGTCATTTCGATTCGTTTTCCGAGCACGCGGGTCGCAGCCGTCGCCAAGTACCGGCCGAACCCCTGCCGGTGGCTCTCTCGAAGCGCCGGCGGGATGATCACGTCAGCCAATTGCCGCCCCAGGACCTCGTCCCGACGATATCCAAACGTGCACTCGGCAGCGGGATTGAACTCGGTGATACCGCCTTCGTGGTCGATCGTGACGATGCAATCGAGCGCCGAGTCCAGGATCGCGGTCTTGCGCGCCTCGCTGCGTCGCAGCCTCTCCTCGGCGTGCTTGCGCTCATCGATATCGGTCAGCCGCTCCGCGTTCTCCTTCTTCAATTCATCGTTGGCGACGGCGAGTTCCCTCGTGCGCTGCGCAACATGCCGGTCGAGCTCAGCGGCGACCCGTTTCTGCTCGCTCAGCAGCCGCGCCTGCTGCAACCCGAGGGCTGCCTGGTTCGCGGCCACATCGAGAATCAGCCGCTCGGTCTCTCCCGGGAAGTCGATCCGTTCAGATCCGACGACGATCGTCCCGATGTTTCCTTGAAGCCCGAGGCGCGCCGACGCGACGGATAGATGGGACCGTCCAATCGCGATTCGAGTGACGGCCGGCCACTTCTGCAAGGCAGTTCCCAGTGCCGCGTCGAGCCCATGTCCGATGTCGCCCCTTCGGAGCGTGCCTTCCCACGCGTCCGCGACTCGTCCCACCTCGATGGGAGGTCCATGCTCGGCATCGTTCAGCCGCGCGAATACAAATGCGGCATCAAGCATTCCGACAAGCGCATCGAGTAAGGTGTCGATAATCCGTGGCGGCTCGCCGCCAGTCCAGAGCGCGGGAAGCGCGATGATGCTGACGAGATCGTTCAAGCATCGGCGCAGCCGGGTGGCTTCTTCGGCTGGCGAAACGGTTGGAGCGTCCATGTCAGACCCCCGCCGGGCGCGCCGCCTGCGTCGCTCGTCGCTTGCGAAATTCAGGCAGAAACTGCTCCGGCGGCACAAAGAACGGGTTCCGCTGAAGAATGCCGCCGAGGATGACCATCGGGTGAGTCCGTAAGATGTCGACGACGGCGGCGCCATTGAACTGCCCGAGGTGGTAGGTGCAAATGACCACATCGTCGTGCCGACGCCACACATCGTTCACGCGCGACTCGAACTCGATCACGTTGTCGACGAACACTCGACTCTCGGCGGCCCAATCCATGCGGCAGACGATGCGACTGAGCGGAAATCCGTGCTTCGCATTGCCGCTCGCGAGCTGTTCGAACACCGCCAGCATCCGATCCTGATCGAAGCCCCCATCTCGAAGATACGTCTCGGTGTTGGGCCGAACCTCGAGCTGCCCGCGTTGCTCGGCGGTCGCTGTGTCGATCCCCGCCGCCGACAGTCGATGCAGATGGTTGCCGCGTTGATCGGGATTCACCACATGAATCGCCTTGTCGCCGCGATCGAAGCCGTCCTTCATAAACGGCAATAGCACCTGGTACTCTTCGTCGTCGTTACTGAAAAATGCGCAGACATGACGGGTCTCGCCAAGCGCTGAGCCGGCGAGGGAAATGGAGTTCGCGTCCTTTTTCATCGTGCATTCCTCTCACGCGCATCGCCCGCTACGAGCGTGCTTGCGAGAGTAGCGGATTTTATGACGTCCCGAACTCCTTTCTCTAGTCCCGCCTCGTAACATCAATGCAACGCGTTCATTGCCGCCGATGGATCCAGCCCATCCGTGGCCGGCGCTTGCGCGGCCGGGTGGGAATAGTCACCGCCTATCCTCGCGCGGAATCGCGGCGACGTTCGACATTGAGCGCGGCCGCCGCTGCCGCATCGTCAGGAGTCTTTCCGCGTTCGCGCGAGACGATGTACGCCGCGTACCACTCCGACCAGTGGTGCTTTGGCGCCGTCCGCTCATAACCGCCGTGGCGCTCTTCTGTCTCGCGCAGAAGCTCGGTCATCGTCGCGATATCCGGATTGAATCCTCGCCCGGGAAGCCGCGTCTTGACCTCCTGAAGCAGCCAGCTGTTGCCATCCGGATCACTGAACGACGCAAATGAAAAATACGAACGACCCTCTGGGTCCGCACCCGGCATGCGTCCGTTCGTCCCAGCGACACGGAGGAGGTTGCCCGCGAAGTGGAAGACCTCGCTGACCTCGACGCCGTGGCCAATGAGCTCGGCGCGTGCGACCTCGATGTCATCGACGACGAGGAACGTTCCCTGAACCGATCCCGGCGCCGTGGTCGTGAACCCCTTGCCGAACATGACGGAGCACGGCGAACCCGGAGGTGTCACCTGCACCAGACGCCAGTCGCCGTGGGCGAAATCAGCGTCCAACCGCCAACCCAAGCCCACGTAGAAGAGCTTGGCGCGATCAACGTCGGCCACCGGGATGACGATGACCTCGAGCTTCAGATCGGCGGCCGCAACGTTACGGATTTGGGTAGCGTCCTCATTGATGGTCTGTGTGCTCACTGTGACCTCCATGCCTGGTATTGGTCGATCAGGATTGCGCCACCCGTTGACTCGCTCTGTGAGGCGGCACCCACGAAGGATGCTCGCGTGGCAGCTCAATCGTCTATGAGACTTTGGTATCGGTTCGGCTGCCGCAGCGTTCCGGAGTGAGGTGCTGACGAATTCATACGAAGGTGTCGGACATACCTTCGTCTGATAGATCCCATGCCGCGCGTTTGGTTTCATGCGCGCAAGGAGGACAGCATGAAGCCACTCGAACGCCTGACCCACCACGTCATGTTCCGAAGCGGAATCATCATTGTTGCGGCGATCACGGTTCTCGCACTCTCGTCAACGTCCGGCCGCCGCCTGGGAATTGTCGCGCTCGCGGCAACGGTTGTCGGCATCGCGTCGACGCCGATCGCGGGCGGGGAGAACACCGACACTGCCATCCGGCCGTTCAAGGTCAAGGTGCCGGAGGCGGATCTCGGTGACCTTCGCCGCCGGATCGCTGCCACAAAGTGGCCCGAGCCGGAACTCGTGCCGGATGCATCGCAGGGGGTGCAGCTCGCGACCATGCAGAAGCTGGCGCACTACTGGGCGACGGAGTACGACTGGCGCAAGTGTGAAGCGCGGCTGAACGAGCTGCCGCAATTCATGACCAAGATTGACGGAGTGGATATTCATTTCATCCACGTCCGTTCCAAACATCCGAACGCGATGCCGCTAATCGTTACCCACGGCTGGCCCGGCTCGATCGTCGAACAGCTGAAGATCATCGATCCGCTGACCAACCCCACGGCACATGGCGGAAGCGCTGCCGATGCTTTCGACCTGGTGATCCCGTCGCTTCCGGGCTTCGGCTTTTCAGGAAAACCCACCAGCACCGGCTGGGATCCGCAGCGCATCGCACGGGCGTGGGTCGTACTCATGAAACGTTTGGGGTACTCACGATTTGTGGCCCAAGGCGGCGACTGGGGTGCGATGGTCGCGGATGTGATGGGAACGCAGGCGCCTCCCGAATTGCTCGGCATTCATGTCAATTGGCCCTTCACCGTTCCACCAGAAATCGACAAGGCAGCTCAGACGGGCAACCCGCCGCAGGGCCTCTCTCCAGACGAAAAATATGCGTACGATCAGCTGGACTTTTTTTACAGGCACGACACCGGCTACGCCCAGGAGATGGCGGCCCGCCCGCAGACGCTTTACGGCGTAGCTGATTCGCCGGTCGGGCTTGCGGCCTGGCTGCTCGACCACGACGCCCGCAGTTACGCGCTCATCACGCGCGTCTTCGACGGTCAGCCTGAGGGACTCACGCGAGACGACGTCCTCGACAACGTCACGCTGTACTGGCTGACGAACACGACGGTTTCGTCAGCGCGCATTTACTGGGAAAACAAGCTCGCCTTTTTTGCGCCGAAGCACGTCGCGATCCCGGTGGCAGTGAGTGCCTTTCCTGACGAGGTCGTTCAAACCCCGCGGAGTTGGGCAGAAAAGGCGTATCCAAACCTCATTTATTACAACCGCCTCGAAAAAGGCGGGCACTTTCCAGCCTGGGAGCAACCGGAACTCTTCACCAAGGAAGTCAGAGCCGCGTTCAAGTCGCTGCGCTGAGATCGTGGATGGACGGCGCCCTGGGGCGCCGTCCAATCCGAAGGTATCGTCGATACCTTCGTCTGATAGATCCGACGCCGCTCGTTTGGTTTCATGCGTTCGAGGAGAACAGTATGAAGCCACTCGAACGATTGACCCCACACGTCATCTTCCGAAACGGATCCATCGTCATTGCTGCGATCGTGGTTCTCGCGCTCTCACCCTCGCCTTCGCCTCGGCGTCCGGTGACAGGCGACGGCGAGACAGATACCGCGATCCGGCGGTTCCACGTCAACATCCCGGAAGCGGACCTCGCGGACCTCCGTCGGCATGTTGCTGCCACGCGGTGGCCTGACAAAGAAACCGTCGCAGATCAGTCGCAGGGCGCTCAGCTCGCGAACCTTCAGGAGCTCGTTCGCTACTGGGGCACTCAGTACAACTGGCGCAAAGGCGAGGCGACGCTGAATGCCTTCCCGCAGTTCAAGACGAGGATCGACGGCGTTGACATCCACTTCATTCACGTCAAGTCACGCCAGCCGAATGCCCTGCCGCTGATCGTCACGCACGGGTGGCCCGGCTCGGTTTTCGAACAGATCAAGCTCATTGGTCCGCTGACTGATCCGACGGCGTTCGGCGGTCGCGCCGAGGACGCGTTCGACGTCGTGATCCCGTCGCTCCCAGGTTATGGCTTCTCGTCGGCGCCGAGTGAACCGGGCTGGGGATCGGAGCGCATCGCCCGTTCCTGGGATGTCCTTATGAAGCGGCTCGGGTACATGCACTACGTCGCGCAGGGTGGAGATTGGGGTGCGGGAATCGTGGAAGCCATGGGGCGTCAGGCGCCAGCCGGCTTGCTTGGCATCCACACCAACTTGCCGGCAACGGTGCCGAACGATGTGGGTGCGGCGCTGGCCGGTGGACCAACGCCGCAGGGACTCTCAGAGCAGGAACGCACGGCTTTCGACGCGCTGAGAAGGTTTGGCCAGGGCGGGGGCATGGCCTACCTGACGGTGATGAGCGCGCGGCCGCAGGCTGTCGGCTACGGTTTGACCGACTCCCCTGCCGGGCTCGCGGGGTGGATGCTCGTGCATCCCGGGTTCGCTCACTGGACGTACGGCAAGGATCTCAAACAGTCACCGACAAGAAACGACGTTTTGGACGACTTCACGCTTTACTGGCTGACCAACAGCTCAACATCAGCGGCGCGCCTGTACTGGGAGAACCGCGACCAGAACCTGATTAGCGCCGCCTCGCAGAAGACCGATCAGATCTCGGTGCCGGTGGCCATCACGGTCTTCCCGGAGGAGGTCTACCGCGCCCCGGAGAGCTGGGCTCGGCGCGCGTTTCGCAACCTGATCTACTTCCACGAGGCCGACCGCGGCGGGCACTTTGCGGCCTGGGAGTACCCGGAGCTGTTCGCCGGCGAACTCCGAGCCGCGTTCCGGTCACTTCGCGGGCCCGCGGTCATCACCAGTAAGTAGTCGCACGTACGTGGACGCACAACGCGCTCGAGACGGCCGCGCGTTGACATCTAGGAATCCGTCACTCGAAAGGGTCATCAACAGGAGAGCTGCAATGAATCGCAAGAGCATGTTGATTATTGGGATTGCAACAATATGGCTCGCCGCTTTAGGTGGCTTCGTCAATTCCGCGCAGGACAAGTACACCGTGAAAGTGCCAGGCGGGCTCGCGTTTTCTGAGTTCAGAGGATACGAAGGATGGCAGGCCATCTCCATCAGCCGGAAGGAAAAGGTGGTCGCAATCATCCTGGGCAATCCCGTGATGATCGACGCCTACCAGGGCGGGTTTCCCGGCAACGGCAAGCCGGTTCCGGACGGGGCGAAAATGGCAAAGATCCATTGGCAGCCAAAACAGAACGCGTTCTTCCCTGATACGACAGGCCCGGGCGAGCTGGTGAACGTCGACTTCATGATGAAGGACAGCAAGAGGTTCGCGGACAGCGGCGGATGGGGATGGGCCGTGTTTGACTACAACGCCGAGTCAAAAACCTTTACGCCCGGCACGACTGCTGGAACCCCGCCGCAGGGGAACGACGCCAAATGCGGGTTCGGATGCCACACGGTCGCGAAGACGAGAGACTACGTGTTTACCGACTACGGGAAGCGATGAATCGCTCTCCTCGATTCTCAATCGTTTGATCATCGACTCCAATGTCGACGGCGGGACTGCCGAGTGCCGCGCCAGTCCCGCCACTTTTCTTCTACCCGTTGCTGGTGCTGTCTCGCCGCAGGGTCGGGAAACCAATACAAACGTATCGTCGATACCTTCGTCTGATAGATCGGAAATCGTCTGTCTGGTTTGATGCGCTCGAGGAGGCCAGCATGACATCAGCCACTGTTACTGAACGACCCACCGAGCAGACTACCGACAAGACCGCAATTCGTCCGTTTCGTGTCGACGTTCCAGAGGCCGAGCTGATCGAGTTGCGCAGAAGGATCAGCGCGACGAAGTGGCCGGAACGGGAAACGGTCACGAATGACTCCCAAGGCGTGCCGCTCCCGCTGATGCAGGACGTCGCGCGGTACTGGGCGACCGACTACGACTGGCGCAGGCTCGAAGCAAAACTCAACGCTCTGCCGCAGTTCATCACCGAGATCGACGGGCTGGACATTCATTTCATCCACGTGCGCTCGAAGCACCCCGATGCGTTGCCGCTGGTCGTCACCCACGGGTGGCCGGGGTCGACCGTCGAGCAGCTGAAGATCATCGGTCCCCTTACCGATCCGACAGCGTTCGGCGGCCGCGCGGAGGACGCGTTCGATGTCGTGATTCCGTCGATTCCCGGCTTCGGGTTTTCGGGCAAGCCGAGCGCGACCGGCTGGGACATCCCGCATGTCGCGCGGGCCTGGGTCGTGCTGATGAAGCGGCTGGGGTACATGCGGTTCGCTGCGCAGGGCGGCGATCTGGGCGCGATGGTCGCGGAGGTGATGGGTCAGCAAGCCCCGCCGGAGTTAATCGCCGTCCACACCAACATGCCCGGTGTCCTGCCTGCCGGCGTGTCGAAGGCCATCGTGTCCGGTGGCCCGGCACCCTCCGGTCTCTCCGATGAGGAACAGCACACGTTCGAGAAGCTGCAGTACTTCTTCGCGACGGGCGCGTACTACGCCCTCGAGATGGCCACACGCCCGCAGACACTGTACGGACTCACCGACTCGCCCGTCGCTCTTGCCGCCTGGCTCGTCGACCACGGCGACGGCGATGCGCAACCGGCGGCACCGATCGCCGCGGCACTTCAGCGACCCACGGAGGGACAACCTCCCGAGCAACTCACGCGAGACGACGTCCTCGATAACATCACGCTCTACTGGCTGACGAACACCGGCGTCTCAGCCGCCCGCATGTACTGGGAGAACAAGCTGCCGTTCTTCGACGTCAAGGGGGTCAACATCCCGGTAGCCGTAAGTGTTTTTCCGGGCGAGCTCTATCAGGCGCCGCGGAGTTGGGCGGAAAAGGCGTTTCCGAAACTCATTCACTTCAACAACGTTGAACGGGGCGGGCATTTCGCTGCCTGGGAACAGCCGCTTCTCTTCTCCGAAGAAGTCCGCGCCGGCTTCCGATCGTTCCGCACGTAGCTGCGCGAAGGGCGCTCGAGGATGGGACGGCGTGACCGCACGTCGTCCCGATCCTTCAGCGCGAATGGCACAACATCGGGAGTCATTGGAGTGGTCGAGTGACTGAAGCAATTGACCATGAACGACGACGATTGCTCGGGAGGGCAGTGATGACCATCACAGCCGCACACTTTGGAATGCTCGGAACCGACAAGGCGACGGGCCAGCCGCGGGAGCTGTCTGCTCTCGGCCGTGCAACCGAATGGCTCAATTCCCCGCCGCTCTCGACCGCCGCCCTGCTCGGGAAAGTCGTGCTCATCCAGTTCGGCACCTATACATGTATCAACTGGCTGCGCACGCTTCCATACATCCGGGCGTGGAGTCAGAAGTACAGGCAAGGGTTTGCTCTCATCGGCGTGCACACACCCGAGTTCGAATTCGAAAAAGACCTCGACAACGTTCGCCGCGCCGTGCGGCAGATGCGGATCGAGCATCCGGTCGTGATCGACAACGAATACTCAATCTGGCGCGCGTTCGACAACCAGTACTGGCCGGCGCTGTACTTCCTCGACACGCATGGACGCGTTCGGCGCCACCACTTCGGCGAAGGTGGGTACGATTCGTCCGAGCGCGCCATACAGCAACTGCTGGCAGAAGCGGGAAGCCTCGCCGGCAACCAAGCCCTCGTTTCAGTCGAGGCGAATGGTCTCGAAGCGCCGGCAGATTGGAACAACGTACGGTCTCCTGAGAACTACCTCGGTTACGGGCGAACCGAGAACTTCGCATCGCCCGGTGGTGCCCAATCCGACCGTCGGCGACTCTATGCCTCGCCGAAAGGCATGGCGCTGAATCAATGGGCGCTGGCCGGCGAATGGACGATGGGGAGGCAGGCGGCCGCTCTGAGTGGCGCCACCGGTCGCATCGTCTATCGGTTTCATGCGCGGGATGTCCATCTGGTGATGGGTCCGCCACGCCAAGGAAGTCCAGTCCGTTTCCGGGTGTTGATGGACGGGCAGCCGCCGGGCCCTGCTCACGGCTTCGACGTGGACGACAGCGGCCACGGCAAGGTAATCGAACAGCGGCTGCATCAGCTCATCCGGCAGCCGGGGCCGATTGCCGATCGCACGTGTGAGATCGAGTTTATCGATACCGGAATAGAGGCATTCGCGTTCACGTTCGGCTGATGCGTGATCGGTTTCCGTCCCGATGCGAAGTCGGATCTCCTCGTCGAAACGCGCCTCGGCGTCACCGAGGCCAAGAAATCCTCTGGTGCTCAAGAAGACGCCGGAACCCCGAGGCGGGCGTCGGCTGTTTGCAGAGTTTCGTAACCGCAATAACAAGAACGTCACGAGACAAAAGCTTTGCGCCGGTTGGGCACAAACGGCCGTAAATGTGCGCATTGGATCGCCGCGTCGATCTCTCGTCCGGTATCGAAATTGCGTCCGGCCGACGCAATCGTTTGGAAAACCAGGTCTTCACGGCTACCGCCGTGTGCGGCTCCAGGGCCGCATTCGTTCGTGCGTTGTGCGTTGCCGGGTTGTCGTTGAGCGTGCTCGCGCCCGGGCTCGAAGCCGCGCCCGCACGGCCCGCTCCGCCGCTTCCTTCGCCGAGCCGGGACGGTCGTGACCGTCGCCTCGGAACCGCATCTCCAGGCGGCGGTCGCCGCGCTCACCTCCAACACCACGATCCTGGGA
>JBKPNQ010000134.1:0-19935 GCA_046732715.1 Acidobacteriota bacterium | reverse complement strand
CTCCAGAAGCGATCGCTCAAGAGCACGACGCGGTCGGCCTGTGCCCGATCCTCCTCCGCCGTGAACACCCGTCCAACCGCTGCGTTGACTCCAAGCATCGGAAAGAGCGTTGCGTTCACAATCTGCATCGGGATCTCTTCGGGTTGTCCCTCGCCGGTGTACGCCGTGCGAAATGTCATGCTGACGATGGACATGTCCTCGAAGACGCTGTTCATTTCCTTCCAGTGGAGGTAGTTGCCGGGGGAGACGACGTTGTTTTTGCGATCGCGCGGAAGATTGTGTTCCCACACAACGGCGAGTCGATCCGGATCGGTGTACGGCAAACGCTGAATGAGGACCGTGTTGACGACGCTGAAGATCGCGGTGTTGGCGCCGATGCCGAGAGCCAGAGCGGCGACCGCGATCACCGTGAAGCCGGGCGACGCCAGAAGCACGCGGACGCCATGCCGAAGGTCCTGGAAGAGGGGCGCGGGGCCCCGCAGGCCCCACTCCGCTCGCGTGGCTCGCTTCGCTGCGCCTGCTCGCATCGGCTCTCCCGCCACCTACTCGCTTCGAAGGCTGACAATCGGATCGACTGAGGCGGCGCGATGAGCCGGGGCCACCGTTGCTGCGAGCGCCACGACGAACAGGACGGCCGCAACCGTGGCGAAGGTCGCCGGATCCGTTGGCGTGACGCCAAAGAGCTGCGTGCTGAGGAATCCGGTCAGGACAAAGGCACCGGCAAGGCCAGCGGCCAGCCCCACCGCGGCCAGCGTGACTCCCTGACGAACGACCAGCCCGACGAGATCGGATGATCGAGCGCCGAGCGCCATGCGAATGCCGATCTCCCTGCGGCGCTGCGACACGGCGTAACTCAGGACCCCATGGATCCCGATGGCCGCCAGCACGAGCGCGAGCGCGGCGAAGAGGCCGAGCAGAAGCATCGTGAATCGCCGTTGTCCGATCGACCGCGAAACCGTGAGGCGAAGCGGCTCGACGGCGAACACCGCCAGCCCGCGATCGACGTCGTGGATCGCGCCGACGACCGCTTGACCGAGCGCTTGCGGCTCGCCTGCGGTTTTGACGAGCAGCACGCCCGCGCCGTTTGCGGAGGGTGTCTGTGCCAGCGGCGTGTAGACGGCAATCGGCGGCACCTCGGTCAGCCCGTGGAATCTCTCGTCGCCGACGATCCCAACGATGGTGCGCGCTGTGCCCCAGAATCGGATCTGCGCCCCGATCGGCTCCCTGTCTGAAAAGAAGCGACGTGCAGCGGCGGCATTGAGCAGAGCCACCGGTGTGGCCGCCGTGCTGTCGCCATCGGTGAACACTCTGCCTCGAACCAGTCCGAGTCCGACCGTGTCGAAGTAGGACGGGCTCACGCGACGAACCGAGATTTCAGGCCATGAGCGCCCCTCCGCTTCGCGGCCGACAATCGTGAACGAATTGGTGAATCCGGGGTCGAGCGGGTGACTTCCCGCGAGGGCCGCCGATCGCACGCCGGGGAGCGCCGCCGCGCGCGTCAGCAGCGCCGCGTTGAACGTATGCTGCTCTTTGAAATCCGGCCAGCGCCGGAAATCGACCGGATACCGCGACAGCGGTAGTTGATATTCCGCTTTCAGGATGCCTTCGGTTTGAAAACCGGCATCGACTCGTTGCAGCGACCAGAAGCTGCGAATCAGCAACGCCGCTCCAGAGACGAGCACGACCGCGAGCGCCAGCTCGACGATCACCAGCGCGCTGCGAACGCGGCCTCGTGCCGGTCCGGCGGAACTCCGATTGGCACTCTCCGAGAGTGATGATTGCAGGCTGATCCGTCTGGCCTGCAGGGTTGGCAGGAAGCCAAACGCGATCCCGATCAGGACCGCGATCGCCAGCGTGGTGATAAGGACCGGCAGGTTGATCGCTGCGAGTGACAGCCTCGGAACATCGGCCGGCGCCATCGCGACGAGCGCGCGGATACCGACGTACGCCAGGCCGATCCCCCCTGCCGCCGCCGCCATCGTCAGCAGGATCGCTTCGGCAAGTGCCTGCCGGACGAGTCGCGCGTGCGTCGCACCGAGCGCGGAACGGACGGCAGCTTCCCGCGTGCGCGCGGACGCGCGCGCGAGGAGCAAGTTGGCCACGTTGACGCAGGCGACGAGCAGGACGAGTCCGACGGCGGCTAGAAGGATGAAGAGCGCCGGCCGCACCGGGCCGAAGACCACGGCAGCGAGAGACTCGACGTTCGTACCGCGCGCGGCATTGTCGGGGTAGGCGCGTTCCAGATCGGCGGCAATCGTCGCGAGCTCGCCGTGGGCCGCATCGGTCGATGCCTGCGGAGCCAGTCGTCCAACCACGAAGAGCGGATGCGTCGAGCGCGGCAGTTGCTGCACGTCTCCCTTCAACGGCATCCAGATGTCGACGTCGGCTTTCATCCCGCGGTCGGCGAAGCCGCGCGAGTAGGCGGCGGCCGACAGGATCTGCAGCACACCGAAATCCGCGTCGTCCGGCATGACGCCGGTGATGACATAGGGACGATCGTCGAGACGGAGCGTCTCACCAATTGCCGATGGTCTGCGATCGAACGACCGGGCCCAGAGTCGCTCGCTGATCAACACGACATCCGCGCCGCCAGGTCGATCCTCGTCGGTCGCAAACATGCGGCCTGCGATCGGTTGAATTCCGAGCATCGGCAGCGCGTTCGCCGACACCTGCAGGACAGGAAGACGCAGGGGATCGCCGCGATCGGGCGTCAGGTTGACTTCGCCGGCCATCACCGCGGCGAGGTCCTCGAAGGTGCGCGTCCGGGCCTTGAAGTCGATGTAGTCGGGGAGAGAGGCGGGCTCGCGTGTCGTGCCGGTGTTTCGATCCGTTTCCCACACCATTGCCAGCCGATCGATGTGCTGCAACGGCGTCGGGCGAAGCAACACGGCGTCGATGACGCTGAAGATCGCGGTGTTGGCGCCGATGCCGAGCGCCAGTGTGACGAGGACGACCGCGGTCAGCCCGGGCGTCTGCCGAAAAGAGCGCAGGGCAAAGCGAAAGTCCGAGAGCATCGTGGTCTACTTTCCGATCGCGCCAATCGCCCAGGCGGCTTGCTTCCGGACGCCGGCGTCAGTGTCTTTGAGTGCCGGCAGCAGGCCGGGCAACGCGCGTGAATCGCCAATCGCGCCAAGTGCCCAGGCGGCCTGCTGGCGCACGCCATTGCTTTGATCGGTCAGCGCCTTGACCAGCGGCTCGACGGCGCGCGAATCATCGATGGCCCCCAGCGCCCATGCCGCTTGTTTCCGCACACCGTCACTCTGATCGCCGAGCGACCGGATGAGCGCCGGAACACCACTGCGATCGTCGAGCGCGCCGAGCGCCCAGGCGGCCTGCGCTCGCGTCTGCTCGTCGGTGTCGCTCAGTGTCGCGGATAGCGCATCCGCGGCGCTCCGATCGTCGATCGCACCGAGGGCCCACGCCGCTTGTCGTCGCACTCGCGGGTCGGGATCCTTGAGCACATCAATCAGGGCATGCACCGCCCGCTTATCGTCGATGGCGCCGAGTGCCCATGCCACCTGTTCGCGAACCGCCGGCTCGCGGTCCTTCAGCGCGTCGATGAGGGCGTCGACGGCGCGCTGATCGTCGAAGGACCCAAGCGCCCACGCGGCGTTGCGGCGCGCAGTCCAAGTCGTACTGCGAAGCGCGCCGAGCACCGGTTGAAACGCGCGTGTGCCGATCGCGACCAGCGCCGCGGCTGCCTGTTCACCCGGGGACGTCAAGTCGTTGGAGGCTCCGCGCCACCAGCTGCGGCTGCACACAGACGGCTCGACCGGCGCGGCATCACCGAGCATGTTCGTCAGCGGCTGGATTGCATCGGCCGCCCCATCGCCGAGCTCGCGCATCTCGCAGGCGGCACGCGCCCGGACCACCGGATCCTGCGCCGCGAGATCGGCGGTGAGTTCGCGCACGCTTCGCGCCTGCACGGCGGCGCCGGGATACTCGTTTGCCGAAGCGGTCACGGTCAACAGCGCGACTACCGCCACCGCGATCGTGCGAAACATGTTACTGCTCCTGCGCGAGCTCGCGGAACCGCGGGTTTGGATTCGGATTGGGATTTGGGTTCGGATTCGGATGTGGATGGGGATGCGGATGCGGGTGCGGCATGCGGACGTTGAACCGATGAGGTCCGTCGCCGTCACCGATCTCCGCAATCGCTGAAATCGCCGCTCGCCGGACCGCGACGTCCTCATCTTTGAGCGCGGCAGTGAGTGGCTGAAGCGCGCGCGAGTCGCCAATCTCCCCCAGCGCGGAAATGATATGGCGGCGAACATCGGCGTTCGTGTCGTGGATCGCGGCGATGAGCGGGTCGACCGCTGCCGCGTCGCCCAGCTCGCCAAGCGCAGACGCCGCCCGGCTCCGCATCGCTGGCGAACCGTCTTTCAATAGCGCGGCGATTGCGGGGACCGCGCGACGGTCGCCGATTTCACCGAGCGCCGAGAGTGCATGCTGCCGCACATCCGGGTCGGCGTCCTTGAGCGCCTCCATCAATCCGGTGACCGCGCGGGCATTGCCGATCTCCCCCAGCGCCGCGGCGGCCTGGCGTCTGACGCCGGCGTCGGTGTCCTTCAACGCGGTGACCAGTCCGTCGACCGCGGCTTCGGCCGGGCTCTGCCCTGCCGTCACCCGCGTCGAGGACGAGGTCAACCCCGATGCGCGGGACCATTCGAGCGACGGGTGAAGCATGACGACCGTGACGCCGATGAACAGCGCGCTGGTCCTTACTAAGGTGCGGACAAAGACTTCTAGGGGAGTCATGCGCATCTCCTGCTAAAAACGTAGCATCTCCAAACACGCCAATAGGTTGGCGGGATGAAATGACCCCGCCCTGACGATTGCTGATTGCCGATTGCTGATTGGCCCGAATCAATCAGCAATCAACAATCAGAAATCAACGCGCCAATTGTCCGAGCGCGAACGCCGCCTGCTGCCGAACGTCGGCGCTTGCGTCCTTGAGCGCCGCGGTCAGGCCGTCAATCGCGCGCGGATCCCGAATCTGTCCGAGCGCGAATGCCGCCTGCTGCCGCACGTCGGCGTCGCTGTCCTTCAGCGCGATGACCAGCGCTTCGACCGCACGCGAATCGCGAATCTGCCCGAGCGCGAAGGCCGCCTGCTCGCGGACGTCAGCGTCCGGGTCCTTCAGCGCTGAGATAAGTGGCTCGACGCCGCGGCGATCGCGAATCTGCCCGAGCGCAAACACCGCCTGCTGCCGGACGTCAGGCTTGCTGTCGTGCACCGCGCCCATGAGCGCATCGACCGATCCCGGATCGCGAATTTGTCCCAGCGCAAACACCGCCTGTTCGCGCACGTCATCGCTGGTGTCCTTCAGCGCGGCACTGAGTCCGGCGACCGCGCTGCGGTCGCGAATCTGGCCCAGGGCGAACGCCGCTTGCTCTCGCACGTCGGCATTCTGATCTTTGAGCGCTTTGATCAGCGGTTCGACTGCGCGGCGGTCGCGAAGCTGACCGAGTCCGAAGGCGGCCTGCTCGCGCACGTCCGGCGACCCGTCCGACAGCGCCTGCACGAGCGGATCGAAGACGCTCGGATCGCGGAGCTGCACGAGCGCATGCATCGCCGTTTCGCGGACGTCCTTGTCGGTGTCCTTGAGGGCGGCGGTCAACGCTGCGACGGTCCTCGGATCCGCCGTGCCCTGCCGCGCGGCGCGCGCCGCATCCGCGCGTCCCGCAGCAGCCTGGGCGTCGACACTGGTCAGCGCGGACTGCACCGCGCCGTCGATATCGATATGGCCGATGGCCGCGTGCATCCCGGTCGCGATCGCGGAGACGACCGCCACGCCAGTCTGGACGCCTGACTGCACGCCACTCTGCACGCCGCTTTGCACCGCACTCTGGATTTGACTCTGGACACCACTCTGAATGCGGGATTGCACTTGACTCTGGATTTGCGACTGCACCCGGCTCTGGACGCCACTCTGAATCCCGCTCTGGACCGCGCTCTGAATCTCTGACGCGACTGTCCCACTCTGCGCGGGTGGCTCGACGCCGCGACGTCCTCGCTGGTCCAATTGAGAATCCGAAGGCGACGGTGACGGCGTCGGCGTCGGCGAAGGTGTCGGCTCCTGGGCCACGACCGGTTGCGCGCTCTGCCGGACGGCCGCCTGATCCGGCGTGGCCACGATCGTCCACGGCTGCATCGACGCCAGCGGCATCACGGCCAGCGCAAAGGCTGACGTTGCGCCAAGCGCACGCAGCCGCGACAAGCCTGCCCGGGGAACGCTCGGATCGAGGATCGCCATCAGTCGGCCCTCGAGCTCAGAGCGATGCGCCATTGCCAGGCTGGCGCCGGCGAGCACCGCCGGAAATCTCCCCGATCGCATCACGCGCGCAATCTCGATGAGCTGATCGGCGTAATCCGGACCACGTGTGCCGGCAGCCAGCACCAGGTCGTCGCACGCGCGCTCGCGTTCGGTTCGCACGTGCCGGGCGGCCATCCACGCAAGCGGGTTGAACCAGTGCAGCGCGCATGAGATCTGCGCGAGCATGTGCGTCAGACAGTCACGGCGCTTGACGTGTGCCAGTTCGTGAAGCAGCACGATCCGAAGCCGCTCGGCCGGCCACTCGTCGGCCTCCGCCGGCATCAACACGGCTGGACGAAGAATGCCCCATGCCATTGGCATCGCCGCACCGGTACTCCGCAGGAAGACGATTCGAGGCGAGATCCCGAGCGCCGCCGCGAGCGACCGCGCCTGCTGTAGCCAGGGCGCATCGGTGACACGCTCCGTCCGTCTCGACATCCACCAGACGGCGACGATGCCGGCGCCCAGGCGTGCGACGATGAGCAGCGCGCCAGCGATCCAGAGCGTCAACAAAATCGCGGACCAGGACGCACTCTCGCGGTTCGCGGCTCGCGGTTGGCTATTCGCGATTGGCGAGTGACCAAGCCGGGATCCGGGATCCGGGATCGGCGATCCGATCTGAGTGCTCGCGACCGGCACTTTGTTTCGGGTTGCCTCCTGCGTGTCCGGCTTCGCGGCCATGGCCGCTTCGGCGGGACAGCCGTCGCATAGCCCACGAGCGACGGCTGGCTGCGAGCTGGAAACTGGCGACTGGAAACTGGAAACTGACGCCGCGCCCTCAATCGTCAGAAGCGGCATTTGCCATCGAGGCAGCGCGATCGACAGGATCGGCAACAGCAGCACGCCGGCGAGCGCGAGCGTCCAGATCATGTGGCGCACCGCCGCGGATCCTTTGCGAAGCACGAATGCGGCCGCACTCGCGGCGGCAAACATCAGCGTCGCCTTGACGACGATGTCCGCGACGGGAATCCACGACGGCGCGGAGTCGAGCGAAAGAAATTGAACGAGGCTCATGGCTAGGCTCCGGCGTTCCGTGCTTGATCGATCAGGCGCGCCAGCCGATCGAGTTCCGCGTCAGACAGTTTCTGTGACGACTCATCCAGCAGCGCCGAAATCGCCTGTTCGGCGGAGCCGTCGAAAAAGGTCTTCAGCATGTGATGCAACGCCGAACGTTTGGCGTTATCACGCCCAACCGTCGGCAGGTAGACGTATCGCGGCCCGTCCTGCTCGTGTCGAACGTGTCCTTTTTCTTCCAGGATGCGGAGCATCGCACGAACGGCCGAATAGCTCGGCGGTTCAGGCAACGCCGACTGGACCTCCGCAGCGGTCGCTCGACCGTTCGCATAGAGAATGTCAATAATTTGACGTTCACGCCGGCTGAGGTCGTAACTCATTCTGTGATCAGTATTTTTGTGGCTTCCGTCTGTCGGCGGAAGGACCTGTTTACTCATGGCAATCGCTCCGTCCAGGACCAGCATGGCTTGTGTTCTCGGTCATTGGACGGTCACGAGCGGAAAAAGGTGCTATGAAAATAGCATAAAGCGAAAAAATTAACATCCGGCCTCGGAAACCCTCCTCAAAGCCACGATCGACTATTCTCCTCCTTATGTACAAGGTGTTATGGGCGACGGTGTCCGCGGCGGTGGCCGCTGCCTGGATCGCGCAGGCGCCTGCCTCGCTGCCGCTCGACCAAATCAAGCTTCCCCCGGGTTTCAGCATCGCGGTTTACGCGACCGGTGTGCCGCACGCGCGCGAGATGATCATGGGCGCAAAGGGCACCCTGTTCGTTGGCAGCCGCGATTTCAATAAGGTGTACGCGATCGTCGACCGCGATCACGATCAGAAGGCCGACCAGGTCTACACGATCGCCGAAGGCCTCAAAGATCCGAGCGGCGTCGCAGTCCGTGACGGCTCGCTCTACGTGGCGGAGATCAGCCGCATCACTCGATACGACAACATCGAAGCGAACCTCGAAAAGCCGCCCGCCCCGGTCGTCGTCAAGAGCGATCTGCCGACCGAATCGCATCACGGTCAGAAATTCATTCGTTTCGGACCCGACGGCCTGCTTTATGTGCCGGTCGGCGGCCCCTGCAATGTGTGCGAACGTCCGGAGGATCCACGGTTCGCGACCATCCTGCGCATGAAGCCGGATGGGAGTGGAACGGAGATCTTTGCCAGCGGCGTCCGCAACAGCGTCGGATTCGATTGGCATCCGACCACGCACGAGATGTGGTTCACCGACAATGGACGCGATCTCCTCGGCGACGACGTTCCCCCGGACGAGTTGAATCACGCGCCGAAGAAGGGTCTCGCGTTCGGTTTCCCGTACTGTCATGCCGGCGAGGTCACCGATCCGGAGTTCGGCGCCAAGCACGCGTGCAGCGAGTTTCAACCGCCGGCCCGCAAGCTCGATCCCCACGGCGCAGCAATCGGCATGCGCTTCTACACCGGGACGATGTTTCCGGCCGAGTATCGAAACCAGATTTTCATCGCCGAGCACGGATCGTGGAATCGATCTGTGCCGATTGGCTATCGCGTGATGGTGGCGAAGCTCGACGGCAACAAGGTCACGAGCTTCACACCGTTTGCTGAAGGATGGTTGCAAGGCGTGGCTTCCACCCGGGGCACGCAGACGACTGGCCAAACGTGGGGACGCCCGGCCGATGTGTTCGTGATGCCGGACGGCGCGCTCCTCGTCTCGGACGACTTTGCCGGCGTGATTTATCGGATTAGTTACAAGAAGTAGTCGCTGTTCGCGATTCGCAGTTCGCAATTCGCGACGGGCTCCCGGTTGCGGGATCCGAAGCGGTAGAAGCGAACCGCCAGCGGCCATACGCCAGAAGGAACGATTCACCGTTTGCTGTCCACTATTCACCGGTTCGAGCTGGAACCTGGTAACTGGACACTGGAGACTGGTAACTGGAAACTTCAATCGAAGGACTCTGCCGATGTCCATGATGAAAGAGTTCCGTGAGTTCGCGGCGCGCGGCAACGTGGTGGATCTCGCGGTCGGCGTCATCATCGGCGCCGCATTCGGCAAGATCGTCACCTCGCTCGTCAACGACATCGTCATGCCGCCGATCGGGATGATCATCGGGCGCATCGATTTCAAGAACCTGTTCGTCGCACTGAACGGACAGACCTACGCGACGCTCGCCGACGCGCAGAAGGCGAGCGCACCGACGATCAACTACGGGACGTTTCTGAACACGGTGCTGGAGTTCCTGATCGTCGCGTTCGTGATCTTTCTCATGGTGCGCCAGATCAACCGGCTGAAAACGCCGGCGCCGGCGCCGCCAACCGACGACGCGCGCGACTGCCCGTTCTGTGTCACGCGCATCTCGACGAAGGCGACCCGCTGCCCGCACTGCACGTCTGATCTGCGTCCAGCAAAGGCCTGAAGCGTCAACGAATGTGCCTCGCAAGGGTCATTGACCGTGCTTGATCGCGCCGAACCGCGGGCGATACACTCCACGTCACCGGGAATGGGCAGCCGCTCTGTCTTTGGACGAATTCGAGGACTGGCTCTCGCCATCCTGATTCCGTCGCTTCTCGTCGCGTGTCAACCGGGGCGATCCCGCGAGCGATCCAAAACCGCTCACGATGCGCCTGAGTCCGACGCTCCCTACCAGGCTGAAGTCGAGGAAGGCCTCGGCGCGGCGGTTGCGATCCTCGTCGACACCTCGGGTTCAATGAAGCAGAACGCTCCGGGCGACTCGCGCGCGAAATACGTGGTCGCACAGGAAGCGCTCGAAGCGATGCTCGACGCCACCGATGCGTTCGTCGCCAAACGACCTGATTTTCCAATCAAAATTGGCGTCTACAGTTTTTCGAGCAGCGTCCACGTGCTACGGCCGATCCAGCCGTACGATCGAGCGGCGATTCGCGCGACGCTGGCCAATCTTCCACGCCCCGGCGGCGGCACGGCCATCGGCGACGCGATGCGTGAAGCGCGCCCCGATCTTTACCGCGCCGGAGTCTTCCGCAAGTACCTGCTCGTCGTGACCGATGGCGACAATACGAACGGACGCAGCCCAGACGACGTGGCGCGCGATATCTGGCGGAGGAGTGAAGGCGGCGTGCAAACGTATTTCGTGGCGTTCGACACCAGTCCCGAGAAGTTTGCCTTTCTGAAAGAAGCCGGCGGCGACGTGATCGGCGCCGGAACCGGCGCCGAGCTGCGCACGGCGCTCGACGGTATCTACCAGGGCAAGATTCTTGCCGAGGCGGTCGACGTCGAACGGGAACCGGTCAAGAAGTAACTCGTAGTTTTTTTAGAAGGAGCCCCCGTGATCTTCCACAAGTTCTGGTCCGCATTCGTGGCGCAGATAAACAAGGTGGCGAACATCTTCTGGGAGGCCGACCCTGTGGCCCAGATGCGATACGAGTACGACCGTGCGGTCGAGCAGCTCAAGGAAGGCCGTACTGGGTTGGAGCAATATCGCGGGCTCGTCGAGCGCGTCAACCGGCAGGTCTCCGCCAACAAGTCCCACGTGCAGAAGCTGGAGGCGGAAACCAAGGCCTATCTCAAGGCCGGCGATCGCACGACCGCGGCCAAGTTCGCGCTCGAGCTGCAGAAGGCGAAAGGGGAGCTGGCGGCCAACGAAGGCCAGCTGCAGATGCACGAGACCGCCTACGGTAACAACCTGAAGAAGATTCAGCACGCCAACGAAAAGCTGATCGAGCTGCGCGACAAGATCCAGAAGTACGACGCCGAGCTGAAGATGAGCGCGGCCGAGGCCGAGATCGCCAAGTTGTCCGAGACGTTCGAGATGAACCTGACGACGGACTTCGGCGAAATCGAAAGTGTGATTCAGCAGAAGATCGATCAGAACCGCGGCAAGGTCCGCGTCGCCGCCGACCTCTCGCAAAGAGGCATCGCCGAGATTCAGGCTGAGGAGCGCATGCAGGGCCAGCTCGCGGAGCAGGCGCTCACCGATTTCGAAGTCGAACTGGGCTTGAAGTCACCCGAGACATCACCGATGGCCCAGACGGCCAAGGACCTCGGACCCGCGGCCGAAAAAGCCACCGAGAAACAAACGAATTGAGGAAAGGCCGATGCGGCGTCAGGCAGGGCTAAAGCCCTGCGCTACACACGCAGGTGTACGCTCGTCTGCGTCGCCCGTAGCGCAGCCCTTTAGGGCTGGCGTGTTTGGAGAGCATGCAGCCCTTCACGGCTGCTGACAGGAGCAATGATTCATGGCCAACGGACAGCCCCGACCTGCTTTTTACGTTGCCGTTCTGCTGATGGTGCTCGGTCTTGTCGGCCTCGCGCTGTGGCGATACGGCGCGATTGGACCGAAGTCGCAGACGGGTCAATTCTCGGCCGACGAGCTGAAGAAGATGCAGACCGGCGCGGAGGCACCCGACAGCGCCGGGATTACGACGGTCAAGGAGTACAACTACGTTGCCGCGACACGGCTGCCCGAGGTCAAAGGGATCTCCAGCTACCAGCCGCTGGCCGATCGGACTGTGCGCTTTGGCATCAACGTGTGGGCGGGCTGGAGCCCGATCATCCTCGCGAACAACGGGTTCAAGCCCGGCAAAGTGTGGAAAACGCCGGGTGGCAAGGACTTCAAGGTCGAACTCGTCCTGATTGACGATCCGATCGCGATGCGCGACGCCTACGCGTCGGGCAAGCTGCACATCGGGTGGGCGACGCTCGACATGGTGCCGCTCTTCCTCGAGGGCCTGCGCAAGGACTCGCGGGTCATGCCGCGCATCTATCAGCAGGTCGACTGGTCGAACGGCGGCGACGGCATCGTCGCCAGGGATTCGGTCAAGACGATGGCCGACTTGCGCGGCAAAACAGTCGTACTCGCACAGAACTCGCCGTCCCACTTCTTCATCCTGAACGCGCTCATCAATGCCGGCGTTCAGCCGGCAGAAGTCGATTTCAAGTTCACGCAGGACGCCTTCCAGGCGGCCGCGGCGTTCAACGCCGACAAGCGCCTGGCCGGTGTCGTCAGCTGGGCGCCCGACATTTACAACCTCGAGAAGGTCAAGGGCAATCACATGCTGGTGACGACGGCGACAGCGAACAAGCTGATCGCCGACGTATGGTTCGCCCGCGCCGACTTCGCCAAAGACAATCCCGACATCATGGAAGGGATCACCCGCGGCATCTTCGACGCGATGGTCGATCTGAAGTCGCAGGAGTCGAAACAAAAGGTCGCCAAGCTGATGGCTGCCGGCTACTCGATTCCTGAGGGGGACGCACTTGGGATGCTCGGCGATGCGCACTCGACCAACTACGCCGAGAACCGCGACTTCTTCATGAACCAGAACAACCCGACGAGTTTCGAGCGGACCTGGGCCACCTCCTACTTCCTCTACAAACGAATCAACGCCGTCACCGAGCAGACGCCGTTCGATCAGGTGATGGATTTCTCCATCATCCAGAAACTCGGGAGTGAACAGAAGTACGCGTCGCAGAAGAACGAATACGACGTCCACTTCGCACCGGCGTCGGCCGGGTCGGTGCAGGGCGAGAAGGACGAGATCCTGACCAAGACGGTCGTCATCCACTTCTTCCCCAACTCGTGGGATCTCAACAAGAAGGTGACACGCGATTCCAGCGGCAAGGACGTCGAAGAGCTGTACGACCCGAATGTTGGATTCGTCGTCGAGGAAATCGGCAAGCTGGCCGGACAATACGGCGCGGCGCGGATCGTCATCGAGGGACACACCGACGCGTCGATGAAGGCGTCGGTGCCCAAGAGCCTGGTGCAGGAGCTGTCGTTGAACCGCGCGAACTCCGTGAAGGAAGCCATCGTGCGGAAGTTCCCGTCGCTCCAGCCGAACCAGTTCTCCACCGCCGGCCTCGGCTGGGATCGTCCGGCAGACCCGTCGGATCCCGAGAACAACGCGAAGAATCGGCGAGTCGAGGTGAAGGTGTATCCGGCGGAAGCAGCGCCGGCGAAGTAAATGCCCGGCGACACCAAACCCGAACTCCTGGCGCTGCGGATCTCTCCACCGCGGATGACGCGGCGGCTTGTCGGCGCGCTCGCCGTCGGCGTCATCGTGTTGCTCTGGTGGATCGCGACCTCGGGCCTCGGGTCTGAAGATCGATGGATCTCGCCGGTCATTCTGCCCAGTCCCGGCGAGGTCATTCGAAGTTTCCCGAGCCTGCTGAAGGAGCGCGCGCTCCTGCAGAGCATCGCGGCGACGCTGAAGCGCGTGCTCGTCGGGTTTGGGTTGGCCGTTCTCATCGGCGTGCCGCTTGGCATCGCGGCTGGAGCCTGGCGCGTCATCGAAGCGGCCGGTGCACCGCTGGCGCTGTTCGGACGCAATCTGCCGGTCGCGGCGCTGATTCCCTTGACGATTCTCTGGTTCGGCATCGACGAAACGCAGAAGGTCATGTTCATCTTCATTGCCTGCGTCCCATTCGTCTACTCGGACGCGGTCGCAGCGGTCGTCGGCGTCCCGGACCGGTACGTCGAGACGGCGCAGACCCTCGGCGCCAGGTCGCATCAGGTCGTGCTCAAGGTGCTGGTCACGCTCGCGCTGCCGGACATCTACAACAGCTTGAGGCACCTGTTCGGCCTCGCCTTCGGCTATATCATGCTCGCCGAGTTGATCAACGCCGAACACGGACTCGGATTCCTGCTGATGGCAAGCCAACGCCGTGGACTGTCGGAGCACATCATCCTGATCCTGATCATCATCGGTCTGCTCGCCTACGGCATCGACCGTGTGCTCTTCTGGTTCCAGCGCGGGCTCTTCCCCTATCGCGCGGTCGAGGACTGATCGTGTCGGAGCCTCAGACCGCGCCCGCCGTTCCCGGCCACGTCGTCGAGTTCAAGAACGTCACGAAGCGATTCGGCGGCCTGACCGTCGTCCGCGACATCACGTTCTCGGTGCCCGACCTGCCGCACAAGGGAGAGTTCATCGCCATCCTCGGGCCGTCAGGCTGCGGGAAATCGACGGTGCTGCGGCTCATTGCCGGACTGCGGCCGCATCACCCTCCGACTGAGGGCACGGTGCTCGTTGCCGGCAGTCAGGTTGAACGCCCGGGCGCCGACCGGAGCATGGTCTTCCAGGACTACACGTCGTTCGACAATCGCACCGTCGAAGATAATGTGGCGTTCGGGCTGGAATGCCGCGGCGTGCCTGCGGCGGAACGCCGTGACCGCGCGCGCGAGTGGATCGCGAAGGTGGGGCTCGACGTCAAGCGCGACGCAACCAAGTATCCGAGTGAGCTCTCGGGCGGCATGCGGCAGCGGGTCGCGATTGCCAGAACGCTGATTCTGTCGCCGCGCATCATTCTCATGGACGAACCGTTTGGCGCGCTCGATCCGACGACCCGGCTGCACATGCAGGCGCTGCTGGTCGAGCTCTGGCGCGAGGCGGAGGCGACGGTCTTCTTCGTGACCCACTCGATCGAGGAAGCGGTGTATCTCGGGGACCGCGTCTACGTCTTCTCGTCGGCGCCCGGCACGATCCTGCGCGAGATGGAAGTTCCCGGTCCCGACCGGCCGCCCAAGGAGATGCAGCGCCAGCCCGAGTTCATGCAGTACGTCTTCGAGATCCGCGACATCATCGACAATTTGTCCGCCTCGAACCGCGCTGGCGATGATTAAGCCTCCCGACCTGCCGCCGTCGAACGTGCCGCCAGTCAGCGCAGGCACGAAGGAGTACCTCAAGGAAGCCTTTCTGTTTCGCTGGAATCTCCTCTTCTTCCTCGGTGGGACTGCTGCGGCCGCGCTGACGCCGCTCGCTCCCGTGCTGCTGCCACTCGTCGGTGCGGGAGAGCTCGCCTATCTCACGGGGCTGATCTCCGTGCCGCGATTCCGCGCGGCGATCGACGCCAAGATGCACGCGCAGCGGGTCGGCGAACCGCGTGAGGCTCCGGCCATGCCCGCAGTATCGCTGGCGACGATGTTGAACGGGCTGCCCGCCGATGCCCGGACCCGGTTCGAGCGGCTCCACGCGCGATGCCTCGAAATGCGTGGCATCGCCGCCGGCGTCCGCGGCGCCGCCGGCAATCAGGCGGGGCCGGCGGAAGAGATCAGAACCCCGGGACTCGATCGTCTTCTCTGGTTGTTCTTACGCCTGCTGGTATCAAAAACTGCGCTCGATCGCTTCCTGAAGACGATGGACGGGCAGGAAATATCCGGCCGTCTCGAAGAGTCGCGAAAGAGCCTGGCGACCGCGCAAGCGTCAGGCGACGAACGCGTCGTTCGATCGCTGCAGGACAGCATCGCGATGGGGGAGCTGCGGCTCGACAACTTTGGCAAGGCGAAGAAGAATGCCGAGTTCGTCGCCGTCGAACTCGATCGCATCGAAGGGAAGATCCAGGCGCTGGCGGAGATGGCGGTCAATCGCCAGGATCCCGACTTCCTGAGCAGTCAGGTCGATTCCGCAGCGGAAAGCATGCGCCAGACAGAGAAAGCCGTCAACGAGCTCCAGCACTTGACCGGGCTCGGCGAGCAACTCGAAGAGCCGCCGGCCATTCTCGAAACTGACATTCGCGGGGTGCTCCGGAATGATGCCTGACGTCCAGCCGCGGCGGCTGACCGACTTGCCGACGTGGTTCCCGTCGTGGGCCTCGCAGCTCGCGGACCTGTACTTCTCCGGGACGACGGCGGCGTTTGTCCTCTGTGGGAACACCTACGACCTGTTCCGCATCGGCGGCGACGATTCGTCACGATACGGAGTGCTCGCCGAGTTTCTCGCCGAGCAGCTGTTCGGGCGCTGGTCGCTCGTCCTGCACTACGACCTCGGTCGAGGGCTGCGCGCGTTTGCCGGCCGCGACGAGCGCCGTCTCAAGGAGATGGTCACGCTGGCGAACAAGAAGCTCGGCGATCTCAGCGCCCTGCCCAAAGATCCTGCCGCCACCTTCGCGCTGATCGATCGCTTCGTCCGCATGAACATCATGGCGCCCGAGGACGATCGTCAGAGTCTCGCGCTGATCATGGATCAGGCGTCGTACGTGTTTCCGACCGGCGAACCCGGTCGACTCACCCTGCAAGCGTCGTCGCAGCTTGTGACCATGCTGAACTGGGCGATGAGCCCTCACGTGAAGCGCCTGAACATGGCGTTTGTCATGATCGATGAGAAGCTTGCCGATCTCAGCGATCGACTGACCGGCAACCCGCACGTTGCGACGATCGACGTCCCGCTTCCCGAGGAACGAGCGCGCGAGGAGTTCATCACCGCGGCCACCGGCGATCGCGCGATCGCGGAGTTCTCGGATTTCGATGCCGCCCAACTGGCCAAGCTGACCGCGGGCATATCCAACACCGACCTCAACGTCCTGGTTCAGTCTGCGCGGGAAAGCGGGAAGCGTCTCGACGCGTCGATGTTCCGGTCGCTGAAGAAGCGGCTGCTCGAGCGGCAGTGTCACGGGCTGCTCGAGTTCATCGAACCCAAATGGACGCTCGACACCGTCGTCGGTCACGACGCGGCGAAGGCCCGGCTGCGCGAGGACGCGGCGCTGCTCAAGCGCGGCGCCCTCGACAGCCTGCCGATGGGGTATCTGCTGTGCGGCCCGGTCGGCACCGGCAAATCGTTTCTCGCCCAATGCGTCAGCGGGGAGATTGGCGTCCCGTGCGTGATTCTGAAGAATTTCCGCTCGAAGTACGTCGGCGAGACGGAAGGTAACCTCGAACGCGTGCTCTCGGTCCTGCGGGCGATGGGACCGGTCGTGGTTGTCGTCGACGAAGCGGACGCTGCCCTCGGCAGTCGGGAATCGGAAGGGGACTCCGGCACCTCGAGCCGCGTGTTTGCGATGATTGCGGCGCAGATGGGCGATACGCGCTATCGCGGCCGCATCATCTGGATGCTGTTGACGGCCCGACCGGATCTGCTGCCGATTGACATCAAGCGTCAGGGCCGCGCGGAAGTCCACATCCCGCTGTTTTACCCGAGCGACGAGTCCGAGCTTCGGCAGATGTTCGTGATTCTCGCGAAGAAGCTGGGATCGCAGGTTGCCGTCGACGACGTGCCGCCGATTCCGCAGACAGGTCATCTCTCCGGCGCGGATATCGAAGGCATGGTCGGTCGCGCGCTGCGCGTGTCGATTCTCGCGGGTGCGAATCACGTGACCCGGGAAGCCCTCGCGCAGGTCGTTTCCGAGTTCATGCCGTCAACCCAGGGCTTGGAGCGTGAGCTCCAGGAAACCGCGGCGATTCTCGAGTGCACCGATCGGCAGTTCCTGCCGCCGCCGATCGTCAAGAAGATCGATGTGCTCAGCGGTCGCGCATCGCTGCAGGAACGGCTGACGGCGCTGAAGCAGCTGGTCAAGGACTTGTAGACAAGAAAAGAGGTCTGTTGTGGCACGAACGAGCTGGTTCGATGACAAAGCTGAACATCCGGCAATCCAGGAGCGCGTCAGCAAACTGGAATCATTCACGAGCGCGCTGGCCGACGGCGTCGTTTCGAAACAGGAACTCGCCGGGCAGGAGCAGCGCCTCGTCGCGGCGATGAAGACCGTCGAAGGCGATTTGAGCGATCCGGTGCATGCGAAGGTGACAGACGTACTGGTCGAGCTGACGGCGTACAACATCATGCGTCTGCTGCACGAGCTGCACAGCGAGCGGGTGCGAATGGCCGTCAAGTAATGATGTCTTAGGTTCTGCTGGGTTCTACTGGGTTCCACAAGGTTGCGCCGGGTTCGTTCCTGGGTTCCGTTCCGCAAGGTTCTGTCGGGTGCCGTTGTTCGACCGATTTCACCTTCGTCGACCCTAGAACGAACCTTGTAGAACCCAGAGGAACCCTGCAGAACCTGAGGGAAAAGATGATGTGCCGATGTGGAGTCGCAAGCGTCGTCGCGATGGCCGTCGTGTCCCTGGCGCTGGCCAGTGGCCAGGGTGGTGTGCCTCAGAAGCTGGATCCGGCAAAATTCCTGACCCAGCCGCTGATCACACAGATCTACACCGCCGATCCATCCGCACACGTGTTCAACGGGAAGATCTATGTCTATCCCTCACACGACATCGACGCGGGCGTGCCCGCCGACGACCTCGGCAGCCACTTCGCGATGCGCGACTACCACGTGCTGTCGATGGACGCGATCGGCGGACCGGTGATTGACAATGGTGTGGCACTCGATATCAAGGACGTCCCGTGGGCAGGGCGGCAGATGTGGGCGCCGGACGCGGCAGAGAAAGGCGGGAAGTACTACCTGTACTTTCCGGTGAAGGACAAACAGGACGTCTTCCGAATCGGCGCGGCCGTGTCCGACAAACCGGCGGGCCCCTTCAAGGCGCAACCTGAACCGATCAAAGGGACGTACAGCATCGACCCGGCCGTCTTCAAGGATAGCGACGGCAAGTTCTACATGTACTTTGGCGGCATCTGGGGCGGTCAGCTTCAACGATGGGCGACCGGCAGTTACATCGCCAAGGATGTGTATCCGGCGAAGGACCAGCCGGCGCTCAGCGCAAAAGTTGCGCGACTTGGCGACGACATGGTCAGCTTCGCGGAGGCGCCGAAGGATGTGGTGTTGACGGACGAGGCGGGAAAACCGCTGACGTATGGAGACAGCGGCCGGCGTTTCTTCGAAGCGTCGTGGATGCACAAGTACAACGGCACGTACTACTTCTCGTACTCGACTGGCGACACGCACTTCATCATGTACGCCACCAGCACGTCACCGTATGGTCCGTTCACCGTGCGCGGCAAGGTGCTGGAGCCAGTTCTCGGCTGGACGAATCACCACTCCATCGTCGAGTTCAAAGGGAAGTGGTACCTCTTCTATCACGACGCGCAGTTGTCGGGAGGGCAGACACACCTGCGCAATATCAAGGTGACGGAGTTGAAGTACCGCGCCGACGGTTCGATCGAGACCGTCGACGCGTATTTTCAATAAGAAGGGTTCTACAAGGTTCGACAAGGTTCCGCGAGGTTCGTTCCGTCGCAGAACCTTGAACGAACCCAGTAGAACCTCGTAGAACCTTGCAGAACCTGATCTATTTTTTGCGCTTATCGTCAAGATTCGTGGTCAAGTCCGCCGCCGTGATCGAGTCTTCGACGCCGTTGCGCGGGACGTCGACCTTCGCGATCCACAGCAGCGCATTGAGCACGACTTTCCGCTGATTCACGTCGCCCCAGTTGGTGTGGGTGTGGCCGCCCGTAAACCCGAAACTTCGCCCGCCGTCCGGCCTCTCGTACACCCACATCATCGTCTCGACCTTGCCGCTGTCTGCGATGATATGTGGATACGGTCCCTTGGGCGAGACATACGGTCCTTTGCGAACCTCGTCGCTCGGTTTCGCCGTCAGGATCGGCGTCAGCCGTTTGAGCAGCGATGCGTCTGCGGTCCAACGCATATTGAAGTACCACTCGTCGTGATTGCCGAACGGCTTGACGCCCCTGGTGACCGGGTGGTTCGGAAACGTCTCGAATGCCGGCGTCCACATCGGGTTGACCGAAAAGTTCGTCTCGTAATATCCCGCATTCCAGCGCTGCATGGCTTCACCGGTTACGCCGGCAGGCACTTCGACGCCGTAGTGCGCGAACCCCAGGCCGACGCCTTTTGCGGCCAGCGCGTCGAGGACCTTCATATGGTCGCGCTGGATGGCCGGGTGGCCGCCGCCGCCGTCCGCGTAGATCACGACGGCGTCCGCGCTGTCGAGCGCGGCGCTATCGTCAACCATCTGCCCGTCGACGGTCTT
>JBKPNQ010000133.1:0-5629 GCA_046732715.1 Acidobacteriota bacterium | reverse complement strand
CGCGCGTCGCGCTCTTCCGCGTCAAGGGCAATCGCCTCGAGGGCGCGCATCAGATCGGGTTCGACCTGACGAACGACATTGGCAAGGTTGTCATTCCGCTGGCGATGGATTCACTCTTGACCCGCGCCGTCACCTCAGGCGTGACCGAGCGTTTGAGCGGCGAGGCGCTCGACGCGAGCGGCCTGCCATTCGGCGGTTCACCGACGTTCGGCCTGGCGATGCCAATCGTGGTCGACAGTGAAACGATCGCGCTCGTCTACGCCGACGACTTCGCCGAAGCAGGTCACGACAGCCGTGGCGCTGAAGATGTGAACGTGAAGTTCGCTGAAGCGCTTCGCCACCACACGGTCGCGCTCCTGATGCGTTTGACGGCAGAATTGAAGACGATGGCGGAGCTGCGAGCGTATGCGACGTCGCTGCTCACCGAAATCGAACAGATGTATCACTCGGACGTCGAGGCAGGAAAAGAAGGCGAAGAGCTCAGGAGGCGAATGCTAGCGAATCTCGATTATGCGCGCAGCATTTACAGCAATCGCGCGCAGTTCGAATCGCCATCCGCGGCGGCGCTCCTCGATGCCCAGGTGCTGGCGATGGTCGATTCGCACCAGGACAGCCCCTTCGGCCGCGACCTCGCGGTCGTCGTCGAGTGGTCGGCAGGATCGCGAGCTGCCGAGGCGTCGTAGTGAATTGGTGAATTGGTGAATTGGTGAATTCGTGAATTCGTGAATTCGTGAATTGGTGAATTGAGGCTGGGTGGTCGATGAATTCACCAACTCACCAACTCACCAACTCACCAATTTCATTCGTGCTTCAAATAGATCTCGCCGCCTTTGTCGCGGAACTCCCGCGCTTTTTCTTCCATCCCTTTCAGCGCGTCGTCGGCGGCCAGGTTGCGGACCTGCTGCGTCAGCTCCATCGAACAGAACTTTGGGCCGCACATTGAGCAGAAGTGGGCGAGCTTGGCTCCTTCGGCCGGCAGCGTCGCATCATGGAAGGCCCGCGCGGTGACCGGGTCGAGCGACAGGTTGAATTGATCTTCCCAGCGAAACTCGAATCGCGCCTTCGACAGCGCGTCATCCCACGCTTGCGCGCGAGGATGGCCCTTGGCCAGATCCGCCGCATGCGCCGCAATCTTGTAGGCGATGACACCCGCCTTGACATCGTTACGATCGGGGAGACCGAGATGCTCCTTCGGGGTGACGTAACAGAGCATGGCCGTGCCGTACCAGCCGATTTGCGCCGCGCCGATCGCTGACGTGATGTGATCGTAGCCTGGTGCGATGTCGGTGGTCAGCGGCCCGAGCGTGTAGAACGGCGCCTCATCGCACCATTCGAGCTGCTTCTCCATGTTCTCCTTGATGAGATGCATGGGGACGTGCCCTGGTCCTTCATTCATCACCTGCACGCCGTGGTCCCAGGCAATCCGCGTCAGCTCTCCCTGTGTCTTGAGCTCGGCAAATTGCGCTTCGTCATTCGCGTCGGCGATCGATCCAGGGCGCAGTCCGTCTCCGAGCGAAAAGGAGACATCGTAGGCGCGCATGATCTCGCAGATCTCAGAGAAGTGCGTGTAGGTGAAATTCTCCTTATGATGCGCCAGGCACCACTTGGCGAGAATCGATCCGCCGCGCGACACGATGCCGGTTACACGACGAGCGGTCATCGGGATGTAGCGCAGCAGGACGCCCGCGTGCACGGTAAAATAATCGACCCCCTGCTCGGCCTGCTCGATCAGTGTGTCGCGGTAGATTTCCCAGGTCAGATCTTCCGGCCGGCCTCCCGCCTTTTCGAGCGCCTGGTAAATCGGAACCGTCCCGATCGGCACCGGAGCGTTCCTCAGGATCCACTCTCGCGTTTGATGGATTTCGCGGCCAGTCGAGAGATCCATGACGGTGTCGGCGCCCCACAGCGTCGCCCATCGCAACTTCTCGACTTCCTCATCGATCGACGACGACACGGCGGAGTTGCCGATGTTGGCGTTGATCTTCACGGTGAAGTTGCGCCCGATAATCATCGGCTCAAGCTCGGGGTGATTGATGTTTGCCGGAATTATTGCGCGGCCACGCGCGACCTCCGAACGGACAAAGTCGGGGTCCAGCCCTTCACGGACGGCAACAAAGGCCATCTCTTCCGTGACGACCCCGGCGCGCGCGAATTGCAGCTGCGTGATCATCCCGGTATCGCGCCGCTTCGCAATCCATGGTGCACGCAATTTCGGCAGGCCGATGCGTGCCTCCACCCCCTGGGGACCGCTCGTGTCGTAGACGCGAACAGCCTCGCCGGTCGTCAACGCGATTTCGCGCATCGGAACCCGGACTCCGTGCCCCTCGATATAAACCTTGTTGGATTTGGGAAATGCAGACGTGAAGTCAGATGTCTGCAGCGGCGGCAGCGAGGCGCGAGTAGTCATGGTGTCCTTGGGATGAATATAGCACCCGGAGGGTTCGTGAATTGGTGAATTGGTGAATTGGTGAATTGGTGAATTGGTGAATTGACGATGTCGCGCGTTTCACCTCAATTCATCAACTCGCCAAATTGCCGACTCACCGGTTGCCAGCGCGGTGCAAATCGGCGAAATCGGGCATATAGGTGCGGAGCGCGTGATCGGGTGTGTTTTTCGAGTATCCGGCGACAAGTTGTTCGTTATATCGCGCCGAATAGAAGTCGAACGGATCTCGTGGATCCATATCGATGAGTTTGAGATCGGCATCCGACATCGTCAGCCTGCCGAACCGGATCGCCGCGCCGCGAAACCAGATGTAATTGCCACTCGCGCGGGCGGCGGCGCCAGCGCCTTTCCCGAATACCTGCACCAGGGTGTTGCCGCGAATGAACGCGTTCGTCAGCCGCCCCGTCGTCCGCGGTGACGGCAGCATTCGTGTTGCATCGAGAAAGAGATCATTCTCCTTGAAGTCGATGCCACGCTCGGGGCGACTCTTGAGCAAGTCGTCGAGCTCGACGCCGAAGAGCGACATCATTTTCGTCGTCGGAACGCCAGCGGTCTTCACCTTGATCGGGTGCACCGCCAGATGGCCGTCCGGCGTCGCCGCAACGTCCGCCGTGATCGTAAACGGCACACTGATGCCCTTCTTTAACGTCCCGCGCTGGACGAGGTGACCGTCTTCCACGGTGATCCGCAAATCGGACAGCGCCGATCCCTTGTAGTCAAACGCATGATTCACGAGAGAGGTCAGGCTCGACGCCTCCACCGCCATCTCGCCGTCGTCGATCTCCATCGTGTACGAGTTCTGGTCGTCAAAAATCGGGATATGCCCGGCAGGACTCCGCAACGATCCCCTGAGCCATTTGACATCGAGCACCGCCTCGCTCGAGACGTGCAGTCGCACGTTGCGCATTTCGATACCGACGGGAGCCGGCACGACCCTGTCCTGCTCGGCCGGCGTTACCAGCAGGAGACCTACCACGGCAGCGGAGAACTTCATCACGCTGCGGGAATCGCAACTGGCGTTCCAGTGTGATTAGTCGAGCTTTCGCAGAATAAAGCACTTGAGGTAGAAAGTCTCCGGCACAGTGATCAGCACAGGATGATCTCGTCCCTGCAGCCGCTTTTCGACCACCGAGATCTCAGCGTGCGCGTCAGCAGCGGCCGCAGCCAGCAGATCAGCAAACTCTCCCTCGCTTACGTTGTACGAACAGCTGCACGTGATGAGAAATCCTCCCGGCGAGAGGATCTTCAAAGCACGGAGATTTATCTCCTTGTATCCCGACAGGGCCTTTGCCACAGACGCTTTGTTCTTAGCGAACGCCGGCGGGTCGAGAACGATGGTGTCGAACCGTTCGCCGCGCCGCTCGAGTTCGCGCAGTTCGTCGAAGACATTCATCGCGCGCGCTTGAACGTTGCGCACGCCGTTGCGCTGCGCGTTGGCTGAAATGCGCGCGACCGCTTCTTCCGATATATCGATCGCAATCACCTCGTCGCATTTCGGCGCCAACGCAAGGGCAAATCCTCCGTTGTAGCTGAACGCATCCAACAGCCGCCCACGCGCGTACTTGGCGGCGGCGACACGGTTCTCCCGTTGATCGAGAAAGAGACCGGTCTTCTGTCCGCGGTACGGATCGACAAGGTACGAAACGGCGCCTTCACGAACTTCGATCTGGTCAGGGACCGTGCCGTGGAGCACCTCAACTCGTTGCTCGAGGCCTTCGAGCAGCCGGACGCGAGGATCATTCCGCGCCAGTATGCCTGCCGGACGAACCAGATCCACGAGCATCGCTGTGAGTTCGGGAACGAGACGGTCTATTCCCTGGGACAGCGCCTGCAGCACCAGGTAATCGGCGTAACGATCGACGATCAGTGACGGCAGGAGATCGGCCTCGCCATGCACAAGGCGATACGCATCGCCGTTGAGATCCAGTCCTTCACGAAACTGGATCGCCTGCGACAAACGGCGGCGCCACAGACTGGCATCGACAGGCTCGGCATCGTGCGTGATGAAGCGCAGCGCAATCTCGGAACGATCGCTGAAGAGAGCCTGCCCGAGGATCCGACCACGAGTGCTAATAACGCGTACGGTATCGCCGCCGTGCGCCTCAATTTTTGCGACGTCGGATTTGTAGATCCACGGATGGCCGGAACGCACGCGTTCCTCGCCCCTGTGTTTGATAGTGACCGTTGACATTGTGTAAGTGCGTGGCACTCATGGCACCCATGGCACCCTTGGCACTCATGGCACCCTTGGCACGCAAGCCGCCCTTGTATAATCGCATGCTATGCGCATCGCCATCGGCGCGGATCATGCAGGCTTCGCGCTGAAGCAGCATCTCATCGCGACGCTTCAACGCCTCGGACATACAGCGGACGATCGCGGCACTGACAGCGATGCCATCGTTGACTATCCTCCAATTTGCGCCGACGTGGCACGACACGTGGTCGACGGTCTCGCCGACCGTGGCATCGTGATCGGCGGCAGCGGCCAGGGAGAACAGATGGCGGCCAACAAAGTTCCGGGCGTGCGCGCCGCGTTGTGCAACGATCTGTACACGGCACGGCTGTCGCGCGAGCACAACGACGCCAACGTGCTGGCGATCGGCGCCCGGATCGTGGCGAGCACGCTGGCGGACGAAATCGTGACGCTATGGCTTACGACGGCTTTCGCCGGTGGCCGGCATCAGCGTCGCATTGATCAGATTGCGGAAATCGAGCGGTCGCAACGCGCGGGAGCTTCGTGAGCGGATCCCGGCGCCGCCACTCTCGCCCAATTCGACAAGCTATTCGACAAGGACATCATGACGACGAAGATTGAGACCCCGACCCGCTGGCGATCGCTCGCCGAATCCGATCCGGAAGTGGCGTCCGCGATCCGAAACGAACGCCACCGCCAGAACAGCGGACTCGAACTGATCGCCTCGGAGAATTTCGTGAGCCAGGCGGTGCTCGAGGCCGCGGGCTCGGTGATGACAAACAAGTACGCCGAAGGATACCCAGGCAAGCGGTATTACGGTGGCTGCGAGTTCGTCGATGTCGCCGAATCTCTGGCGATTGCCCGCGCCAAGGAACTGTTTGGCGCCGAACACGCCAACGTGCAGCCGCACTCGGGCGCGCAGGCCAACATGTCGGTGTATTTCACGCTTCTGAAACCGGGCGACACCGTGCTCGGAATGAACCTCGCGC
>JBKPNQ010000132.1:0-16705 GCA_046732715.1 Acidobacteriota bacterium | reverse complement strand
GCGTCAGCGCGAGCTGACCGGTTGTCGGCGCACTCGCATTGTGCATGACCGTGACGTCGAGATCGACGGTCCGGTTCGTCGACGACATCGGCACGACCACCGTCATCGGCGACACAGTCAACGCGACGCGCGGCACGGTCCGGACCTCACGCGTGACGAATCCGTAGGGCAGGTTCGCCTCGCGTCGTTTCACCACTTCCCTGATGTCGACGTCGACGCCGTTCACTTTGTATGTCGCGATCGTGACCAGTGGCGGCGCATTGAACGGCTGTCCAAACAATACGGAGTCTGAGAGCGTGTAGCGATTCTCGGTAAACGTGGCGCGGCTGAAGTACGGCTTCGTGCTGATCGGCGCGTCGTCTGCCACTTTCACTGCGAACAAGAAGGTTCCTGATTGCTGACCGGCCGACGACACCTGGCCAGCCACGGTCGTCGGCGAAAAGCCCGGCGTCGGGGCCAGCAGGATGGTTCCAGGATCGATCCGCATCGTCCCGCGATTGGTGAGGCGGACGGTGACGCCAAAGGTCTGACCCGGAACGGGTGCCGTCATCGTGGCGACAGCGCCTCGACCGCCGCCCCGGCCTGCAGCGTCGGCTACAGGCTTTGTGTTTAGATCGGCAATCGCGGAAAGCTCGAGACCGAGCGTCGCGCTGATCGCGTCCTGGAACTGGCGCTCCTTGATGCGCAGCACGTCGGTCACGTCGGGCGCATTGGCGGATTTCGACATGACGGCCCGTGTCAGCCTGAGTCCTTCCGCCAGCGCCGGCACTGCCAACGCCGGGTCGGTGAAGTTGAAGGCTGAAATCGCACGCGCGACCGTGGCATCGATTCCTGCGAGCGTTGCGTCAACACCGGCTGGTGCGGTCTTGCCGAGCGTCTTGAATAAGCCCGCATACGTTGTGTCGATGCCGTCGAAGATCGAGGTCTCTTTTTCCGCGGCCGTCACGCGCGAAGCAGTGCGCGTGTAGTACCAGTAGTTCGGTCCGTTGACCGGCGCATATCGTCCACCGTTCTGCGATCGCTGAAAGCTGAGACCGAAGCTGGCAATGTTCGCGAATGAATCGCCGAGCACCGGACTGTACTCCCCGCTGTCGATCCGCACCGTCCAGTTCTCATCGGCCCGGACGCCACCGATGTACACCTTCAGCGGCGACCACGGCCGCAATCCGTCTTTGATCTGCTCGGGGAACCGGCTGGGATCGCCTGCGGCCTCCGATGCCTGCTGCGATAACAGGCCAGCAGCGGAATGATTGCCGTGCCCATCGCGTGCGTTTCCTTGAAATCGTGAAAGGACGATCCACGGACGGGTCATGCGGATGATGCGGACGACGTCGCGGAAGGCATTCTCGAGGCCCCACTTCTCGGTGGTCTCATCCAGTCGCTTGGAGAAGCCGTAGTCGATCATCGTCGAGAAGTACTGCTCGTCGACGCCGTAGTACTTGTCAGCCGTCAACAACTCGTCTGTGCGGATGAGGGCGAGGGCATCGAACAGCTGCGGTCCGATGGCGTTGTCACCGCTCTCGCCACGAGTAAGCGTCAAGAGGATGACCCGCGCGCCGTCGCCGCGACTGAGCTTCGCCAAAACACCGCCGTGCTCATCATCCGGGTGCGCCGTGCCGTGCAGGACGCTGGCCGTGGTTTTGAGCTTCTGAATCTTGTGCCAGGCGCCAACGGCGCCGGTGTCCTGGGGAATGGTTTGGGACGAAAGGCCGGTGAGCGCGGCGGCGACGGTGACGGACGCGAGTGTGGTCAGTCGCATGACGACATAGCTTACCCTCGGATCCCGGACTCAGACCACGGATCCCGGACTTCATCGCGGCAAGCTGAACTCGATCGTCGTCCCTTTGCCCAGCTCACTGGAGGCTTCGATCGCTCCACCGTGAGCCATGACGATGTTCTTGGCGATCGACAGGCCAAGACCAGAACCGCGCGATCCTTCCCCTTTGTAGAAGCGGTCAAACACGCGACTGAGTTCTTCGGGCGACATGCCTTCACCGCGGTCTCGCACCGTCACCGCAACGCTTCCGTCTTTCTCACCGACCGAAACAGTCACCGAACCGCGGGTCGGGCTGTGCCGAAGTGCGTTCGACAGAAGATTCGTCAGCACTTCCCGAATGCGGACCGGGTCAAGGTCGACCGGCTTCGTCCCGTGCGAACCGTTCGCGCTGAGTGATACCGACTTCCCGTCGGCCTCGGGCTGCATGCTGCGCACAACGTCGTTGACAAGATCTATCAGGTCCGTCGGTTCCTTCTGCAGGGTCAGCGCGCCAGCGTCGGACAGGGCGAGCGTTCGCAGGTCTTCGATCAGCCGGGCGAGGACGCGCGTTTCGTCCAGCAGTTCGCCAAGCTGACGGTCGTCACGCGGATACACGCCATCGATAAGACCTTCGAGGCGCCCCTGCAACACGCTCAACGGTGTCCGCAATTCGTGGGCAACGTCAGCCATGACGTCGCGGCGCAGGCGATCCGCGTTCTGCAGCCGCTCGGTCATCGTGTTGAACGAATGCGCAAGCGCACGCATGGGCGGCGCGCCGAACTCCGGTACGCGCACGTCGTAGTCTCCTTCTGCCACCCGATCCGCGGCGTCCATGACCGCGTGCAGAGGAGACGCAAATCGCCGCATGCTGCTGGACACCAGAACCATGACGGCCATGACGGTGAATAGCAATAGCGACAGAGCGAGTGCGTATGCCACACCCGGCCTGCCGGCCGTCAGCCAGCCGGCTGCGAACATGCTCGTGACCAGGAGCGACAACATCAGGGCGGCGAAGAATGCCATCCGTCGAAAGAACCACGTGCGCTTGCGGCGTATCGTGACAAACCGGTCGTCGTGGGGCCGCCATCGCCCGCCCGACTGGCGCCAGGATCGGTTATGGTCACAGGACTTGTGCATCATTCCTCGGCGAACTTGTAGCCGACGCCGTACACCGTCAGGACGTAGCGGGGACTGCGGGGATCTGGCTCCAGCTTGCGCCGCAGGTTCTTGATATGCACGTCGATGACGCGATCCAGCGATTCCAGTTCATCGCCCCGCACCGCGTCGAGCAGCTGGCCACGCGTGAACACGCGGCCAGGCTGTCGCATCATCATCACCAGCAGCTCGAACTCCGTGGAAGTGAGGTCGACCGTTCGATCGGCGACTGTCGCATGCATCCGTGGCACGTCGAGCGTGACGTCGGCGGCGCGGACCACATCGCCGTGACCTGAGCCGAGGTCGGTTCGCCGGAATACTGCTCGCACGCGAGCAACCAGCTCTTTAGGGCTGAACGGCTTTGTCAGGTAGTCGTCAGCGCCGAGCTCGAGCCCGATGAGCTTGTCGCTCTCGTCGACGCGCGCGGTCAGCATGATGATGGGCACGTTGGAACGCTTCCGCAGTGCGCGTGTGACGTCGAGTCCGTCCATCTTTGGCAGTCCAAGGTCGAGGACGACGAGGTCGGGCGGCTTCGTGCGCGCAAGGGTCAGCGCATCAGCGCCGTTGGCGGCGAT
The DNA here is from genome assembly GCA_046732715.1 of Acidobacteriota bacterium. Taxonomy (GTDB): domain Bacteria; phylum Acidobacteriota; class Vicinamibacteria; order Vicinamibacterales; family 2-12-FULL-66-21; genus JALZOC01. The sequence continues at coordinate 13,219 of JBKPNQ010000132.1, read as the reverse complement.
CATGACCTTGAAACCGGCGCGCTCGAGATAATCGCGGCAGATTTCAGCAATCCGCGCCTCGTCGTCCACGACCAGGATCTGTTTCATTGGTCAGTTAAGACATGCCGGGATCCGAAGCGCGGGATCCGGGCTCCGAGGTGCGGGAGTGGGCTCGTCTATGCCACTCTTCGAACATCGGCGGCACACCGTCGTAGCCGCCGTAGCGCCAGCCCCCGTGCCAATGGCCTCTCCACAGCATCCCGCGCACGACGAAGAAGAACAGAAACAGGAAGAGAAGCGGGAAGAACGGGAAGAACCCGAATCCCCACGGTCGATGCGAGACGTAGACGTACGGTGCTCCTGCTGGTGGTGCGGCGATCAGTCGGCCGCTCTCCGCTAGCCCCTGAGCCACTCCCGCATTGTAGGCGCCGATGCCGATCGCGGCCGCGCCAGCGAGGAACAGTACGCCAATAACCAGCGCACGGACGAGCTGTCGGTTGTTCATTGCGATTGCTCCTTGACTTCGAGATTCCAACCTGGAATCACATTCGACAAGAGCAATGTCGCACTCAATGATGAAGGGATTGTGAAGAGGTCATGAAGGAAAATAACGGCCTCGCGTGTCTTTGTTGGATATCATTCAGTCGGCAAGGACGGTATCGAGGGATCCCGATGAAAAGAATTCTGCTCCTCTTCTTGGCGCTCGCGGTGCTGCTCTCCGCCGTTCCACAGGCACAACAGCCGTCGAGTCCGACGGAAACCCGGCTCGTGCTCCTGATCGCGGTCGATCAGTTCCGCTATGACTATCTGACTCGGTTCCGGAGTGACTTCACCGCCGGTTTCAAGCGGATGCTCACCGATGGAGCGGTATTCACGAACGCCTATCTCGAGCACTATCCGACGGTCACCGCTGTCGGCCACTCGACCATGTTGTCTGGCGCCACCCCGTCAGTCAGCGGCATCATCGGCAACGACTGGTTCGATCGCGAATCCGGCAAGTCGGTCGCCAGTATCACCGATGACACGGTGAAGCCCGTCGGTGCGGCCGGTGCGGCAACCGCCTCACCTCGCCGCCTTCTGGTCGGAACGTTGGGCGACGAGATGAAGCTCGCATCTGGCGTCTCGAAGGGAGCGCCGAATGCGCCGCGTGTCGTCGGCATATCGCTGAAGGATCGAGCCGCGATCCTGCCGGTGGGGCGAGGCGCAGACGCCGCCTACTGGTTCGACACCAAGACAGGCGCCTTCGTCAGCAGCACGTACTACATGACTGATGTGCCGGTGTGGGTGCGAGCGTTCAACGACCGCCACTCGGCGGACTCGCTGGCAGGTCAGGCGTGGCTGGCGCTGTCGGTGGGCACGCCGGTTCTCAAGCAGCTGCCAAAGGAAACGGATTCGAAACTGTATGAAGCCGTGTACGGGAGTCCATTTGGCAATCAGATGCTGACCGACTTCTCGACCGCCGCGATTGCTGAGGAACGGCTCGGGCAACGCGGCGTCATCGATTTGCTCGCCGTGAGTTTCTCATCGAACGATGCGGTCGGTCACACCTACGGACCGGACTCGCCGCAAGTTCGTGATATTGCGATTCGAACCGATCGCGCGATCGGCCAGCTACTGGATCGGGTGGACAAGCTGGTTGGTCTGCAGCACACGATCGTGGCGCTCACCGCGGACCACGGTGTCGCGCCGGTTCCTGAATCGCTCACGGAGCGCTCTCTTCCCGGTGGGCGCATGACGAACAAGGAACTGTTCGGTGCGATCGAGCAGGCGCTGACATCTCGTTTCGGCGAAGGCAAGTGGTTGATGGCAACCGCCGGATCGTCGCCCTACCTGAACTACTCACTGATTGCTGAAAAGCAGCTCGACGCGAGCGAGGTCCGTCGCGTCGCCGCCGCGGCGGCGATGGCCGTGCCCCATGTCGCCCGCGTCTACACGCGCGACCAGCTGCTCCGGGCTGAAGTCGCCAACGATTTGGTCGGCAGTCGCGTGCTGCGTGGCTTCAACTCGCAGCGATCCGGCGACCTCGAGATCATTCTCGAGCCGTACTGGATGCGGCAGGCCACCGGCACGACGCACGGCAGCCCGTACAACTACGATGCGCACATTCCACTGGTGCTCATGGCACACGCGGTCAAGCCGGGGAGATATGCCGGCCGCGTCGCGTTGAACGATCTTGCGCCCACTCTCGCGGCGTTAATCGATGTGGATGCGCCGGCTGGATCTTCGGGGCGAGTGCTGACGGAAGCGCTTGACCTGACTCGGTAGGGACGAACGCACGCTGGGACCCTGGCCCCAGAGTACGGCCACGCTCGGTGGCAAGCAAACATTCATCGGCGGCCAGTCACTTCCAAACCCGATCGGCAAAATCGGCGTAGCGATCCCAGTCGTAGGGCGTCAGGTTGTGACCGCCAGTACGGATGTGATACCCGCGGCGGCCGACGATGATCGGCTTGTCGACCGCAGGCATACCGTCGGGACGAATGGGCGCATCGCCCCACAACGCAAACACCGGTGACGACATTGCCAGCGCCAGGAATTCGCCGCGTGGATCGGACCACAGGTCCTCGTCGGCGCTGGCGACATAGAGCGCACGCGGTGCAGCCAGTGCCATCAGCATATGCTGATCGACTGGCAACTCTGCCGCCCGGCCGTTGAACGTCTTGTAGGTGGCAGTGAACCAGTGCGGAAACGACGTGTTGATCCGCTCGATCGTTTCGCCAAAATTGCGGCGGCTCAGCGCCGCACCGCCTTCTCCCGATTCATTCGAGACGACCATCGCGAAGCGCTCGTCCTCGGCGCCGGCCCACAGCGCCGCCTTGCCGCCACGCGAGTGGCCGACGACCGCGACGTGCGCCTTGTCGACCCGCGGATCGGTCTCGAAGTAATCCATCGTGCGGCTCGCGCCCCAGGCCCACGCCGCAAGCGCTGCCCACGTGTACTTCGTCGATCCTCCGGCCTCGTCAAAGAACTCGATCACCCCGTCTCGAGATGTCTTCGCATCGTCCGGCGCGAGCTCCGCGTAGTGAAACGCGGCGATGCCGTAGCCGCGCGCGATAACCTGCTCCGCTGGCCAGAATCCGGATTGCTCTTTTCTCGTTGGATCGGTGTTCGACGGCGGACGGTTGTTGATCAAGAGGAACACCGGTCGCGGGCCCGATGACTTGTTCGGCAGAAAAAGCGTGAGCGTGAATTGATGCGCCTTCGCGCCCTGGCGGCTGGTGATCGCGATTCGCCGCAGCGTCGCCGCGCCGTCCATCGCCTTCGTGTTCTCCTCGACGACGGAGAAGGTCGTGTGCTCTGGCTTGCCCGGAGATCGTCCGTAGACGTTGTCGCGAAACAAATCGAGGATCTCCGCGCGCCTCGCCTGCCATGCTTCCTTGCTCGTGACCTTGGTGCCTTTGTAGGCGAGCGGATCGGGCAGCGTGTACGACCCGACACGTGACTCGTCGTAGTTGAACCCTGACTGTTGCTTGGTTGCTTGAGCGATTGCCTCAGCCCGCGCCTGCCATCCGGTGCTTTGAGCCGCTGTTATGACCACCGCGGTAGTCATGGCCAGCAACGCCAGCAATGCTGTTCGCCTCACATCGACTCCTTTTCGCGGAGATTCTAACGAAGTCGGGCGAAAGTGCGAAGGCGGGTCGATCCGTTCGTTGCTCATTCGACTAGGTTAAGAAAGAGATAAATTACCCACTAGAGCTCGTTCGAGAGGTTTAGGCGCGGCACGGGCGCGCGAGCCGTAGCGGATTAGGGCCGGAGGCCCAGGCGAGCGGAGTCGTGGGGATCGGCGGGGGCAAAGCGCCCCGGACCTAGAGCTCGTTTAGGCGCGCCACGGGCGCGCCCGCCGTAGCGGAGCGGGGCGTGGGGGCCCCGCGAGCGGAGGCGTGGGGGGTCCGCGGGGGCAAAGCCCCCCGGACCAGTAATTGAGGAGCTACTGATGCACCGTCCAAGCGCCGAGGAGTTTCTTTTGACGCTGCTCCAAACGCTGGATGATCTCCCGGCCGAGCTGGCCCGACGTTTTTCCGAGCTGCTGAAGAGAGACGACGTCGACCGATCCGCCGCAATCCGCCAGCTGTTCGAGGATGTCGCCGGTGACTGAGAGACTTCAGCGTCTGATGATGCACGCGTTCCGCGGCATTCCCACCGAGATGACGATCGATTTCGGCAACGGCGAAAGCACGGTCATCTTCGGCGAGAACGGCACCGGGAAGAGCACGATTGCCGATGCGCTCGAGTGGTACTTCCGGGGCGAGATCGAGCTCTTGTCGCACGAAGGTCGCCAGCACGCAGTGCGTCATGTCGGCGGCGATGGTGACGACGTGACATCGGTCGAGGTCCTCACCAGCGGCATACTGGGCGGCAAGGTCGTGTTCCCGGACGAGCGCCAACCCGACTCGTTCGAGGCGCTTCGGCGTGAGACGTTTCTGCTTCGAGGACGCACACTCGCGGACTTCATCAATAAGACCAAAACGGAAAAGTGGAAAGCGCTGGTCGAGATCCTCGGTCTGGACGCGATCGAAAGCCTGCGAGAAGACCTCCAACGCGCCAGAAACGACTTGCGGAAAGCGTCGAAGGTTGCGGACGAAGAAGTTCGAGTGTATCGCCGCGCGTTAGCGTCAGGCGCCGATACCGTCAGCGAGGAAATGGTCCTCACCAGCCTCCGGCAAATCTGCGAGTTGCTCGGCGTGGACCCACCGCAGTCGTTGAGCCAGGTCGCCGACCCCTCGTGGATTACGGCGGCGGTTGGTGCCAGTGCCAACGTTGCCGCGTCCGGCCGCGAGACTCTCGCGGCCGAAATCGGAGCGCTCAAGGCGCCGGACTTCAACAAGAACGTGTTCGAATCGTGGAATTCGCTGGTGGTATCCGACCGTGCGCGCCTGCTGCCGCGTGCATCATTGGTGCGTGAAGCAAAGCGGCTGTTCGAGTCACCGTCGATCGAAGCGGGACGCTGCCCGCTCTGCGGTCAGAAGGTTGACCAGAAAGTGTTGGCGCGGAAGATTGAGGCCGCGCTGGTGGAGGTGATGGAAGCGTCGCGCGATCTCGAACGCTTCCGCGATCCGATCCTCGAGCAGGCGGACGGGCTCGAAAGCACCTACGACCTGCGCGAGGCGATTTGCGAACGCGTTCTGGCCCTGGACCTCGAAATCCCACCGGTTCCGCAGCTGCCGGCCACGAGGATCCACGACCAGGTCGATGCGCTTGCGCCGGTCGACGTCAGCGCACTCACGAGCTATCTCGCCGAACTGCGTAAATGGGACAAGACCGTCAGCAAACTGGCGAAACAGATCTCGACGCCAGAACCCAGCGAACGCGACAACCAGCTGATGATGCTGGCGGCATTGTGTCAGCAGGTCCGTGCCTGGCAACAAGCGGAGAAAAAGAGTGCTCGTGCCGAGCGCGCGCTGACCATCGCCGAGGCCGTGTTCGATGCGTATCAGCGGAAGCAGAAGGATGATTTGGGCGAGTTGCTCGAACAGATCAGCAGCCGGGTCGCGAAGTTCTACTCGACCCTGCATCCGGGAGAAGAGCTCGATGGGGTGAGCATCGAGCCGTGGACAGCCAAGGGAGTCGAGCTGGCGATCGACTTTTATGGATCACGGCAGCGACCGCCGCACGGGGTGCTCAGCGAATCACACCTGAACTCGCTCGCGATTGCGGTGTTCCTGGCCATGGCTGCGAGCTTCAACGAAAAGCTTGGGTTTCTCATCCTTGACGATGTGATCAACAGCTTCGATGTCGAGCATCGCGGCCGTCTCGCCGAGCTGCTCGCCGACGGGTTCTCGGACTGGCAGCTCATCGTCCTGACCCACGACCAGCAGTTTTTCGAACACCTGAGTCGCCGCGCTCCCTCGTGGCGCAAGATCGAGTTCACGTCGTGGAGTCACGCGTCAGGACCACGCACGACGAAGTATGAAACGAGCGGCATGCTCGCGGCTGCCCGGGAGCGGCTGCAAGAGGGCGACGTTCACGGCGCCGCGACCAAAGGGCGCCGCGCGCTCGAAGAGTTGCTGCAGGAGGTGTGCGAAGCGTTGTCGGCACCGCTCGCGTTCCGGCGCGGGCAGGCCAACGACAGACGGGAAATCGGCGAGCTGTTCATCGGCCTTCGCCGTACGCTCAAGGACCACGCCAAATCGCAACTGCAATCCATCGAACCGATCTTCAAACACCTGGAAGCGGATGTCGGTGCCACGTTGAATGTCGCGGCACATGCCAGCCGCGGTCGCTCCGGAGTGAGCGAGGTGAAAGCGGCGCTCGAACGGATCGAGACGCTCGACGCGCTCTGGTCGTGCCCGGACTGCCGGACGCGGGTGTGGCACAAAGGCACCCCTGATGCGGCACGCTGCCGGTGCGGCAAATCCGCGTTTCCGCCTGTTGTGGTCGCCTAAACTTTTCGCAGCGTGGCCCCATTAATCGGCAACCGACTCGGTCATTACCTGGTGCTCGAGAAGCTCGGAAGCGGCGGGATGGGGGACGTGTATGTGGCCGAGGACACCAAACTCAATCGGCGCGTCGCGCTCAAGTTTCTCCGTCCCGATGTCGACGCGGCGCGTGACCATCAAGCCCGGATCCTGCGCGAGGCTCGAGCGGCGGCCGCCCTCAATCATCCCAACATCGTTCATCTCTACTCGGTAGAAGACGTCGACGATCTCGTCTTCATCACGATGGAGCTCGTGACCGGACGGAGCCTGCGTCAGCTTCTGGCAACCGGCACTGGCCTCCCACTCACGCAGACGATCTCGTTCGCCAGTCAGATGGCCGAAGCGCTCGCCTGTGCGCATGCCGCAGGCATCGTGCACCGCGACCTGAAGCCCGGCAACGTCATGATTACGGACGACGAGCGGGTCAAGATTCTCGACTTCGGCGTGGCCAAGGTCCTCGCGCGGATATCAGACCAGGACCCGGAAGGGGCGACGATGACGAGCGATGACGCCAGCGTCGGTCACGCCGTCGGCACGACCGGTTATATGTCGCCGGAACAAGCGCTCGGGAGAGCGCTCGACGCGCGCACCGATCTGTTTGCACTCGGAGTGGTGGTCTACGAAATGGCGACCGGCAGAGCACCGTTTCAGGGTGAGACCGTCGCGGCGGTGTTCGATCATCTCCTGAACCGGCGGCAACCACCGCTTCTCACCTTTAACCCGACACTGCCGCGATCGCTCGAGGTCATCCTCGACAAAGCGCTCGAAAAGGATCCGGATCGACGCTATCGATCGGCGGACGAGTTCCTGCGGGAGCTCCGCGCCATGCCAGACGTGAGTCCGGCTACGAATCCGGTGGCGACTGCCGTCGGTGAGCAGAAAGTGTCGTCGTCGATCGCCGTTCTGCCATTCGTCGACATGAGCCCGGCCAGAGATCAGGAGTATTTTTGTCACGGGATCACAGAGGAAATCATCACCGCGCTCACCTCCGTGCCGGGACTGCAGGTGATCTCGCGGACATCCGCGTTCGCCTGTCACAGCCAGAATCTCGAGGTCATCGAGATCGGCCGAAGGCTACGGGTGGCGACGATTCTCGAAGGCAGTGTCCGCAAATCAGGCGATCGCGTGCGCGTCACAGCGCAGCTGGTGAACGCCGACGACGGTTATCACATCTGGTCGAAGCGGTTCGATCGCGAGCTCGAGGACGTCTTCGTGATTCAGGACGAAATCGCGGCGAGCATCCTGGACGAATTCCGGATCCGTCGAGCCACTCGGCGCTCGGAGCGGCCGCCGCTTAACGCGCCTGCCCACGACGCCTACCTCAAGGGCCTGTATGCCCTGAACAAGTGGACCGAAGTCGCGATGCGGCAAGCGATCGGCTACTTCAACCAGGCCATCGCCGCGGATGCGAGTTTTGCACCGGCCTACGCAGCCTTGGCAGACGCGCACGTCTGGTTCTACTCAGGGTTAGGCATACGACCGGCCGCCGAAACGGTGCCGCAGGCGCGACGAGCCGTGGACCAGGCTCTGACGCTCGACGCGAACCTCGCGCACGCTCACAAGGTCCGCGGCCTGATTGCCATGAACCACGACTGGGATCGAGCGAGCGCGGAGCAGGCGCTCACACGCGCCCTCCAACTCGGTCCCGGCTCGGCGTCGGCGCATCTGTGGAATGCCTGGCGGCTCGCGCTGCTCGAAAGGCGTCACGATCTCGCGCTGCTCGAGTTGGCCGAGGCCGAGCGGCTCGATCCGCTGGATCTTCAGGTGAAAACGCAGATTGGCTACATCCATCATTTCCGTCACGATCTCGATCGCGCGATCGCCCAGTTCGAAAAGGTGGTGGCGCTCGAACCGTCCTTCGCGTTTGCGCATTACGCGCTCGGCGATGCCTGCACGCAAGGCGGTCAGTTCGACCGCGCGATTGCAGAGTTCAACACATCAGTTGAGCTCGACGGCCGCTCGGTCAACCACATTGGGGTACTTGGTTACGTCTATGGCCGATCTGGGCAGCGCGAGCGCGCGTACGAGCACCTCAACGAGTTGGCCGCGCGCGCGGCAGACGGCCACGTTTCGCCGATGTGGTTCGCGCTCATCCATCTTGGCGTAGCGGATCACGACGGCGCCTTCCGCTGGCTCAACCGCGCGTTCGAACAACGCGACGGCTCGCTGATTCTCGTTACTGCCGCGGTGGAATTCGATCCGGTTCGCGACGATCCCCGCTTCAAGGCGCTGCTCGACCGCATGGGAGTAGCCCATCTGACGTGATCTTCCAACTCGAGAGAGGTAGGTGTGGATGAGGCGAGCTCGACTGTGCACCTCTACGGATCTCGCCTCAGCCGTTCAGCCGGCACGACGTTCGCAACTCCAGTATTGACGGCAGCGCTCACAGCGTTCGCCGGACGAGGCAGAGACCTCATGGAGGTGAGCGATGATTGGTTGGGCTTTGACGTTTCTTGTGATCGGACTGCTTGCAGCGATGCTCGGGTTCACGACGATCGCTGGCGCGTCATTCGCCATTGCGAAGTTCCTCGCCGCATTGTTCCTCATTCTGTTCCTGGTGTTCCTGATCCTGGGGATGACCGCGGCGAAGAAGATCGTCAGCTGACAGTGAGACCAATCGCGACGTCGTCATCGACGCCCGGGAAGACAGTTCTTTGTTTTCCCGGGCGGTCGTTCGAGACGCGTTGCCGTGCGAGCTGGTCAACGGCCGTTGTCAGCTACTGGAAACTGACATCACACAAAAGCGATACAAACCGGCGCTGGAGAGTCGAGTGAGGCATCGGTCTTCGTCAGCACGCCCGTCGGCCGATCGATCTTGAACACGACCGTCACGCCGTTGTTCTGGCCCTCAGCGAAGACGTAATCCCCCGTCGGGTCGATCTTGAAATTCCGTGGGGTCCCACCCACCGGGAACGTGTCCTTGAACGTGAGCGTACCGCTCGACCGATCGATCGCGAAAAGAGCGAGGCTGTTGTGGCCGCGGTTCGAGACATAGAGGTAATTGCCATCGGGATGGACTTCGATCTCGGCACATGAGCCGGTCTGCGGTGCGTCGGGCGGCAACGTCGAGAGCGTGTCCTTCGCGCTCAGCGTACCTGTCGCGGCGTCATAAGCAAAGGTCGAGACGGCGCGACCGGCTTCGTAGCAGACGTACACAAACTTCCCATTCTTTCCAAACGCCAAATGACGAGGAGCAGCGCCAAACTTGGTCGCCTCGACCGACGGTGGAGTATTTGGCATCAGCGCTCCCGTCTTCGCGTCGAAGCGATAGACGACGATCTCGTCGAAGCCCTTCTCGGCGACGAGGAGGAACTTGCTATCGGGCGACAGCAACACGCAATGCGGGTGCGAGGTCGGCGGATTGCCGTTCCTTGGAGGCGGCCCTGCCGGATCCAGCCGCTTCGGCTTCGGCACGTGCGCCACGAACGCCTTCGGCGTCTCCGCCAGCTTGCCGTCATCGCCGATCGCAAAGACCGCGACCGACGTGCCTTCGCTGCCGGCCGCGTTGCCATAGTTACCGACAATCGCCCACTTCCCTGTCGGATCGACGAGCATGTGGGCCGGCGACAGGCCGTTCGTCTTGACGCGGCCGATCTGCGTCAGCTTGCCGGACGCCGCATCGATCGAGAACGCCGTCACCGCCCCGGTGGGCCCGCCCGCCTCGGGCGGCGGCAGCTCGTTCGCGGCGTAGAGAAATCGCTTGTTGGGATGAACCACGACCCAGCTGGGGCTATCGGTCTCGGCAGCAACGCCTAGCGTCGTGACCTTGCCGGTCGCCGCGTCGAACCGCCACGCGTAGATACCTTTGCTCCCCGCCGCGTTGTTGGTGTAGGTGCCGACGAAGAACAGGCGTCCGCCGCCGGTGGTCTGCGCGCGCAAGGCGTTGACGGCGCTCGCGAGAATCGGGGCCATGGCAGCAGTCGTGAAGAACGCGCGTCGGTTCATGTCGTCTCCTGGAAACGGAATCATAGTCTAGGAGCTGGCTTCTGGCTGCTGACTTTTGGCTGCTGGCTTCTGGGCTGCTGGCTCTTGCCGGCAGATGTCTGGCTTGAGCTGAAGCGGCGACGTGGTTCCCGTCCTGATTCTCGGATCCCTCGCGGCCGCCCACCCGCGGGAAACGGCACGTGCGAAGCCCAATTCACGAATCCACCAGTTCACCAATCCACCAATTTCTTCCCTATTCCGCCCGAAGGGCGATGACCGGTTCGATCCGCGTCGCGCGGCGTGCCGGCAGATAGCTGGCTGCGAACGCGACCGCTGAGAGTGCCGCGATCGACGCGACGAGCGTGATCGGATCGTACGGACGCACCCGGAAGAGCAGCGATGATGCCGCCTGCCCACCGGCAATCGCGAGCCCGGCGCCGGCACCGACGCCGATCATGAGGAGCAGCGCCACCTCGCGAAGGATGAGACGCAGAATGTCGCGGCCGCGCGCGCCCAGCGCCATCCGCACGCCGATCTCGGTCGAGCGCCGCGTCACCGAATACGCAACCAGACCATAGAGCCCGACCATCGTCAGGACGGCAGCGAGCACACCGAACCCGGCCGACAACCCGGCAAGCAGCCGCTCCTGCACGATCGTGTCCTGGATCATCGTCGGCACAATCGTGTAATTGACGGTGATGCGCGGATCGATATTCGACAGCGCGGCGGTAATCGCAGACGTCGTCGCGGTCGGCGGCAATGACGAGCGGACCATCAGTTGAGTGTCCGGCGCCGGCGGATCCTGCGAGCCGGCGTAATACATCGTCGGATACGGATCATCTTTCAGTGCCGTATAGGCCGAGTTCTTCACGACCCCGACCACTTCGTACGACTTCGCGGGATTGCGCGGCGTCTGCTCGCGCGTGATGCGCTGCCCCACCGCAGCGACCGGGCCGCCGAGATGGGCCGCGAATGCCTCATTGACGACAACGACCGGCATCGAGTCGAGCGTGTCGTGAGTGTCGACATCGCGGCCGGCGACGAGCGGGATGCTCAACATCCGGAAATAGCCGGCGCCGACAAAGTTCACCAGCCTGTTGAACCTGGCGCTGCTGTTGTTTTCGGGCCAGACGTCGTTGCCGCCGGAGGATCCGCTGATTGGCACCACCGCAACGGTTGCCGCGCCCTGCACGCCGGGAATCGCGCGCACGCGTTCAAGAATCAGATTCTGATGGGCGGCGAGCGCTTCGGCAGGAAGTCGCATCGGCGTGGAATCGATGCCGGCAACGAGTAGACCTTCCGAACGAAACCCAGGATCAACGCTGAGCACGTTGCGCAGCGTCCGCGTGAAGAGCAGTGACCCGAAGAGCAACGCAACCGAGAGCGCAATCTGAACGACGACCAGGCTACGGCGAAGCGCGACCGATTCCTTTCCGGCGGACGCGCCGCGTGTCGTCACGCGCAGCACGCTCGACGCCGATACGCGCGTCGCGCGAATCGCCGGAGCCAGACCAAACAACAAACAGGTCGCGACGGCGAGGAGCGCGGCAAACCCGAGGACGCGCCAGTCGACCACGAGCGGCAGCGTGATTGTGCTACCGGTCGTCTCGAGCGCCGCAACCAGCCAACCGCCCATTGCATCAGCGAGCAGCACGGCGCCGCCGGTACCGATTCCCACCAGCAGAAAGCTTTCCGTCAGCAACTGGCGGACGACGCGGCCGCGGGAGGCGCCGAGACCGAGGCGCACCGAAATCTCACGTTCGCGCGCCGTCGCCCGCGCCAGCAGCAAATTGGCGAGATTGGCGCAGGCGATCACGAGCACGAGACCGGCAATGCCGAGCAGCAGCCACAGCGGCGTCTCGTACGCTTCCCGTAATTGCGACAACCCCTGGCCACCGGCCACCGCAGTGAACCTCATCGCCAGGTATTTGTTGACACTGATCGCGGGATAGGCCGCGGGCAGGGTCGTACGAAAGATCTCCGGAGAAATCGCGGCGAGATGCGCCGACGCGCGATCGAGGGTCCATCCCGGCTTGAGGCGGCCGAACGCCATCAGCCACCAGTTGGTACCCGCTTCGGAGCGGCCTTTGCCGGTGACGCTGAGCACGGCTTCCGCGCAAAGCGGAAGCGCCACGTCGAACGATCGCCCAACCTCGAGCCCGTGAAAATCCGCCGGCACTACGCCGACGATCTCGATCGGGCGATTGCGCAAGTTGATCGTGCGACCGACGATCGAAGCATCGCCGCCATAGGCGCGCTGCCAGAACCCATAGCTGAGCACCGCACGCGGCACGCAGCCAGGGCGATCGTCCTCGGACGACAGCAGCCGCCCCTGAGCCGGGCGCAATCCGAGCACGTTGAAGAATTCGCCGCTGACCCAGAGACCGTCGGCCCGTTGCACTTCGCCACCGTCCGCGAGATTGAAACCCGCGCGCGACCAGGCAAATAGCTGGAACGCCTGCTGCCGCGCCTCCAGCTCCCGCCAGATCGGCTGCGTCATCGACTCGTGCCAGGTCTGGAACGAACCGCGGGCACCATCGAGCGACGCGAGGCGCACTTCGAGCAGCTGGTCTGGATTCGCAATCGGCAACGGGCGCAGCCGCACCGCGTCGACGACCTCGAACAGCGCCGTGTTGGCGCCGATGCCAAGCGTTAGCGAGAGGATAGCGACCACAGCAAAGCCCGGGTTGCGACGGAAGACTCGCAACGCATAGCGCACGTCCTGTATGAGGTGGTCGAGCCAGCGCCGGCCCCACACGTCACGCGTCGCTTCCTGGACTTGCGACAGGTTGCCGAACTGCCGGCGCGCTGCGGTGGCGGCCTGCTCCGGCGACTCGCCGCGCGCAATGCGGTCCGCAATCGCCATGTCGAGATGCGTCTTCAGTTCATTTCTGAGATCG
>JBKPNQ010000131.1:0-91594 GCA_046732715.1 Acidobacteriota bacterium | reverse complement strand
GTGATGATTCGCAGTTCGCTGGCCGCGAACGCGGCGCATGGGTTTGCGCTGGTCTCTGCCGGGAAAGGCGTCGCGTTTCAACGTCGCTTGCAGAATGGCAGCTCGAGCACCAACACGAGCGGTCCCGCCGTGGCGCCGCCGAGGTGGGTGCGGCTGACGCGCGTCGGCACGAAGGTCTCGGCGTATTCCTCAGCCGATGGAAGCAACTGGTCGCTGATTGGCAGCAGCACCATTGCCTTGGGAACGTCGGCTTATGTCGGTATTGCCACGACCAGCCACAACACGTCGGCGGCGACGACGGCCACCGTTTCGCAGGTGTCGGTCATCCCGACGAGTCTGCCCCCGCCGCAGCAAGACATTGATATCGGTGCGCCGGCCATCAACGGATCGGTGAATTACCGCGACGGTGTCTACACGGTCCACGCAGGCGGTGTCGACATCTGGGGCACGTCGGATCAGTTCAATTTCGTCTACCAGCCAATGACCGGTGACGTCGAGGTTATCGCTCACGTGCGATCCATCTCCGGCGCCAGCAACTGGTCGAAGACCGGCGTCATGATTCGCGAGAGCCTGAACGCGAACTCGCGGCATGCATTCGCGCTCGGGTCCGCAGCGTCCGGCTGGGCATTTCAACGGCGCCCCGATACTGGCGGACTCAGTGAAAACACCACAGGCCCGGCGGGTACGCCCCCCGGCTGGGTCCGTCTGGTTCGGGCCGGTACGCAAATCGAAGGCTTCTACTCGTCGGACGGCAAGACGTGGAAGTCGATGGGCACCGATGCCATTCCAATGGCGGACAAGGTCTACGTCGGCATCGCCACGACGAGCCACAAGTCCAACATGGCAACCGACGCAGTGCTCGACAACCTGTCGATTACTTCATTGGGGTCGTCATCGAATCAACCGCCGCAGGCCACAATTACATCACCTGCCGACGGGTCGATCTTCACTGCCGGCAAGGACATTGTCGTGACCGCGGCGGCGAGCGACACGGACGGCACGATCTCCAGGGTGGACTTCTTTGCCGGCTCGACTCCGCTCGGCTCGGTGACGTCGGCGCCGTATGCCGTCACGTGGGCTGCCGTGCCGGCCGGCACGTATTCGCTGAAGGCGGTTGCCGTCGACAACGACGGGGCCAGCTCGTCGTCCGCAACCGTCAGCATACGCGTCGATACTGTGACGAATATGCCGCCAACGGTGACGCTCAGCGCGCCCGCTAGTGGTGCCACGTACACGGCGCCAGCAACCGTGACGCTGAGCGCCTCGGCGAGCGACTCCGATGGCACAATCTCGAAGGTTGAGTTCTACAACGGCACGACGCTGCTCAATACGGATACGACCTCGCCTTACAGCTATACATGGGGCTCGGTGGCGGCGGGCACCTATACGCTGAAAGCCATCGCGTATGACAACGCTGGGGCGAGCCGGTCATCGACGACAGCCACCATCACGGTCGCAACGAGCACCTCGAGTGGGCTGATCGGCGCCTACGGCTTGAACGAAGGCTCCGGATCAACGGTCCGCGACAGCTCAGGGTCTGGAGGACCGTCAGGCACGATCACCAATGGGACGTGGACCTCCGGGCGATACGGGCAGGCGCTCTCGTTCGCCGGGAACGGTGAAGTGAATCTCGCGGACGTCGATTTCACCGGGTCGTTTACGGTGGAAGGATGGTTTCAGACGAAGAGCCTCTACTCGGGCACCTGCGGATCCTTTGTGATGAAGGTCCACGACTATGGGTTCGAGCTTTGTGGTGGACGATTCGTCGGCGAAGTCGGCACGAACGGCGCGTGGACAGCCAAGGCTGCAGTGACGTTGACGAGCGCCGACCTCAACACCTGGAAACACGCCGCGATGACCTACGATGGCACGTCGGTCCGCCTGTTCATCAATGGCACACTCATCAGCACCGTGGCGGGCGCCCACACGACGACGAACAATCCGCTCGAGTTCGCCCACTGGAGCACTGGTAGTGAGTACTGGAACGGCTTGATCGACGAAGTGCGGCTCTACAGTCGCGCGCTCACCGCGTCTGAGATTCAGGCCGACATGAATACTGCCATTAGCGGTGGCAGCGGAAACCAGCCACCGACCGTTACGCTGACCGCACCCGCCAACGGCGCGACGTTCACGGCCCCGGCGACGGTGACGCTGAGCGCCACGGCCAGCGATTCTGACGGTACGATCTCGAAGGTCGAGTTCTACAACGGCACGACCCTGCTGAATACCGACACGACGTCGCCGTACTCGTTCTCGTGGGGCTCGGTCGCGGCAGGCACCTACACGGTGAAGGCCATTGCCTACGACAACGCTGGCGCCAGCAAGAGTTCGGCAACCAGCACGATCACCGTGTCGACGGCGACATCGACGGCACCGACTGGCGTCGCCTTCACCGCGTCACCGGATCACGCAACCCTGGTAACGAGCTACGAGCTGCGTATCTATGCAGCTGGTGCGAATCCAAGCACGGCGACGCCGATCGCGACATCGAATCTCGGCAAGCCAACCCCCGACGCCAACAACAACATTATTGTGGACCTGCCGTCGTTCTTCGTCAGTCTTGCCCCTGGGAATTACGTGGCTGCAGTCGCGGCGATTGGCGCGGGAGGGTCGTCAGTCAGCAGCGGCGTGTCGTTCAGCCGATAGTCGAGTTTATTCACCGATCATCAGCATCGCCTTCAGATAGTCGCGGTTCATACGAGCGATGTTGGTGATCGGAATCTCTTTGGGGCAGACGGCTTCGCACTCGCCTTCATTGGAGCAGCTGCCGAACCCTTCACCGTCGTGCCGTTCGACCATTTTGACGACACGTGCGTATCGCTCTACTGCACCTTGGGGCAGGAGCGCGAGGTGGCTGACCTTTGCCGATGTAAAGAGGGCGGCCGACGCGTTCTTGCAGGCGGCGACGCAGGCGCCACAGCCGATGCACGCAGCTGAGTCCATCGCCTTGTCGGCGACCGGTTTCGGGATCAAGATCGCGTTGGCGTCCTGAGCGCCGCCGACATTCGCGGACGTGTATCCTCCCGCCTGAATGATTCGATCGAACGCGCTGCGGTCGACAACGAGATCTTTGAGCACGGGGAATGACCGGGCACGCCACGGCTCGAGGGTCAGCGTATCTCCGTCCTTGAATCGCCGCATGTGCAGCTGGCAGACCGTGGTGCCACGATCCGGTCCGTGCGGGACGCCGCTCACGAGAAACCCACAGGTGCCGCAGATCCCCTCGCGGCAGTCGGAATCAAACGCGATCGGATCCTCTCCCTTGACGATCAGCGTCTCGTTGACGACATCGAGCATTTCGAGGAACGACATGTCGGGCGACACGTCGTTGGCGACGTAGTCGACGAGGCGCCCTGGCTGATTCGGACCGGCCTGACGCCACACTTTGAGGTTGATACGCATCACTGTCACTTGCAGTTTCCAGTGTCCGGTCTCCAGTGACCAGTGCTCGTGATTTACTGGAAACTGGCTGGAAACTGGCAACTCTACTTGTAACTCCGTTGCGTCGGCTTCACGTACTCGAACGTCAGCGGCTCTTTGTGCAACGTCGGCGGCTTGCCGACGCCCTGGAACTCCCACGCGGCGACGTACGAGAAATGCTCGTCGTCGCGACGGGCTTCTCCGTCCGGCGTCTGGCTCTCCTCGCGGAAATGGCCGCCGCACGATTCGGTTCGATGCAGCGCGTCAATCGTCAGCAGTTCGGCGAATTCCAGGTAGTCCGCGACGCGGCCGGCATACTCGAGGTTCTTGTTCAGCGTGCTGTGAGGACCGGGCACCGACACGTTGTGCCAGAACTCGTCGCGAAGCTGCGGTATGCGGGCCAGCGCTTTCCGAAGGCCCGCTTCATTTCTTGCCATCCCGACGTCATCCCAGAGCACGGCGCCCAGTTCGCGATGCAGTTGTCGCGGAGTCTTTGAGCCCTTGACCGATAGCAGGCGGTCGATGTTGGCTCGAACCGACGCTTCGGCCTCGTTGAACGCCCCGTGCTCGATGGTGACCGGCGGAAGTGGCGTGCCGCCAAGATAGTTGGCCAACGTGTACGGAATCACGAAGTAGCCGTCGGCCAACCCTTGCATCAGCGCGCTCGCTCCGAGACGGTTTGCGCCGTGATCGGAAAAATTGGCTTCCCCGAGCACGTGGAGGCCAGGAATCGTGCTCATCAGGTTGTAGTCAACCCACAGGCCGCCCATCGTGTAGTGAATCGCCGGATAGATCCGCATCGGCACCTTGTACGGATCCTCGTCGGTGATCTTCGTATACATGTCGAACAAGTTGCCGTAGCGGCTTCGTATCACCTCGACGCCGAGGCGCTGAATCGCATCGGCGAAGTCCAGGTAGACCGCGAGGCCGCTGTCTCCGACCCCTCGTCCTTCGTCGCACACCGACTTGGCATTTCGCGACGCGACATCCCGAGGAACGAGATTACCGAAGCTCGGATAACGTCGCTCGAGGTAGTAATCGCGTTCCGCCTCGGGAATCTGTTCGGGGCGCCGCGTGTCTCCCTGACTCTTGGGCACCCATACGCGTCCGTCGTTCCGCAGGCTCTCGCTCATCAGCGTGAGCTTGGATTGGTGGTGTCCTGACACCGGGATGCAGGTGGGATGGATCTGCGTGTAGCACGGGTTGGCAAACAGCGCGCCGCGTTTGTGCGCTCGCCATGCCGCCGTGACGTTCGAGTTCACGGCGTTAGTCGAGAGGTAGTACGCGGTCCCGTATCCACCGGTGCATAGAAGAACAGCATGGCCGGCATAGCGTTCGATCGCGCCGGTCATGAGATTCCGCACGATGACGCCGCGGGCCTGGCCGTTGACGGTGACGACGTCGAGCATTTCGCGGTTGGCGAAGGACTGGACCGTCCCTCTTTCGACCTGCCGCATCATCGATTGATAGGCGCCGAGCAACAGCTGCTGACCTGTCTGGCCGCGCGCATAGAACGTCCGGGACACTTGTGCGCCGCCAAACGATCGGTTGTCGAGCAGCCCGCCGTATTCACGCGCGAACGGCACGCCCTGCGCGACGCACTGATCGATGATGTTCACGCTCAGCTGGGCGAGGCGATAAACATTGGCTTCGCGCGAGCGATAATCGCCGCCCTTGACGGTGTCATAGAAGAGCCGGTGAATGCTGTCACCGTCGTTCTGATAATTCTTGGCGGCGTTGATCCCGCCCTGAGCGGCGATGCTGTGTGCCCGGCGAGGGCTGTCCTGGATGCAGAAACTGAGGACGTTGTAGCCGAGCTCACCGAGCGACGACGCTGCCGACGCGCCGGCAAGGCCGGTGCCGACGATGATGACGGTGTACTTGCGCCGGTTCGCCGGGTTCACCAGCTTCGACTCGAACTTGTGACGATCCCATTTTTCGGCGATCGGGCCGCCTGGCACCCGGCTGTCGAGCCGCGTCGGAGCGATTACCGCGTCAAGTAGACCCAAAGCGGAATGCATGCGAGTCCTCCGCCGATAATCACGGCGAACACGATTCCCCAGACTGTCAGCCGGCGCGTGTAAACCGGATGGTCGAGTCCGATCGACTGGAAGCTGCTCGAGATCCCGTGACGCAGATGCAGTCCCACGAGAAGCGTCGCGACGAAATAGAAAGCGACCCAGATCGGCTGGCTGAAGACCTCAAATTCCGTTCTCGCCAGGTCGCGAATCGGATTCGCGCCCCCCGTCTCATACCACGCGCCGTACTTGAACTGCTTGACATGGACGATCACGAAGAATGCGATCACCAGCCCCGACCAGATCATCGTTGACGACGCGAGGCTCTTCCGGCTCGTGTGGCCGGCATTCTTCTTCAGCTCGTAACCGATCGGCCGCGCCGCGCGGTTCGCGAGATAGTTGGTGAACGCCTTGTAGACGTGCAACAGGAAAATAGCGAGCAGGCCGATTTCAATCGGAACAATGAGCGGGTTCGAGATCAGCCAATGCGAGTACTCGTTGAATGTGTCCGCGCCGGCGAAGATCAGAATGTTGCCAATGAGATGAAGGATGAGATACGCGAAGAGCGCCAGCCCCGTCAATCCGATCAGCAGCTTGGTTCCGACCGAAGAGGAAAACACACGCCGGAAGGTCGACATCAGCGAGGCTCCAATATCCGATCAATTGTACTTGCTCGCAGAATGACGGCGCAAACAACAGAAGCGCCTGGCATCGGTCGCATGCGCGTCGATCATGGCTCTCTTGTTCGTCGAGGGGCGTCGCCCCTCGAACTCCCCTACACGCGCTCTCGCGCACCGCTTTGTCGGCGCGCTCCGATCGTGTGGCTCGCCCGCCCGGCTCGGTCGCAACTTGGCAACCGCGTCAGGCTTATGAAACAGCGTTTACTCCTCTTGATCGAGAGGCCCGGACCGGGACATGATGAGAGGATCGCGCGTGCACGGAATCGCGCGCAGAGAGCACCAGTCAGCCGATGAAAATCCACGAGTATCAAGCGAAGGCGATCCTGGCACGATACGGCGTTGCGGTGCCGCAAGGCGAGGTCGTGTTCGCCGCAGCCGACGCCGGCATTGCCGCCAAGCAGCTCGGCGGAACCGTCGTCGTCAAGGCGCAGATTCATGCCGGCGGGCGCGGCAAGGGCGGCGGTGTCAAGGTTGTCAAAGGGCCGGATGAAGCGACCAGGGCCGCGGCTGACATGATCGGGATGCGCCTGATCACACACCAGACCGGACCTGCCGGCCAGGTCGTCCAGCGTGTGCTCGTCGAGCAGGGCTTGAAGATCAAGCGGGAACTGTATCTCGGCATCGTCATCGATCGCTCGACCGAACGCCCGGTGCTGATGGTGAGCCCGGATGGCGGTGTTGAAATCGAGAAGGTTGCCGAGGAAACACCCGAACGGATCTTCAAGGAATACATCCACCCCGGGATCGGCCTCAGCGGCTACCAACTTCGGAAGCTGGCCTTCGCGCTCGGCCTGGCGGGAGCCCAGGTGGCGCAGGCGGGCAAGCTGATGACCGCTGTCTACGACGCATTCAAGAGCACCGACGCGTCGCTTGTCGAAATCAATCCGCTGATCGTGACCGAGGACGGCTCGCTTCTGGCGCTCGATGCCAAGATGAACTTCGACGACAACGCGCTGTACCGGCATGCCGAGATCAAGGAACTGCGCGATGTCAGCGAGGAAGAGCCGCTCGAAGTGGAGGCGTCGAAGTTTTCGCTCAATTACATCAAGCTCGATGGAACCATCGGCTGCATGGTCAACGGCGCCGGCCTGGCGATGGCGACGATGGACATCATCAAGCTGGCCGGAGGGGAACCGGCGAACTTCCTCGATGTTGGTGGCGGTGCGAACGCCGAGCAGATCAAGAACGCCTTTCGAATCCTGATGTCCGACAAGAATGTGAAGGCCGTGCTGATCAACATCTTCGGCGGCATCCTGCGCTGCGACGTCCTGGCGGAAGGCGTCATTGCGGCGGTCAAGGACCTTGGTGTTCCGGTGCCGATCGTCATCCGCATGGAAGGCACGAACGTCGAGAAGGGCAAGCAGATGCTCCGCGACAGCGGCCTCAACTTTACAACCGCCGACACGATGTCCGAGGCTGCCGAGCGCGTTGTCTCGGTCGCGAAGTAATCATGGCTGTACTGATCGATCGAAATACCAGGCTTCTCGTTCAGGGCATCACCGGGCGGGAAGGCACGTTCCACGCGAAGCAGGCGGCTGCCTACGGCACCCAGGTGGTCGGCGGGATCACGCCGGGCAAAGGCGGGACGACGCATGAAGGGTGGCCGGTTTTCAACACGGTTGCCGATGCGGTTCGTGAGACCGGTGCGAACGCGACCGTCATCTTCGTTCCGCCACCGTTTGCGGCTGATGCCATTCTCGAAGCCGTGGACGCGGCATTGCCGCTCGCCGTTTGCATCACGGAAGGAATTCCGACGCTTGACATGATGCGGGCGCTCGCGGTCGTGCGTGGATCCGCCACGCGTCTGATCGGACCGAACTGTCCGGGCTTGATCACGGCCGGCCAGGCGAAAGCCGGAATCATCCCCGGGCACATCTGCACGGAAGGCCGTGTCGGGGTCGTCTCCAAGAGTGGGACGCTGACCTACGAGGCGATCCATCAGCTCACAACGCTTGGCCTCGGGCAGACCACGTGTATCGGCATTGGCGGTGATCCGTTGATTGGCACCAGCTTCATCGATGCGCTGAAGCTCTTTGCCGCCGATCCGGCGACGGAAGCGGTCGTGATGATCGGCGAAATCGGCGGCAACGCCGAGCAGGAAGCGGCCGGGTTCATTGCTTCGAACTTCAAGAAACCGGTCGTGGGATTCATCGCCGGCCAGACCGCACCGCCGGGCCGCCGGATGGGGCACGCCGGCGCGATCATCTCAGGCGGCAAGGGCACCGCGGCGGAGAAGATGGCCGCCTTGTCCAACGCTGGTGTGCACGTCGTCAAGAGCCCGGCCGACCTCGGCGCGGCCGTGAAGACCGCGCTCAAGGCGTGAAACCGCCGCGCTCGGTCGGGTTGGTCCGGCTATTTGCTATAATTGAAGGGTTTATTAGTCCTCGATCATTCATTGCCGCGGAAGGATCCCTGAATGGCTCCGACTGACGTCGCGGCCCAACCGGGGGCCGCGCAACCGGTTACGCGCCGGATCATCAACGACCTCAGTATCCAGGTTGCCACTGTCAACGGCTCCGGCAGCCAGACGGCGAACCTCGTCCTGCTTCGCTCCATCTTCCAGATGGGTGTGCCGGTTTCCGGCAAGAACATGTTCCCGTCCAATATCGCGGGACTTCCGACGTGGTACACCATTCGCGCAAACCATCAGGGCTACGTCGCTCGCAAGAAGGAGATTGATTTTCTCGTCGCCATGAACGTGGAGACGGCCAGGGAAGATGTACTCGCCCTGGAGTCCGGCGCTGCGGTCTTGTACGACGAGCCGCTCAAGCTGAATACCGTTCGCGACGACCTGGTTTTTTACGGTGTGCCGTTCGACAAGATCGTCGCCGAGGTCTGTCACGACGCGAAGCTTCGCCGGCTCGTCAAGAACATGATCTATGACGGGGTGCTCTCGAAGCTTCTCGACATCGACCTCGCGGAAATGGAGCATGCGCTTCGGCGTCAGCTGGGCAAGAAAACCAAAGCGATTGAACTGAACCTGGCGGCGTTGGAGGCCGGTTTTGCGTATGCCGGGGAACACCTGGTCAAGCGAGACCCCTATCGAATCGAGCGGATGAACAAGACGGCCGGGATGATCCTGGTCGAAGGAAACGCGGCTGCGGCCATGGGTTGCATGATGGCCGGCGTCACCATCATCTCCTGGTATCCGATCACGCCGTCATCGTCTTTGCCTGAGACGCTGATTTCCTACATGCGGAAGTATCGCGTCGATAAAGACACCGGTAAGGCGACGTTCGCGATTGTGCAGGCGGAAGACGAGATTGCGGCCATTGGCATGGTCATCGGCGCGGGATGGGCAGGCGCACGCGCGATGACGTCGACATCCGGGCCTGGCATCTCGCTGATGGGCGAGTTTGCCGGCCTCGCGTACTACGCCGAACTTCCGGGCGTCGTATTTGACATTCAACGCGTGGGCCCGTCCACTGGCTTGCCGACGCGCACCGCACAAGGCGACATCCTCCAGGTGGCCACGCTGTCGCATGGCGACACCAAGCAGATGATGCTGATCCCTGCGTTCGCCGAAGAGTGTTACACGATGGCGATGGCGGCGTTCGATCTGGCCGAACGGTTTCAGACGCTGGTGTTCGTGATGAGCGACCTCGATCTCGGCATGAACACGTGGATGTCGAACACGTTCGCCTATCCAGAAACGCCGCTCGATCGCGGCAAACTCCTCGATGAAGCGACGTTGACACGACTTGGCGAATGGGGCCGCTATCGCGACGTCGATGGTGACGGGATCCCCTATCGCACGATTCCCGGCACCGGCGGGCCCGCATATTTCACGCGTGGTTCGGGTCACAACGAGAAGGGCCAGTACAGTGAACGTCCGGACGACTACGTCCACAACATGGAACGCCTGTCGAGGAAGTTCGAGAGCGCAAAGAACTACGTACCAAAGCCGATCCTGGCTGGCGACCTCGACTCCGACATCGCCATTGTCGGTTACGGCAGCAGTCACTTCGCGATCGAAGAGAGCCGGGATCAGCTCCTGCGCGAAGTGGGCGCGTCAACCGCGTACATGCGCCTGCGAGCCTATCCGTTCACAGAGGAGCTCGAGGCTTTCATCGATCATCACCAGCGCATCTACGTCGTCGAACAAAACCGCGATGCGCAGATGCTGAGCCTGATGCGACTTGCGCTCAGCGCCGAGCGTGGAGCGAAACTCAGGAAGGTACTGCACTACAACGGCTTGCCGATCGACGCCCGATCGATTACCGACGAAATTCTCGCGCAGGAAGGCATCGCACGCCCGACACATGCTGGCGCCTCTGAGCCGCTGATGGCGGGGAGAGACTGAGCCACAAGATCAATGGATACGACGATCCCAGCGCCCGGCAAGAAAACCAACCGCATCGGCCTCGAGCACACGCTCTATCGGGGCGGCAAGACGACGCTGTGTGCGGGATGCGGCCACAATGCCATCTCCGAACGCATCATCGATGCGTTTTTCGAGATGGGGGTCAATCCGAAAGAAGTCATCAAGCTCTCAGGCATCGGCTGCTCGAGCAAGAGCCCGGCGTACTTTCTCGGCAGCTCGCATGGCTTCAACAGCGTTCATGGCCGCATGCCTTCGGTCGGCACCGGTGCCGTGCTTGCGAATCGCAAGCTGATCGCCATCGGTGTCAGCGGTGACGGCGATACCGGCGCGATTGGCATCGGGCAGTTCGTGCACTTGATGCGCCGAAACGTGCCGCTGATCTACATTATCGAAGACAACGGATGCTACGGCCTGACGAAGGGTCAGTTTTCGCCCACCGCCGACGTCGGCTCGAAACTGAAGACCGGCGTCGTCAACGATCTGACTCCAATTGACACCTGCGCCCTGGCAATCGAGCTTGGCGCGTCCTTTGTCGCGCGCTCGTTTTCCGGCGACAAGAAGCAGCTGCTGTCGATCCTCAAGGCCTCGCTCAGCCACCGCGGCACCGCGCTCATCGACGTCCTGTCCCCATGCGTCACCTTCAACGATCACGAAGGATCGACCAAGAGCTACGCCTACGCGAAGGACCACGACGAGCCGCTCGGTGAAGTCAGTTTCGTGCCGTTTTTCGAGGACATCTCGGTCGAGTACGATCCCGGTACGACCACCGCGGTGGAGATGCACGATGGTTCGAAGCTGTACCTGAAGAAGATGGCCGAGGACTACGATCCGACCGACAAACTCAACGCCGTCCGGACGATTCACGAGACCGCCCGCCGCGGCGAGTTCGCGACCGGCATCCTTTATATAGAGCCTGACAAACCGGATTTCCTGGAGCTCCTTAACATCGTCGACGAACCGCTAGCCACTCTGCCTGTCGACCGCGTGCGGCCCGGCCGAGAGGTGCTGGCGGAAATCATGGACAGCTTGCGTTAGCTCGCCTTGACGGCAGCCCGTCGATTCGCCACCCCGAGGACGCAAAATCTATGCGACCCATCACGAGCGTCTTGACTGTCGTGGTTCTTTCGCTCGTCACCGCCGGGCACCCGAGTGCGCAGGCGCGGCGCCCGCTCAATGTTGACGACCTATTCAACCTGAAGGAAGTCCGCGATCCGCAGCGCTCGCCCGATGGCAAATGGGTCGCCTACACGGTTGCCCGAGCAATCAAGGACACCGACAAGAACGACACCGACATCTGGATGGTGAGCTGGGACGGTCAGCAACAGGTGCAGGTGACATCGTCTGCGGAGGGGGAGTCGTCGCCGCGCTGGAGCCCGGACGGGAAGTATCTCGCGTTCCTCTCATCACGTCAGGGTTCGAAAAAGGCGCAGATCTGGCTGCTCAATCGGGCCGGCGGTGAAGCGATCAAGCTGACCGACATCAAAGCGGGCGTTTCCGACTACGCCTGGTCGCCCGACAGCAGGAGATTCGTGCTGGTGGTTGAAGATCCCGATCCCAGCGTGGCCGAAGAGGAGAGCGCGAAAGACAAGAAGGACGGCGAGTCAAAAACACCAAAGCCGATCGTCATCAATCGGTACTATTTCAAGGCTGACGTCAGCGGCTATCTGCGCGGCGAGCGGTCTCACCTTCAGCTGTTCGACATCGCGACGAAGAAGTCGGTCGCTCTCACCGCCGGCGTCTTCGATGAAGAATCGCCAGCGTGGTCGCCTGACTCCACACAGATTGCATTCATTCGCCGCCACGGCGATGGTGATGTGGACAAGGCGCCCAATCATGACCTGTTCGTGATCGAGGCGCGTACCGGAGCGAAAGAGCGGCGCTTGACTACGACGACGGCCGATGAAGGCGGCCGGCTCTCCTGGAGTCCTGACGGTCACACGATCGCCTACCTCCTCGGCGACGAGCTGAAGTACTCCGCCTACGATCAGAACCGTCTCGCCGTGATTCCTGCCGCCGGTGGCCCTTCGCGCGTGTTGACCGACGCGCTCGATCGCCCGATCCGGACGCCGCTGTGGGCGAGCGACGGTTCACTCCTCATGACTGTCGTCGACGACCGGTCCGAATATGTCGGCAGGATTGCGGCCACGGGCGGCAAGGTCGAGAGGTTGGTCACAGGCCAGCGCGTCGTCAGCAGCTTTTCTTCCGGTCCAGACGCTGGACTTGCGGTGGTGGCTTCCACGCCGAGAGAGGTGCAGGAGATCTATGCGCTCGAAGCCGGCAAGCTGCGGCAGCTGTCGCACCAGAACGACGACTGGTTCAAGGCGTTGCAGTTGTCGACCACGGAAGAGTTCTCGACGACGGCAAAGGATGGCACCGAGGTGCACGGATTGATCGTCAAGCCGATCGCCTTTCTCCCCGGCCGTCGCTACCCGGCGCTGCTCAGAATTCACGGTGGTCCGAACGGACAGGACTCCAACGCCTGGAGCTTCGAGCGCGAACTGTTCGCGGCCAACGGCTACGTCGTTGTCAACGTGAACTATCGCGGCAGCAATGGCCGCGGCAACGCCTATCAGAAAGCGATTTTTGCCGACTGGGGCCACAAGGAAGTGGTCGATCTGCTGGCGGCCATGGACTATGTCCAGACCCTCGACTACGTCGATTCGTCCAGACTTGGCATCGGTGGTTGGAGCTACGGAGGGATTCTAACCAACTACACGATTGCGTCCGACGGCCGTTTCAAGGCCGCGATCAGCGGCGCGGGAAGCTCGAATCAGATCTCGATGTACGGGACGGACATGTACATCACTCAGTACGAGAACGAGCTCGGGCCACCCTGGAAGAACCAAGACCTTTGGATCAAGTTGTCATATCCCTTCTTCCATGCCGACCGGATTCATACGCCGACGCTGTTCATGGGAGGAGAGAAGGACTTCAACGTGCCGGTGCTTGGTGGAGAACAGATGTACCAGGCGCTTCGCAGCCTCGGCGTCGAGAGCGAGCTGGTGATCTATCCAAGCCAGTTCCATGGGATCACGATTCCCAGCTACAAGAAGGATCGGCTCGAACGCTATCTCGCTTGGTACGACAAGTATTTGAGGGCGGTGCCGACCACGACGCCACCGACTCGGTAAACTTCAGCCGCCTTCTGTTTCATCGAGCGTCGCTCCCAGCGCGTCTTCTGAGGTCGCAACCGGATCGTTCGGGAGCCCTTCCTCGTCCACGCCTGGACCGTTGCGATTTCCCTGATTGGGGACGTCCGTCGGCCGGTCTCCTTCGACGGCGCCGATGTGGTCTTCGGATTCGTGATGGGGTGTGGTGGGTTTGCCGGTCATGATTGGCCTCTGGTCCAGTCTCAAGGCTTATGTGCCTATAATCATCGGATATGGAAATGACATTTGCCATCATCAAGCCAGACGCGGTGCGCGCGCGTGTGGTAGGGAAGATCATCCAGCGCATCGAGGACGAAGGATTCCAGATCCGTGCCATGCGGCTGGTCAATCTGTCGAAACGCGACGCTGAAGGCTTTTACGCGGTCCACCGGGAGCGTCCCTTTTTCTCGAGCTTGACGACATTCATGTCTTCGGGCCCAGCGGTGGTTCTGGCACTCGACGCGCCAGATGCCATCAGGAAGTGGCGGACGCTGATGGGCGCGACCGACCCGGCCAAAGCGGACGCCGGAACGCTGCGGAAGGAATTTGGCCGGTCGATCGAAAACAACGCCACCCACGGGTCGGATGCGCCGGAGACGGCCGCATTCGAGCTGTCGTACTTTTTTCCGGGAATCGAGTTCGCGCGGTAGCCGTGGGCAAGCTCCTGCTCGTGGCCGGCTTGATCATCGCCGGCATCGGTCTGCTCATGATGGCGGGCATCCCGTTCGGACGGCTGCCGGGCGACATCGTGATTCGGCGAGGCAACGGGACGTTCTACTTTCCGCTCGCAACTTCCATCCTGCTGAGTATCATCCTGACCCTGCTGCTTGCGGTGTTTCGTCGGTGAGGGATACGGACGCCAGAGGGTATCTCATAAACCTGATGCTCGTGGCCCCGGTGCGAGCGAGCACGGCGAGCGAGCCACGCGAACGGAGCACGCCGTCGAAGCGGTGCGCGAGAGCGCGGGTGAGGGAGTTCGAGGGGCGAAGCCCCTCGAATAAGAAAGGAATTGAATGGCAATCAAGTCAGATCGCTGGATCAAGAGGATGGCGCTCGAGCACCGCATGATTGAACCGTTCGAGGATCGACAGGTGCGGGCCGGCGTCGTTTCCTTCGGCTTGTCCTCATACGGATACGATATCCGAGTGGCCGACGAGTTCAAGGTCTTCACCAACATCAACAATACGGTAATCGATCCGAAGTGCTTCGACCCTCGATCGTTTGTCGACGTCAAGACCGATGTCTGCATCGTCCCGCCAAACTCGTTCGCCCTGGCACGCACGATCGAGTACTTCAGGATTCCGCGCGACGTGCTGACGGTGTGTCTGGGAAAGTCGACCTACGCCCGCTGTGGGATCATCGTGAACGTGACACCGTTCGAACCCGAGTGGGAAGGGACGGTAACGTTGGAAATCTCGAATACCACACCGCTGCCAGCGCGAATCTACGCGAACGAGGGAATCGCGCAGGTGCTGTTCTTCCAGAGCGACGAGCCGTGCGAGGTCTCGTACGCGGATAAGAAGGGCAAGTACCTCAAGCAGACGGAGGTCACGCTTCCGAAAATCTAGGAGATCGTGCTGTGTCCGCGCGCATTCCGGTCGTGGGCGGGTTGGCGTACATCGAACGCCTCCGTCAGCTGCCGCCAGCCTTTACCGCGACGTTGTCGGTCGAGCCCGACAACCGTTACTTTCGCCATGCGATCGCGGTTTCGTGCGACAGCGGAAAGGTCGGCTACGTCGCCCCGGAAATCGCGCCTCAGTATTACGAGGCAGTCAAGACGGCGCCGGCGCCAGTGTCCTGTCCTGCGAGCCGCGGATCCATCTCGGATCATGAGACCTCCGGCGTGGAGTTGTTTCTCGATCTGGCCGGCGTACCAGCGTCGGAAACACCGTGACATGTTGAAGCGGACCGTCCTGGTGGCGATGGCCACCGCGCTCCTCACGGCCGCCGGGCTCACCTACCCAATCGCGCAGTCCGCGTCGCAACCGCTACCCCCAACCGCGGAGAAGGCGTACGCCGCGGTCGCTGCCCAATTCGACGAGCGCGACGCGCTCTCCGTCGTCTCATTCATGGACCAGTATTGGCGTCTTGCCGGTAACCCTGGCTTCAACGCGTCAATCGATCACCTTCGTGATCGTCTGGCGGCCGCTGGCTTCGCCGCGACGACAGGTGCGGCGCCGACCAGCGTCCGCGTTGACGAGTTCCCGAATGCCGGCCGCGGATGGGACTATCGCATCGGGACGCTTCGGATCGACGGAGAACAGGAAACGCTTCTCTCGCGCGATCGCGACCGTGTGTCGCTGGCCATCAATTCGTTCTCGACGTCTCCCGGCGGGCTGGTGGCGCCGCTCGTCGATGTGGGCGGTGGAAACACCAGCGACTACGCGGGGAAGGAGGTCAAGGGAGCGGTGGTGCTTGGGGACGCTTCGCTCGGACGGCTCTGGCAGGAGGCGATCAAGCGACGCGGCGCTGCAGGAGTCGTGTCGACGGAAATCGCACGCTACATCCGGCCTTCCGATCCGGCGATGATGACGAACGAGCAGAAAGACGTGCTGCAGTGGGGAAGCGTGCCCTACGACGCCAGCCTGAAATCGTTCGGGTTCAAGGCTTCGTGGCGTGTCGCCGACCGTATGCGCACGCGATTGAAGCAGAGCGCCGTCAAGCTGCGGGTAACCATCGATTCTTCCTTTTACGACGGGCCGAACCGAACACTGATTGCGGAAATTGCGGGTCGCACCAGGCCGAACGAGCGAATCGTAATGGTCGCTCACGTTCAGGAGCCTGGCGCGAATGACGACGGCAGCGGCTGCGGCACGCTCTACGGACTGGCACGTGCGCTTGTGGCCGCCATCAAGTCCGGAGCGCTTCCGCAGCCGGAACGGACGCTCACCTTCATGTGGGTGGATGAGGTTCGCGGAAGCCGTCAGTGGATCACGTCGCACCCCGACGCGGCGCGCGGCGTTCAATACATGTTCGCGATGGACATGACCGGCGAGGACACCGAGCAGACCGGCGGCACATTCCTCATCGA
The DNA here is from genome assembly GCA_046732715.1 of Acidobacteriota bacterium. GTDB lineage: Bacteria > Acidobacteriota > Vicinamibacteria > Vicinamibacterales > 2-12-FULL-66-21 > JALZOC01. The sequence continues at coordinate 74,972 of JBKPNQ010000131.1, read as the reverse complement.
GAAGCAGGCGGACCCTTCAGCGGTATGGTCGAGACCGTCGGATCCACACACGGAATGGGGCGCAACTGAAGTCAAAGCTGAAACGTTGAAGGGCAGCTTGTTCAACGACCTTCACCTGGCGGTGTGTCTGCGCCGTGCCCGTGACGTCCGTTGGGTGGTGCGGACAAATCCCTACGAAGGCGGAAGCGATCATACGGCGTTCGCGTCCGCCGGTATTCCGTCTCTTCTCAACTGGCACTTCACCGATCGGTACTACCACACGAATCAGGATCGCCTCGACAAGGTCAGCAGCGCCGAAATGAAGAACGTCGGCGTCGCCGTCGCGACCTCTGCGTGGCTACTCGCCTCAGCCACCGATCAGGACTCGGCGTCGGTCGTCGATCTTCTGGTCAGCGCAGCGGACGCTCGCCTCACGCTCGAACGTGAGCAAGGCCGCTCACTGGTGGGAAAGGCGACCGATGCCGCCGCGGCGGCGATGATCGAACGTCAGGTGAACGCCGCGTGGGTGAAGTGGTACGAGGAAGCCCTCGACAGCGTGGCTCGGCTGCCGGTTGGCGGCCTGACTCAATCGCTGCGAAGTAGGATCGCCGCCGCGAGAAGCGCCGTCGCTGCGGAGGGTGCAGGAAAGTGAAGAATGAAGCGGGGTGCTGCCTTCAGGCCCCGCCTCATTGGTTACGATTGCGCAGCTTTCCGTCGGCGCGCCGCATACGCTCCGGCGAGGCCGGTTCCCAGGAGAATCATCGACGCCGGTTCGGGGACCGGTGAGCCTGCCGCAGGGGCAGCCAGGAAGTACTGTTCACGACCCGCAGTCGCTCGCCCAAATGTCGTCGTAAACACGACCTTGTCCGTCGGCGCGAAGCCGGAAAGGTCGAATCCCTCGATCGCCGGGCCCGAGAAGCCGTTGCCTGGATTAATCGGCATGAGGGTCGTCATTCCTGCGGTGCTGAAAACGACCGTTCCGTTCACCGAAAGGGTGAAGCGGAGGAGATCGTACGCGCCATCATTCTGCCCAGGCGCCTGGTTCAGGTCCACGCCAACAGAGAACGTATCGCCTCCGATCAGATCTCGAATCTGCTGAACCGTATACGTCGGCGAACTCAGCGTTCCGGAACTCATGTTTGGTCCGATCAACGTGAAGTCAAGCGCGTCCGTACACGAAGGATCGCCGATGACGCACGGCCGGTTCAGGGTCTGCTGCAGACTCGCATTCGGGTCCACGGTCAGTGTCACGGGCTCGGCAGAAGCGACCCGCGCCGTTACCCCGGCCGCCACAAACAGTCCAGCTGTGACGAGGCGCCAGTTCTTTCCTTTGACCATTCGACTACTCCTTCTCAGCCTTCTGCGGGCAAACTCGGGGCCATGCCGACCGCCGTAGACAATGCTGCCCAAGAGTCTAAGAACACTCAGGAAAAAGGGCACTCGTTCGTGAAGGGCAAGCTCGTCGCCCGGCGCTTATTTGAAGAGGTCGGTGGCTGTTGGGGAGAAGTGTGGCGGCCGGTCGGGCAAGTACGGAAAGAGAATGGACTGGAAGAGGTCGAGCCGCTCATCGGCCGGACGCCAGAATCACTGGCGTCCCAGCCGCCTCAACTCTTCGTCGCTCAACGCGTTGGTTTTCGCTTGTTGCCCGCTGCGGCCTCGGGCGCGGCGTCCGGCATCCGCTCCAAGCCGACGAGCTTCCAGCCGTTTCCATTCCGCTGAAAGTAGGTGCGGACCGGACGAACCCACGTGGGGTGGCCAGCGCTGTCGACCGCGATATCCACCGCCACGAAGCTGCCGGCCCCTGTCGGCAGGCCGCTCGGCGCGTCGATGGAAGTCGTCGAACTGCGCGTTTCGGAGATCGCCTGTGTTTGACCCGTCGCATTGTCGAAGCGCATCCACGAGGCCCGATACGTGGCCGGATCGGTCGCGACGCCTGCCTTTGCCGCCGCGTTTTCGAAGGTCAACCGTCCATTCGCATCAAGCTGCGGCGAGACGACCGGGTTGATCGCGGGCAGATACGTGCTCGCGATCTTGTTTCGCCGCTTGATCAGCACGTCACCGAGGTACTTCTCCGCATTCGGGTCAGTGTAGTGGCCCTCATGAACCGCGGCGCGAATCAACTCGTCGCTGAACGCCGCGACTCGCTGCGCCGCCCAGAATGCGTCATCGTCTCGCAACTCCATATACGCCGTTGTCGGCGTCTGCGGTCGCCATGCCCTCGGATCGAAGCGATCGCCTTCGAACTTGCCGATCGACGGGTACTCGACGTACTTGATGGTCTGCCACGGGCTGAGCGCAAATCCGAAGGAGACGAGGCGCTTCATCGTGGTGTCGCCCTGATAGAAGTGCTCGTAGCTCAGGTCCCACTCGTAGAGGTCGTTACACATGCCAAACGTCGATCCGACGTCCTGGAGGACGTGCTTCACGATCGAGCGGCCGTCGACGGTTTGGAGCGTATCCAGCGTGTTGGCCGCCTTCAGATCCGTCAGGTTCGTCCACGCGCCGAACACACGCAACGCCCGCAGCTCGCGACGATGTTCGTGCGGGACGATATCGTTGGGATCGTCCGGACGCGTGCCGGCATACTGGAAGCCGCCAAGAATCTTGCCGGGCAGCAGCCGGCCGGCGACGACGCGAAACGTTCCGTCGGCATTCCGCGCGACGTTCTCGAGGACCACGTTCATGTCGTCGCGGGTGAATCTCGTGCGGGCCCCGGACGGGCGCTTGACCGTCGCTTTCGGATCGATTTCCGAGTTCTTCGGATCGAACGTCGTGATGAACGACTCCACCTGGTTGTATCCCAGTGCCCAGAAAATCTTGGTCGCGACTGCTACGGCGCCAGTTGCGCCCTCGGGAAAGTAGGGAGGATCGAACTCCAGGAACCACGTGTCGCCCTTGGCATCTTTTGCCGTGAAACCGGGATGAGCACCTGCCGTCTTCTCCCTGATCAGCACCCACTTTGACGGGTCAGGCGGCGCGCCGACGATTGGGCCGCGAGCGATCTGATCGGTCGTGATCGCGGTTGTGCCGATGCGATTCGTAAACCAGCTCGAGTCGGGGACCTCGTCGATCGTGTTGATGTTCTTCGCGCGCACGCCAGTCGGCTTGTAGCCGGCGGTCACGAACAGGTTGTGCGTCATCTCGAAGAGCGATCCGATCTCGTATTCCTGCGCCTTCGAGGCATCCTTGGATTCGGGCTCGCGGACGATCGGATCGTCGGGGTAGAAGTGGGGATCCTTCGTCGAGACGGTGCTGGCCAACAGAGCGAGAGCAGCGCCGACGAGAATCGGGAGACGGCTGCGGCGTATGCGTGAAGTGAAGGTAGCCATTGGATACTCTCTAGAAAACCGCGTTCGCCGAGAACACGAGGCCCAATCCTTCATTGCTTCGGGCCAGTTCGACGCGCAATGGGGTGGCGAACGGTCCATGGAAGCGGACGCCGAACCCGTAGTCACTCTTCAGCCCATTGAAGTCGAAGTCCGCTGTTCGCTTCGTCACTTTGCCCGCGTCGTAAAACACCGCGGTGTCCAGGAACCGGTTGACCATGATTCGCCACTCGGCCTGGAACAGCAGGCTGTTGCGATCGCGGAAGCGCCAGCTGCTGAACCCTCTCAATGACGATCCGCCGCCGACCGCTGGCAGCATGAAGAACGGGATGTCCTGATTGTCCTTGTCGAACGCGGTCTGGGCGAATCCACGGAGCGAGATGACCCACGCTTCGCGAAGAATCGGAAAGTGCTGGATGACTTCGTAGTCCACTTGCTTGAACCCAAACTCCTTGTCGTTATCGGTGTAATCGTGAAACGTCACGCCATAGTAGCCGCCGCGACGGGTGTAACCCGGCGAGGTGCGCCAGTCCAGACCGACGCTCCCTTGCGAATGAAGATACCTGACGGTTGCGCCAACTCCCGGAAGAGTTTCAGGCGTGTAGACCGTTTCGACGGACGGGTCAGTGCCCTGGCCAGGTCGCTGAGACCATTCGGACAGTTCCTCTCCGAACCTGAGCGTCAGAAACCGCCGCGTCGGCTTGAGCGTCAACATCGCCGAGCCATATGGCTGGCGGAAGAGATAGTTGGTCGCGTCGTCCACCGACGTGGTCATCCCGAGTCCGTAGAAGCCCACCTCTGTCGCCTCACGCCAGCCGCCGATCAGTGACAGATCGCCACGTCGGTTGAACAGGCGTGGGGCTCTGAACTCGGCTTCAATGCGCTTGTAACCGGTAATCGTGTAGCTGCCGCGAAAATCGAGGAAGTTATAGGCGCCGACGTGCTGGGCATACCCGGCGCCCAACGTGAAGCCGCCGCCGGAGTAGGCGCTCTGAAAAAAGGGATGCAGCTTCAGCCCGCTAGCCAGCAATTCCTCCGCTTTGTTCATCAACTCTTCGGCCTTGCCCGGCGCATACGGGTGCAGGTCCCTGGTCTTGGCTTCCTGTTCCTGTTCGATGGCCGCTTCGCGAGTCGTTGGTTCCGGCTGTTGAGCAAAAGCCGAGGTGGCGGGAGCCGTGGCTACCGCGATGAGGGTAAGGAGCCTCCAAAGTCGTCGAGTACGCATAGATGACCTGCTTCCCGAGGCGTTTGCCGCCCCGGAACGGGACGCACGGCGCTGTTCGAGTTGATCGGTGTGAAGCGCAGATTCTAGCGCGTCTGTGGAGCGATGCTCAAGTTGGATGGCAGGGGCCAACAGATCAGCTCGGTCTCGTGAGGGTGCGTCCGGCCCCGACCGAGGAGCCGTTATAGGCCGACTAGGTACTTGTCACCAGTCGGCGACGGAACACCACCGTCAGGTTCAATCGTGACAGCCATCCCGATCGGCTGCGGCAGGTCAGGAGGGGTTTCGAACATGGCTGCGACACGTCCTTGGGGATCCGGCTTGAAAAGGCCGGCGCTGATTGGCGCTGGCTGCTTCGTGAGCACCCACAATTGATAGGTCTTTCCCGGTGGCACGGTCGGCAGGTTCGACGCGGTGAACACGAGGCCGCGCGATCGGCTCCAGAACGCGCGAGCCGATGCCTTCGGCGCCGGAGATTGCCCCTGGAGATCAATTCGCTGGAGATCGGGCGCAACGAGGATGGCGATCTGCGACTGGGCCTCGACGCTGACCCGTTTCACATCCGCGAGCAGCCGTTCGCCGGCGGCCGCCCGTTCCGTCGCATCCTGCAATCGCAGCTCGAGCGCTCCTATTCTCGCGCGCAGGTTTGCGGCGTACATACCCAGCGCAACGGCGAGGATGAGGGACGCAGCCGCAGCCAGCCACGGCAGCGCGGCGCTGGACCTGGTCGGCACCGGCCGGGGCACCGGCGCGGCTTTGACCGGCGATCCCGTGATCGACCGCAGGACGCGTGCGCGAAGTGCCGGCGGCGGATCGTGCTGCGGGGCGGCATGTGCCAACGCATCCGTCACGGGTGACAACGCCTTGACGTAGGCGGCGCACTCCGCACAGGAGGCGATGTGGGCCTCGAACGCGTCCCGTTCGACCGGAGGCAGCGCTCCGAGGATATACAGCTCGGCTTGTTCCCGCAGCTCGTGGTGTTCGGGAGCGTTCTTGGGCATCACACCGTGCCTGCCAGCACGTCGCGCAGTTTCAACATCGCGAGACGAATACGGGCCTTCACCGTTCCCAGTGGTTGTTCGAGCCGGTCTGCTATTTCTGTGTGCGTGAGCCCCTCGAAGAACGCGAGCTCGACCGCGGCGCGCTGGAGCAGCGGCAGCTCATCGAGAGCCGCGCGGACGCGAGCGACCTGCTCGGACGACAACACTTGCGAATCCGCTGGCGGACCCGCGTCCGGCAGCCGCTCGGCGATGCGATCATCGCTGACGCCACCGGGCCGCGCGCGTCTTGCCCGCAATCGATCGATCGCACGGCTGCGTGTGAGGTTCAACAGCCAGGCGCCCACCGCCCCGCGCGACGCGCTGTAACGTGAGGCCTGGCGCCAGGCCTGCGAGAACACCTCCTGAACGACGTCCTCCGCTTCGGTCGTATCGCCGAGGATTCGCATCGCCAGCGAATAGATCGGGCGTGCGTGACGGTCATACAGTTCCGCCACTGCCTCTCCTTCGCCTCGAGCCATCCGCGCCAGCGCGGCCTGGTCGGCGGCCCGATCTTCGGTCCATCCGCGAAGGGATCCCGAACGCTCGATCACAGCCCACAGGAACCACATATGAGTCTACGGACGAGCCCCCTGGAGGGATTCGGGGATGAGTCTAACAGGAGACGGGTCGGGAACGGGGGGTCTCCGTCATCGTCGTTGCCTCACCCCGAAATCCACTGACCCACGGCGCGCGTAGTAACGAGTGTTGCGGAGGCATCGCATGACTCGCTACTCGCGGTTGATGGTTCTCGTCGGGGCCGCCAGCCTGTTCGGTGGTTGCCGGCATGTCGTCTCAGAATCAGCGACAGTCCAGCCCTTATCCGCGGCCTGTCAGGTCGCCCTCGCTCCTGGCGCCCATCGCCAGCCCATTGATCGTGCGATCGGCGATCTGCAGGAGCAGGCGCGTACTTCGGTCCGAAAACGACAGGTCCTCGAGCAGCTTGGTTACCAGTTCGTCAACCGGGCCCGCCTCGCCAACGACCCGGGCGACTACGTTCTCGCCGAGCAGGTTGCGGTCTGCATCGACGAAGAGGATCGCGGCGATCTCGCGGCACTTCTCCTGCGCGGTCACGCGCTCCATCAACTCCATCGATTCCATGAGGCCGAGGCGATTGCCCGAATGTTGGTTGCCAGACGCGAGTTCGTCCTCGATTACGCGCTGCTCGGCGACACGCTCATGGAGCAGGGACGGTTGACCGAAGCCGCCGCCGCATATCAGGCGATGATCGACCTCAAACCGTTTTACCAGTCGTACACGCGGGCCGCGCACCTTCGTTGGCTCAACGGCGACCTCGACGGCGCAATTGATCTGATTCAGAAAGCGATCACGGCGGCGAGCCCTCGCGATCCGGAAGCGATTGCCTGGGCGTATACCCGACTGGCGGGATATGAACTGCAGCGCGGCGATTTCGAACGAGCGGCGGCTGCTATCGACTCCGCCCTTTCCTTCCAGCCTGACTACGCGTCGGCGCTGCTCCTTCGAGGCCGGATCCTGCTCGCGCAGAAACGCTCGAGCGATGCAGTCCCGATCCTGGAACGGGCCGCCAGCCTCAACCCGCTCCCGGAATATCAGTGGGTTCTCGCGGACGCGTTACGACGACTCGGTCGCGAAGCCCAGGCCAAGGCGGTCGAGCAGCAGATTAGAGAACAAGGGGCTGCGACGGATCCGCGGACGGTTGCGCTGTTTTTGTCGACTCGGGGTATCGATCAGTCGCAGGCGCTCTCGCTGACCGAGCGCGAGCTCGACGTTCGTCGCGACGTGTTCACGGAGGATGCGCGCGCCTGGGCGCTGGCCGGCGCGGGGCGCTTCGCTGAAGCGTCCGCCGCGATGGATCGCGTGCTGTCCATGCACACCAACGACGCGCGTCTCTTCGTCCACGCCGGCGCTATCGCGGCAGCCACTGGCCGGAATCGCGAAGCCCGGCGATGGTTCGCAGCTGCCGAAAAATTCCGTTTCACGCTGCTCCCATCAGAACTCGATCTTCTCTCCGAGGGGCTTCGCCCCTCGGACTCCCCTACACGCGCGCTCGCGGGGCCCCGCGCACCCCGCTCCGCTCGCGTGGGTTCACTCGCGCGCTCGTTCGCCAGCGTCCGCACTCGGTTTTGAAATCACTTCCACTATCAATCACGCAGGAGAGTGACATGAAGAAAACGTTACGCCAGGCGTCGTGGCTGGGAGCCACGGCAGGAATCCTCCTACTTGGGTCCTCATCACCGGCGCGTGCCTCCAGTCACATGGACGCGCCGCTGATCACGCTGGACGACGCCGCGAACACGACCGACGTGTATGCGTTCTTGTCGCGCCAGAACGGTCAGAAGTACCTCACGACCGCGCTCGCCGTGTACCCGCATGAAGAGCCCGGCATCGGCCCGAACAAGTACAACTTCGACGATGACGTTCTCTATCAGATTCACGTGGCCACAGGCGCCGATGCTGCGGCCGGGCGCGCCACGTATAGCTATCAGTTTCGCTTTACGACCAGATTCAGGAACCAGAAGACGATCCTGCAATCGTACCTGGGCGTGATCAACAACGTCGGTGACGCGGCGCAGAACCTGATTCAGTCCTACACGGTCACGCGGATTAACCATCGGACCGGCGCTGTCGAATGCCTCGGCGAAGGCATCGTCCCGCCCAACAACCAGGGGAACGCCACACCAAGCTACAACCAGAACGACGATGGCGAGCAGCCCGCCCGCGGAGGCGTCGCGACTGAGGCGGAACTCGATAAATTTACGAGGCAATCGATTGCCGAGCTGTCTGACGGCTACGTGGCCTTCGCCGGCCAGCGCGACGACGGCTTCTACGGCGACATCCAGGCCATCTTCGACTTGTTGAAGTTGCGCGGTCCGGGTAAGGCGGTTGACTCGCAGGGCGGGTTCAACGTCCACACCATGGCGCTGAACATTCCGCTCACCGAGATCGGCGGAGACCGCCAGGTCGTGGGCGTTTACGCGACAACGAGTCGTCGTCGCGTGACAATCCTGACATCGATATCCGATCCGATCCGCGCCGACGGGTTCGTCCAGGTGGCGCGGCAGGGCAATCCGCTTTTCAACGAAGGCCTGGTTGCGCTCGAAGACAAAGATCTCTATAGCCGCACGAGTCCAACGCGCGATCAGGATCTGTTCCGCAAGTACGCCGAGCGACCCGAGCTTGCCGCGCTCATCAACGCGCTGGTCTTCAACGCGAACGTGGCACCGACCACCAACCGCACCGACATCGTCGGCATTTTCATCCCGGATCTGATCAAGGTTGATCTGTCCACCGCGCCAGCACGTCTGGCTGGCGGCGGCGCGAGCGATCCCAACAACCCCGACGACTCCGGCTTCTCGCGCCTCGGCATCTTCGGCGGCGACACGCTGACGAGCCAGATTCAGCCCGGGTTTGGCAGCGGAGTCGTCCCCGGTGGCTGGCCTAACGGACGCCGCTTTGGAGATGACGTGGTCGATATCGCGGTGACGGCGCTCATCAGCGATCTTCGGGTCAGCCCTCCAGTCATTCGAGGCCCGGCCGGCGACAACGTCGACAAGAACGACATTGCCTACAACAAAGTGTTCCCCTACGCGGCGAGTCCGCTCAATGGGCGCCAGCACGCCCATTAATCACTCACTCGCGCGCGCGTTCGCCACTGTCGTACTCGGTTTGGACAGCACTTGTGACGCGATCGCGAGAACCTGTCGGGGCCAGCTGGGGAAGCTGGCCCCGACGGCCGGTATCGTGGCGGCCGTGATCGTCGCCGCCACGATGCGTCTTGCGGCTCACGATCCCGGGCTGAGCTCGCTCGACGTGCAAGTCGGGAACAGCACCGTCGTCGCGACCCTCTCGCTTGCTGCTGGCGACGCGAGAGGCATCGGAAAAGACGACGCACTCTCAATGTTGGCGCCGACAGCGATCCAGTTGATTCTGGATGGCCGGCAGCTGGTGCCAACGGCGACGTCGGTGTGGTCCGACGCCGGCGGAGCCGTGCATGCGCGGATGACCTACGACAAAGCGTTTGGCCGCCGCCTCCTGGTACGCTCCGAGATTCCGAAGCACCTCGCACGAGGCCATCGTGAACTGCTGTCGATCGGCAGCGGAGACCGACGTGTTCGCGTGGAGCACATGCTGGACAGAGACTCGAATGAAACGACGTTGGACATTGCTGCCGTCGACTCGCGGTCGTCCTTCACACGATTCCTGCGGCTCGGGGTGGAGCACATTCTGACCGGCTACGACCATCTGCTTTTCCTGGCCGGGGTGCTGGTGGTGTTGAGGCGCTGGCGCGACGTCGTTCAGACCGTGACCGCGTTTACTCTGGCGCACTCCATGACACTCGGCCTCGCGACTACCGGCCTGCTTCTCATTCCCAGCCACATTGTCGAGCCGCTGATTGCCGCGTCGATTGTGTATGTCGGCGCAGAAAACCTGGTGCGAACCGCGCCCGCGTCCCGCTGGAAGCTGACCTTTGCGTTCGGGCTCGTCCATGGCCTCGGATTCGCCACCGTGTTACGTGATCTCGGCGTCGGCGGCGGCGCACACGGCGGGATCGCACTGCCGCTCGCGGCTTTCAACATCGGGGTCGAAGTCGGGCAGATCCTCGTCGCGTCCTGGGTTGTGCCGCTCTTCTGGTGGCTGAGCCGCCGCTCATCTTCGCGGGTACGACTGGCTCGCGCGTGGTCGGTGCTGGTCATCGCGGCGGGAACCTACTGGTTTGTTGAGCGGATTGTGTAGCGAGCGTGAGCGCGAACGCGAGGAGTTACTCAGCCGACGCGAAACCGCTTGGCGATCAGTTTCGGCGGACTCTCAGCCCGCTAGCCGGACGACGGATCTGTCATTTTTTGCCGGCCGTCACACCGACCGCCACCCTGTGAAATGATATCCATGTGTGAGCCGATCGCGTCGAGGTCCGGTTGCCCGGGTCCGAACGAGGACGCTCGCGTATGGAGTTCCCATGACTTTTCGCTTCCGCGCACGGTTGATGTTTTTGACGTTGGCTTTGGCAGCCGCCACCAGCGGCCTGACTTACGCTCAGCGGGCCGTCACCACTGGCCCGCAGAATGCGCCGCTGACCGCCGAGGTTCCCGTCGATCCACGGATTCTCGTCGGCACATTGCCCAACGGAATGCGCTATTACCTCCGCGCCAACAATCAGCCTCAGCGGCGCGCCGAACTCCGGCTCGTCGTCAACGCCGGCTCGATTCTGGAGGACGACGATCAGCGCGGCCTCGCGCACTTCGTGGAGCACATGTGCTTCAACGGCACGCGTCATTTCCCCAAGCAGGACGTCGTCGCATTTCTGCAGTCGACCGGCATGCGTTTCGGCGCGCACATCAACGCCAACACGAGCTTCGATCAGACTGTCTATCAATTGCAGATCCCAACGGACAGTCCGGCCGTCATCGATCGATCGTTTCTGATCCTCGAGGATTGGGCGCACGCAGTGTCGTTCGATCCGGACGAGATCGACAAGGAGCGCGGGGTCATCCTCGAGGAGTGGCGGACTGGGCTCGGCGCAGGGGCGCGGATGCTCGACGTGCAGTTGCCGGTCCTGCTCAAAGATTCTCGATATGCGGAACGACTCCCAATCGGAAAACCCGAGATCATTCGCTCCTTTCCCTACGATCGCCTGAAGAAGTTCTACACCGACTGGTACCGCCCCGACCTGATGGCGGTGATTGCGGTCGGTGATTTCGACGTGGCCAGCGTTGAATCACTGATCCGTTCTCATTTCGGGTCGATCCCGGCGGCGGTTTCTCCACGCCCGCGGCCGACGTATGACGTGCCGGATCATCCTGGTACGCGCTATACGGTCGCGACTGATCCTGAAGCGACATCGACAATCGTTACCGTCTCGAGCATGATGGCGGCCCGCGATCAGACAACGCTCGGCGCCTATCGGCAGCAGACGATCGAGCGAGTCTTCGGCGGGCTGCTGTCCAGCCGCTTTGCCGAGATCGCGCAGAAACCGGATGCGCCGTTCCTCGACGCGGATACCAGCCGCGGCCTGTTCGTGAATACGGCGGAGGGGACGACACTGAGTGCGCTCGTGCCCGATGGTGGGGTTGAGAAGGGTCTCACCGCGTTGTTCACGGAAGCGAGCCGGGTCGCGCAGTTCGGCTTCACCCAAACGGAGCTGGATCGATTTCGACTGAACTACATGCAGACGTTCGCGCAGCTTGCTGCGTCGAACGACGAACATACGTCGCAGTCGCTGGCCGACGAGTTCATCCGCAATTTCATGCAGCAGGAACCGATTCCCGGTATCGCCTACGAGAATGGGCTGGTGCAGAGATTTCTGCCGGAAATCACGCTGGCCGACGTTAACACCCTGGCCCGCAACTGGATTCCCGATCGAAACCGCGTCGTCGCCGTGATGGCCCCCAAGAAGGCCGGAGTGGCGGTCCCGGACGAAGCGAAGCTGGCGGCCATCATCAAGAATGCAGGTGGCGGAACGCTGACCGCTTATGTGGACACCGTCAGTGCGAAGCCTCTGCTCGAGACGGAGCCGAAGCCGGGCACGGTCGCGAAAACGGCAACCAAAGCGCCCGGCGTGACCGAATGGACGTTGTCCAACGGCGTGCGAGTCGTGCTTGACCCGACGACGTTCAAGCAGGACGAGATTCTGTTTCGCGCGTTCAGTCCGGGCGGGACGTCGCTCGCGAGTGACCAGGATTACATTGCCGCCGAGACCGCTGATCAAATTGTTGCCGAGGGAGGACTCGGGACGCTGAGCGCGATCGATCTGAGCAAGAAACTGGCGGGTAAGGTGGCGGTCGTGCGGCCCGACATCGGTGAGATGTACGAAGGCATGAACGGTCGCGCGCTGCGGCGCGATCTCGAAACGATGTTCCAGTTGATCTACCTGCGCTTCACGCAGCCGCGCGCAGATGCCGAAGCGTTCCGCGCTACGACCGGCCAGTTGACCGCCGCCCTGGCGAATCGACAGGCACAACCCGACGCGGTATTCGAGGATGTCCTGAACGCGGCGGTGACGCAGAACCACTTACGAGCGCGGCCGATGAGCCCGGAACTGGTTCAGCAGATGAATCTCGACAAGTCTCTGAGGTTCTACAAAGAGCGGTTCGCGGATGCCAGCGACTTCACGTTCGTGTTTGTTGGCAGCTTCGATCTGCCGACGATCAAGCCGCTCGTCGAGAAGTACCTGGGCAGCCTTCCCGCATTGAACCGTAAGGAGGCCGGACGAGACGTCGGCATCCGCCCGCCATCGGGTGTCGTCGAGAAGGAAGTCACCAAGGGGAATACACCGAAGAGCGAAGTCGGCGTCGTGTTCAGCGGACCGTTCCAGAACAACGACAAGAACCGCATCATCGTCCGCGCGATGGCAAACACGCTCGGCGGCAACCTGCAGCGAGTATTGCGCGAGGATCTCGGCGGCACCTACGGTGTCAGCGTCGTTCCCGAGTTCACCAAACGACCGACCGAGGAATACCAGGTGACGATCACTTTCGCCTGCGATCCGGCCCGGACGCAGGATCTCGTCAAAGCACTGTTCAGGGTCGTCGACGACCTGAAGACGAATGGGCCTGGAGTCGGGCAGGTCGCCGACGTGCAGGCGGCGCTCCGGCGGGATCTCGAAACCGACAGCCGAGAGAACGGCTTTGCGTTGAACCAGCTCTCGTACGCCTACCAGTACGACGAGCCGATTCCCGATCCGACCAGCCTGCGGGCGATTTACGATCAGCTGACGCCGGCGCTTCTGCGTGAGGCCGCGCGGACGTATCTCGACATGAATCGCTACGTGAAGGTCTTGCTCTTTCCTGAGAAGCAGTGAGCCGCTGGATCCGATAAAGCGTGCAGCGCAGCTCACGACGGCTGCGCGACACGCTTGAAATCAACTCACTCAGCTCGACCCGCCTCGTTTCATCTGAACGCGATCGTCTATCGCTCCGGCTCATCCGTTTGGAGAGCCAATAGCGTAAATCCCCTATTTGCTTTGCTTTCATCGTATTATGGGGAGCATCACTGGCTCAGGCGTGGATTCTGCCGGGCATGATCACGAAGCTCAACCTCGACGGGTCCGATCGGCCCTTGGATGCGCCGGCCGATGAGGCCAACGCACCGGGTGCGTCATCCTCCCTGTACAGCGCGATTGCCGCTCAAATCCTCGTCGGCCGCTATGTCATTCATGTCGGCCAGGCATTTGGCGGTGTCGTCGAGGAAGCGGCTCAGACTGGATCACACAGTCGCGCGCGTGCCACCCCAATCCTCCAGCGTCCGGGCCTGACTCGTGGTTTTCTGGGGCATCAGCAGGAACTGAGTGACGCGCTGTCCGCCGTCGATGCCGGCCTGTCCATTGAAGTCAGTGGCGAACGCGGCGTCGGTAAGACGGCGTTTCTCCACCAGCTTGCGCATCATTCGGGAGCGGCGGCGTTCGTCGACGGTGTCATCTACATCTCGGCGCGAGGTCAGTCGTCCGCTGACATCCTTCAGCTGATCTTCGAAGCCTTCTACGAAAGCGGTCAGGTCTCGAAGCCGACCACGGCGGAAATCCGCCGCGGGCTCGAGGACAAGCAGGCACTGATCCTCCTCGACGATGTGCAGCTTGCCCGGAACGAGATGGAGCAACTGCTCGACGTTGCGCCGCGATCGGCGTTGGCGCTGGCGACGCGCGAGCGGTGCTTGCTCGGCGAGGTGCGGAGTGTTGTGCTTCACGGCCTTGCTGCGACTGAAGCAATCCTGCTGCTTGAACGCGAAGTTGGGCGGCCGCTCAGCCCACCCGAGCGATCGCTTGCCGCTGATGTCTGTGGAAGCGTTGAAGGACATCCGCTTCGCATTCGCCAGGTCGCAGCCCTCATTCGCGATCGTGGAATCGCGATCGACGTGGTCGCGCGCGACGTCCTGCCGGACAAGCTGATCACCGAGCTGTTGACATCCACGGACGACAAACAGCGGCGCGTGCTGGCGGCGCTCTCCATCGTCTCGCTGCCGGTTCAACACATTGCCGGCCTGGCCGAAGTCATCGACGTCGAACCATCGCTGGCCGCGCTGGTTCGCGAGGGACTCGTTGTTCGGAGCCAGTCGCGGCATCGACTCGCCGACGGTGTCGCCGACCAGCTGCGTCGAACCGAGGACCTGAGGCCGTGGGTGAATCGCGCGATCACCTATTTCACCGCATGGGCCGAGCGCTACCGTCGCACCCCGAACGCGCTGCTGGAGGAATCGGACGCGTTGTTGCGCGTCCAGCAGTGCGCGGTTGAGATGCAGAGATGGGGCGAAGTGCTTCACCTCGGCCGGCTGATCGAGGCAGCGCTGGTGGCTGGCGCGCGATGGGGTGCGTGGGCGATTACCCTCGACCGGTGTCTGACCGCCGCAAAGGCGATGAAGGATCGATCGGCGGAAGCCTGGGCGCTGCACGAGATTGGAACGCGCGCCCTCTGTCTGGGCGATGCCGGGATCGCGCGAACCTCATTGAGCCGGGCGCTGAAGCTGCGCGAGACGCTGGACGACGATGATGCTATCGCCGCAAGCCGGCGAAATCTCAGTTTTGTGCTGGCCCCCATCGCTATCGCTTCACGCCGCCCGGTGTCCACGCCCGTAGCCGCGGCGGTGCCGGAATTTGATTCGTTGCCGCTTCGAGACGCAGTTCCGTCGCCGGTTGTCATCGCCAACAGGAAAACCTCCGCCGCGCCGTTATTCGTCGTCTTGCTGTTCATCATCCTGGGGGGACTGGGATTCCTGGCCAGCCGCTCTGGGCTGTCGTGGACAGATCTGAACGTCTCCGGCAGCCGTCCCGTTCTTCAGAGCAGCCTCGCAGTGCCAACCACTGATATCGAGATTCCGCCGCAACCGGTTCGAGCGGCGCCTGCGGCGAGTGTGCTGAGATTTACGGCTTTTCCTGACGTCATCACCGCAGGAGAGTCCCTCGGTCTCTGCTATGAAGTGGCCAATGGTGCAGGCGTGCGAATCGATCCGGACATTGGCGAAGTAGACCCACGTCAACGGAACTGCGTGCGAGCCGCACCCTCGGAGACGACGACCTACACGCTGACGGCGCGGACGGCAGGGGGAGACAGCGTGCGCCAGACCGTGCTCGTTCGCGTGGGTCTCAATGGGTCGACGCCGCGCGGACCGACGACCGAGCGGGCGAGCATCCTGATTTTCAGTCCGCGGCCCGGCTCGATCGCGACCGGCGGATCCACCGCTCTCTGCTATGCGACGAGCGGGGCTATGCATGCCCGCATCGACCCTGGTGTCGGTGACGTCAAGCCGGCGAGCGCGCTGACGTGTCTTCGCGTCACTCCGGCCCGCACGACGACGTATGAACTGACCGCGTCCGGCAGCGACGGCTATCAGGTCAAGCGGCAGCTGGTCATCGTTACCAGGTAGCATCGATCGGCCGGCGCATTGGTCTTCACTGGCGTCCGAATTCCCGCCATCCGGCGAGCAATTCCTCGACCATCGCGGAGGTTTCTTTCCGCAGCCGGTTGTCCAGCGTGACCACCCACGACAGTGCCAGCGTCCGGGCTGCCGAGTCGACGGGCTCTTTGGCGCCGAGCTGCACGCCGGAATCGTACGCGATATCCGCGAGATCCTTGACCGAGCGGAGATCGGTGAGACGAACTTCGCGGTAGGACGGCTCCCAACTCGAAACCCACCATTCCAACCAGTGTTCCGCGCGGGGTGCGACCTCCGGGATCAATATCGTCGGGCCTACGGCAAGGATCTCGTGCTTCAGGCGACCGAGTTGCCGGGCGCCGTCAATCACTCGAACCGCGGCGGGTGTCATCGGTCGCTCGAGGCAGGAGATGCCGTCGAGATTCACAGCTTCCTTCGCTTCGAGAAGGACGTCATCTGCGGCGTCGGCTGTCGGACCTTGCACACGGATCAAGATCTTACTGACGCCGGCGCTGCCCACGCCGATACGAAGCCATCCGGCGCGCGTGACGGTAAAGTATCCGGGCGGCAGATCCGGACGCTCGCGCCGCATGAACCGATCGAACGCCGCCATCCCCGCGATCACCGATTTCCGGATGGCTTCATCCATCGGCTGCATCTGCGTCTCACCCCAGGCGAGAAACGCGGCGCGGGTGAGAGGGGCCTGTGCGCGCAGTCGCCGCACGATGTCTGGCTCGGCAGGTCGAGAACCTTGATTGGACAAACCCTGACGGTAGCCCTCGAGAAACCGGCTCCAGAGCCGGTCTCGATCTGCGGTCCAATGGCGTTGACGTGTCGCCAGATCAATTGAGCCCAGGAATCGAACGATGTCGACAAAGCCCGGCCCGCGAGCCGACTCGTCGAAATCGTCGAGGCCCGATGCGTCCTTGGTAATGGCGTACTGTTCGATGTGCGCGTCGCCGTGAAGCCGCACAATTGGCGCGTTCTGGACGTCCGCGAACGCGTCGCAGACGCGCGATGTCCACGCGCGATTGACGAATCGGAAGTACGTGAACGGGTCAGCCCGTAGCCGAGCGATGAGCGCCGTTGGCGCATTGGTCAATGCCGCCGGATTGGGCCGGATCTGGCCGCGAGCGGACGGCACGAGGAGAACGACGCACGCAGCCGCGAGGAGAACTCGGCACGCAAACCGATGACATTCTGGAGCGCGATGCATGCGGCAGCTCTCACTTCGAACACACGGTCTAATTCGCGGGAACGTTCACTTCAATCCTCTCCGTGCGTGGTGCTCGAATCAAGCAGAATTCGGTAATCGTCGCGAGAGTGACGGTTGGATGGACGGCGAGCTGCTACTTCGGGCAATGCAAGGCAGGGCGAATCGGCTTTGCCTGGACCCATCGAAAGGTGCGACGATGACCTTCTATAGGGTTCGCGGTGACACGAGGGCCGGGAATGGAATCGAATCCCCCGCCGCCCAGAGCGCGGCGCGTGATTCGGAGGTTCGCTATCTTCGCGGGTGGCCCGTGCTTGCTCGTCTTCCTGTTGCTCCTAGTACTTCAAACAGGTCCAGCGCGTAAGTTTGCACTCGATCGGCTCACCGCGTTCCTGGCTTCCCGGCGCATCGACCTGCAGACGGATTCGCTGCGCTACAACCTCTTCACGCTCTCGATCGACGCGCGGAATGTCCGCGTCCGCGCTGCCGACGCGGCGGGCCTGCCAGCGTTTGCAACCATCGGACACGTCCAGCTCGATTTGAGCCTCACCCAACTACTCCGCGGGCGCTCCGTTGTGCAGTCGGGGGTGGTGGACGGTGCCGACGTTCAATATGTCGTCGATGAGGACGGCCGGGACAACCTCCCGCGACCGCCCTCCGGTCCGACCGCGTCACGGAAGCTTCCCGACTACCTCGTCAACCATCTACTGATCTCGAACACCCACCTTCGCTACGTGAATCGCGTGCACCAGGTCGCTCTCGCCGTCCCGGTGTCGGCGATCGAGGTGAGGGGCAGCGCGCTGACCAATCGCCATCAGGTCAGATTCGAGGGCGAGCACGGTCACGTGCAGGTCGGAAAGCACGTCGACGCTATCGATCGAGTGTCCGGAGTTCTGGATTTAGGCCATGACGATCTGAGAATCGATCGCGTGCGACTCGATGCCGCTGGCTCACGCGTCGATCTCGGCGGCGCGCTGCGCGGGTTCGACACCCCGCAACTGGAAGTCACGGGGCACGGGAATGTCGATGTCTCCCGAGTCGCGGCATTTGTCGACATGCCCGATCCGGTCATGGGAATGATGACCGTAGAGGCGACAGCGAAGGGCCCGTTATCTGCGCTGGCTCTCGAGGCGCTCGCGTCCGCTTCGGACCTTCAGTTTCGATCGCTCCGGGGAGGCGAGCTGGAAGTGCGCGCGGCCTACGACTCGTCAGCTCAGCGCGCCCACGTGACGGCGCGTACCGACGCGCCGTGGGGCCGGATGATGGCGACAGGCGATCTTGGCGTCGGGCGGAATGGCCGATCGCAACTGCACGCGGAGCTCACCAATATCGACCTTGCCGCCGTTCTCCGCGGACTGAACGCGGCGCATGTCGTCGGTACACGGCTGAATGGGGCGATCGACGCGCAATGGCCGGGGCTCGAATACCGCACTGGGTCCGGCACCGGAGCGGTGACCTTGACGCCGACGTCGGCCGCGCCGAAAGTGCTGCCGCTGGGCGGTCGACTGTCGGCGCGAGGCAAGGACGGAACCGTCGTTGTTGATGCGCGGCAGATCGTCGTTGCGGGCACGCACCTGGACGGCCGGCTGCAGGTTGACGTTGGTGGTCGTCTTGTTGGCGCGCTCCGAGCACACGCACCTGACCTCGCGCCCGCCGCCCGCAGCACGGAATCGTTTCTCGGACGCACGCCCGGGTCGTTCGTGCCGTCGCTGGTCAGAGGCGAGGCGACCGTGGACGCCCGACTCGGCGGGACCCTCGAGACGCCGACCGCATTGATGACCGTCAGCGCACCAGCGCTGTCGGTGGGCGAAGCGCATGGAGTTCAGATCGCTGCCGATCTGACCGCGACGCCGGCCGCGGTATCGATCACTCGCGGTGAGGGGAGCTGGCGCGGCGCCCGAGCTGCCCTGATCGGTACGGTTGGATTAACCGGCACGCAACCACTCGATCTGGCGATGACTGCTGACGCTGCGGACTTGCAGCCATTGGTTCAGGCGACTCAGTTGCGGGCGATCCCGGTATCCGGCCGGATCAATGTCAGCGGCACCATTCGCGGCACCATCGCGCGTCCCCAGGCCGGCCTGAGTTTGCACGGCGCAGACATGACGGCATTTGGCGAACTGTTTGGATCGTTGACCGCGGAGGCAACGCTCACGAATCGCCAGCTCGCGGTTTCGCGTTTGGTCATCGATAAGCCGCAGGAGAGAAGTCAGGGCCAAGTCAACGGCAACGGGTCCTACGACTTCGATCGAAGCAGCTACACGTATGACGTTCAATCGGAGAACGTTCGACTTCTCGGGTTCACGTTGCCAGACGGACGGCGGTTCCGCGGCAATGTTCAGATTTCGGGGAAGGGAGCGGGCACCGTCAGCTCGCCATCGGGCGCGCTGCACTTCAACGCCGATTCGCTCGAGATGGACAGTCTCCAGGAACGCTCTCCAGATCCGAACGGACCTGCGCCATCGGTTACAGAGCTGGGCCGAATCGTCATCGCGGCGACCGCCGCAAACAATCAGGCGACCGTGACCGCGGCGTCAGAGCGTTTCAAGCTCGACGCCAACGCGCTGATAGGGCTCGCTCGGCCGTGGCCGACAACGCTCACGGTGCGTGCCAACGATCTCGACCTCGCGACGCTACCGTTGGGTGTGGTCACGATGCTCGAGGGGCGCCTGCGCGGCACTGTCCACGCCTCCGGCGATCTCGTCGAGCCCGTCCGAGGACGCGCGACAGCGAGCATCGAAGCACTGGCAGGGTCATGGAACGGACAGCCATTCAGCGTGACGAGCCCACGTGACCTGCAATACGAGAATCAGCGTCTCACCGTCGACCGTGTCGAGGTGACAGCGCGCGACTCCTCGCTTGCTGTAAGCGGGACACTGCCGCTTACAGCGAGCGCTGGAACCGGCGACCTGGCAGTCGAAGCACGAGCCAATCTGACGACGCTGGCCCGATTGCTGCCCTCAAACATGAAGTTCACCGGCGAGGGTGCTGCCAGCCTGACGGGTTCGGTCCACGGCACATTGCAATCGATTGTTCCGGATCTCAACCTGACGGTTGAAAACGGCATGCTTTCGGCGCCGCAGCTGCAGCCGGCCGCTTCGAATATTCAGCTGCGCGCGAGAATTGGCGACGGCGCGGTGGAGATCGAACAGCTGACGAGCCAATGGGGGACCGCGACGATCGAGGCATCGGGCACCCTTCCTCTCGAGGTGCTTCCACCGCTGCCGGTCGAGATCTCCCGAAGGGTCGGGCCCGCCACATTCAAGGCATCAATACGAAACCTCGATCCAGTGACGCTTCCGGGCGCACCGCCAGGACTCGCCGGGCGAATCGGAGCGGACATCGTCGCCTCAGCCGCCCCTGGTGATCTCGCCACCCTCAACGGGTCCATCGCGTTTCCTCAGCTCGAGCTGTCGTTCAAGCGGTTCGCCCTCAGCCAGCAGGAAACGTCGAGGATCCGCATCGATTCGGGCAAGGCAACGGTGGAGCGTTTCGCCCTCTCGGGGTCGGCAGGATCCGTGCGAGCCGAGGGGACTATCGGCCTCCTTGGCGAGCGGGCGGTCGACGTGAACGTCGACGGCAACCTCCAGGTAGCGGCACTGTCGGCACTGACACCAGGAATTCGCGCCGATGGCATGGCGCTGTGGAAGGTGTCGGCGCTTGGAACGTTGACGCAGCCGGCACTCAACGGCACCTTCGATCTCGAGGAGGCAACCGTCGCGAGCGACGACCTCAATGTCGCCGCGGTCGGCGTCAACGCGCACGTCAACCTGGCCGGTCATCGAATCGAGCTGGCCCGGCTCACGGGCGAGGTAAACGGTGGCGCCCTCGACGGATCGGGCAGCTTGACGCTCGGTAACGGAACCATCAGCGACATCGATTTGCGGCTGTCCGCCAATGACGTTGCCTACGACGCTCCGCTGGCATTGCGCAGCCTGTCGGATGCGGCCATCCGCGTGAACCGTCGAGGGGAAGAGTTTCTGGTTGGCGGGCAGGTCACGATCAAGGAGGCGGGTCTCACTACGGATATCAATCTCAATGAAGGGCTGTTCGCGGCAATCGAGGCACCCCGAACGCTGGATCTCACCGCAACACGAGATTCCCTGCTCGAGCGAGTGCGGTTCAACATCAGCGTTAAAACGGCGGCGCCGGTCACAATCGATAACAATCTGGCGCGCGCCGAGATCGACGCGGACCTTCATATCGTCGGGACGCCGTACGAGCCCGGGCTCACCGGCCGAATGACGCTTGCCGAAGGAGGCCAGATCACGCTGAACGCGCGCCGCTACGAAGTGGAGCGTGGCGTGATCACCTTCGTCGACGATCGCCGGATCGTCCCGTCGGTCGACCTGGCGCTGAACACCAAAGCGAGCAATTACGACGTCAGGATTGCCATCGCCGGCACGCCAGGGAAGACCGATGCGAGCTGGACGTCGGAGCCGCCGCTGGCGGAGCCAGACATCATGGCGCTGCTCGTGACCGGGCGCACCGTTGACGAAATGCGGGGCGAAGAATCTGAAGTCGCTCGCGTGCAGGCCTTGACGTATCTCACCGGCCGCGTCGGCTCGAGGTTCGGGAAAGGACTCGAACGGGCGACGGGAATCAGCGAAGTACGGATAGAGCCGGTGCTGATCGCGAACGAGACGGATCCCACCGCGCGCCTGACCGTCGGGCAGAACGTGACCGACCAGGTGAAGCTCATTTACTCGACGAACCTGGCAGATAGCAACGATCAGATCTGGGTCGCGGAGTATGACGTCAGCCGGCGGTTCCAGATGCGTGGTGTGCGCGAACGCGATGACGACAGCTATCGGGTCGACTTCCGCCACGACCTGCGCTTTGGCGGCGATCCGGCTCCGAGACGCGAACTGCGGCACCGGCCGACCATCCAGACCCTCACGGTGACGTCAGACAACGGACTTGACGAAGCCACGCTGCGCAAGCTTTTCAAACTGAAGATCGGGGAGCCGTACGAATTCTTTGCCGCCCGCGCCGGCCTCGAGCGCATCGAAGAGCGCTATCTCGAAGCGGGCTATCTGCAATCGCGCGTGCGCCTGGATCGCCACGTCGTCAGCGATGCGGCCAATCTGGCGCTGCGTGTCGCAAGCGGTCCGCTCGTCGAACTGCGTTTCGAAGGGATCACCCCGCCGTCGAAAATTCAGCAGCAGGTTCGGGCGACCTGGCAGCAGGGCGTGTTCGATAAGCAACGAGGCAACGACAGCGTTCGGGTGCTGAAAGAATGGCTGATGGGGGATAAGTACCTGCAACCGAGCGCCGAATACACCGTCGAAGACGCCGGCGACCGGCGGCGGGTGACCTTTCGTGTTCAGCCAGGGCCGCAGTACGACAGGGTGATCGTCGCATACGAAGGTGTCGCAGGGATCGATCCCGGTCGATTGGACAAGATCGTTGAGCAGCAGCGGCTGGAACGCCAGCTGTTCACCGATCCATCGGCCGTAACGGCGCTGCTACAGCGCTATTATCACGACCAAGGGTATCTGGCGGCGGAGATCGACGCACCTCGTTTTGATTTTCAGGGGACGACGGCCCGTGTTGTTCTTCCCGTTCGCGAAGGTCGACGCTTTCTCGCCAGGTCTGTCACCGTCAGCGGGAACACGACCTATCCCTCTGCGGACATCATTGGGCGACTGTCCCTCGTTTCCGGCAGCCCCTTCGTGGCCGCAGCGGCCGAGCACTCGCTCGAGCGGATCCGCGATCTCTACTGGCGCAAGGGCTACAACGATATGCGATCGGAGTACGCGCTCGCGATCGATCGAACCAGTGCCAGCGTTGATGTCGCCTTCACGATTGTCGAAGGCCGACAAAGCGTGGTCGCGAACATTACGGTCGAAGGCAACCGAAAGACGAGCGAACGTCTCGTTCGCGGCCAGATCGAACTGTCGCCGCTGCAGCCGCTCGATCTCGCCATGCTGGCCCGTTCGCGGAAGAATCTCTACAGCACGGGCGCGTTCTCGATCGCGGACATCACTCGGGGAGAGGTCGGCGCGGAGGCCCCCACGTCTGCTCCCGATGACGCCAACGCCGAGGATGCGGCAAGCCACGATCAGAAGCCTGTCCATCTGACTGTGTCGGTACGTGAAGTCCAGCCGGTGCAGCTGCGATACGGCTTGTCGTACGACACTGAAGGTGGGCTCGGCGGAATCCTGGATTTTTCAATCCACAATTCGTTGGGGAAAGCCCGCGTCCTTGGCGCGCAGGGCCGATACGACAGCGAGATCCACGAAGCACGCATCTATATGAGCCAACCGTCGCTGCGGTCCTGGCCGCGGAAGACGACCGGCAGCGTCTATTTCCGCCAGGACCTCAACCCGCCAACGGAACAGACCGATCCGTTCGACATCAGCCGCCAGGGGGCGTCGGTTCAGCAGGAAGCACAGTTCCGCAAGTTCTACGTGTGGAGCTACGGTTACCGGTACGAATTAGCCACGACGCTCGAGCCGTCGCTCGGTGTCGGCGCGACAGAAACCGTGCGGGTCACGCCGCTGACGAGCACCCTCACGCGTGAAACGCGCGACGAAGTGCTCGACGCTGCGAAAGGGACATTCCTCTCGCAGGCGTTCGCGTATTCCCCGAGCTGGCTTGGCTCCGACCGCCCGTACGTGAAGTATTACGGCCAGTACTTCCATTATTTCCCGTTGCGTCCTGAACGGCCGAAACCTTTCACCAACGAAATCCTGCGGCCACGGCTGGTGTTTGCGACCGGCCTTCGGGTCGGTCTGGCGCATGGTCTGGGTGGCGAGGTGCCGACGAGCGAACGTTTCTACGCGGGCGGGAGCACGACCCTGCGCGGCTTCGAGCAGAATGCGGTTGGTCCTGTTGGTGTCGACAACGTTCCGGCCGGCGGCACTGCGTCTTTGGTGATCAACAACGAGCTTCGGATGCCGCTCGTACGCATCGTCGATGGGGTGCTGTTCGTCGATATCGGGAACGTGTTCCCGGCCATCAAGGATTTCACTTTTACCGATCTTCGCGAGTCGGGCGGCGTCGGCATTCGTCTCCGGACGCCATGGGTTCTCCTCCGGACCGACTATGGCTGGGTGCTCGACCCGCGTCCGGGCGAAAAGCGCAGCCGGTTCTACTTCAGCATCGGTCAGGCCTTTTGACGGTACGCGACAGCAGTTTTGGGAGTTCAATATACTCGTCGAGTCTGCTGCAAGGGTGGGCGCGAAAGGACGCGAGCGAGCGCAGCGAAGCGAGTCGGCGAAGCGGCTCGCGAGAGAGCGCGTGAGGGAGTTCCGCCTTCGCCAAGGCTACGGCGGACATCGCCGAAGCTTCAGCGGAGGCGTGCCGAGGGGCGAACTCTCGGATAATCAAGGAGCAAACATGTGCGATCAGGATCATTTTGAGCAGGACCGACTCGACTATGAAGCGCGCGGATTGGTGACGCGTCGACAGTTCGGTGTGCTGGTTGGAGCAGGTCTCACGATGATGTTGCCACGGGTCGCGAACGCGGTGGCGGTCACGGAATCAGATGTCGAGATCAAGACGCCCGACGGCACCGCCGACTGCTATTTCGTGCACCCGGCGAGCGGCACCGCCGCCGCTGTGCTCGTATGGCCAGACATCTTCGGCTTACGGCCCGCGTTCCGGCAGATGGGGAAGCGGCTCGCGGAATCCGGCTATTCGGTTCTGGTCGTGAACCCGTTCTACCGTGCGAAGAAAGCTCCCACGGCACCGAACGGCGCGGCGACACCAATCGCCGATGTGCGGCCGCTCGCGCAGGGCCTGACCGAGACGACGCAGATGACCGATGCGAAGGCGTTCATTGGATGGCTGGATCAGCAGC
Organism: Acidobacteriota bacterium; assembly: GCA_046732715.1. Taxonomy (GTDB): domain Bacteria; phylum Acidobacteriota; class Vicinamibacteria; order Vicinamibacterales; family 2-12-FULL-66-21; genus JALZOC01. The sequence goes on along the minus strand of JBKPNQ010000131.1, from coordinate 50,047 downwards.
CGTCGGTCGCGAAGAATCGAAAAGTCGGGACTCAGGGGTATTGCATGGGGGGCCCGATCGCGTTTCGCACGGCGGCCGCGGCGCCAGACCGTGTAGGCGCCGTCGCATCATTTCATGGCGGCGGGCTCGTGAACGATACACCAAACAGCCCGCACATTCAGGCCGCGAAGACGCACGCGCAATTCCTGATCGCGATCGCGTCGAACGACGACCAGCGGTCGCCCAAAGAGAAGGACGTGCTCAAGGAGACATTCGCCAAGGCGAACCTGCCGGCGGAAATCGAGGTGTACGAAGGCGCCGCGCACGGATGGTGTCCGCCTGACTCCGGTGTCTACAACGAGCCGCAGGCCGAGAAGGCGTGGAGCCGGCTGCTCGCGCTGTACGGCAAGGCCCTGGCATAGAAAGCAGTCGCAAAAGCAAAGGGCCCGCGAACCTCGCGGGCCCTTTGGCTCAGACCTGACGTTTTCAGTCGATCATCGATCGCGACCGTCGTTGCCCTGACCGTTGTCACGATCAACCCGGATCTGCCCGCGAATTTCACCGCCAGGCGATGCCGTCGTATGGACGTTGGCGTAGGCAGTGCCGTTCAGCAGGGCGTGGACGAACTCGTCGTAGCCCCGGTTGGAATCTGCTGGGTCACAATTGGTGGCCAGCTCATCGCTGCCAACCGCGCCATCATCGTGCACGTCGTGGCACGCAGTCAAACATAAGCACCGTTCGCGACTTTACGTGAAGGCTACTTCTGGCGAAAGCGCTGCGAGTTTCCTGACCGCCTCGCGGACGAAGTGTTGAACCGTGTCGCGAGGCGACTCGGAAGAGGAGGGCGGAATCCCCGATCCGCCCCGTCGAGCTCGGACTATTGCGCCATAATCACTCCGCACGGCCGCCTTCGCGCGATCACGACGACGCTCGCGCGCCTCTCGTTCGCCCCGTGTCACTCGGTTTGAAGGCATTTCAGAAACTTGGAGGAGGCTATCGTGACCAGGACACGTGTGCTGCTCGCCGCCGGCGCGATTCTCATCATCGGAACCGGTTTTGTCCGTCAACAGCCGACCGGCGACGCGCTCGACCCGGTGCGCGTCGCGTCCGACAGTCACCGCATTGCGCTCGAGAACGCGTTCGTCCGCATTCTCGACGTCCACGTCCCGCCTGGCAAAACTGAACCACGGCATCGCCATCCACACGGACTGAGCGTCTACTTCACCGATTGGGACGCGAAGGTGACCGTCGATGGAAAACCGCCGGTGGTCAATCAGAGGAAGGCGGGGACGTTTGCCTGGAGCGATGCCGTGATCCACACGGTCGAGAACGTTGGCAAGACGGAGGGGCACATCCTGCGAATCGAATTGAAGCAGTGATGCCTGGAAGACTGCGGAGGCAACGGAAAAGATTCACGACGAAGGAACGGAGCTAGCGAAGAACGAACGAAGGTCAATCTTCTCCGTTCCCTCTCTCGTCGGCCACGCGAGCGCCGCGGGGTCTCCAATGGACCCCGCGAACTCGCGTGTAGGCGGGCTGCAGCAGCGCCCGCCTCAGAACGAGAACCGGGCGCCGATTCTGATCTGCCTCGGCGCTTGAATCTGCGGACCGGACAGGATCTGCGACGTGGGTTGACCGAAGTTGGGGTTCGCCCCGGCGCCGAACGTCAGCGACGTAAACGTGTCGTAGTTCTGCACGATCTGTTGATCGAACAGATTGAAAATGTCGGCGAGCAGCGTTACGCGCCGATCGCCTCCAAGCTTCCAGTCGTACGCGGCCTGAAAGTCGAGCTGCCTCTGGAACGGCGTCCGGGTCTTGAATCCATCCACCGTCTGAATGCCGCTGCCGCGGGCGGCAGTCGGAATTTCACCACCGTTGCCATACGCGGGATTGGTGGTGAGCGGGGTCAACGGCGCCCCTGATCCCGCAAACAAGGCGAGACCAAGGTTGAGTTCGTGCCACAGATACTGACCGTAAACCTTGAACTGCTGTGGCCGATCGAGCGGAAGAATCCCGTTGGGGTCGCCAAGGAACCGGATGTCCCCGTCGAAGCCAAACTGCGGCACGCCAGCCGAAGTATATGTCGGGTCATTTTGCGGGAAGTCATACAAGGAAGAAATCCCGGGATCCGACTGGCCGTTGTCGTCGCGGTAGAAGCCCTCGAAGTTGCCGCGCAGGCGCGACCATCGATAGGACGCCAGCGCCGACCAGTTGTTTGCGAACCGGGTATTCCAGGTGAGTTCCACGGCGTCGTAGACGTGTCTGGGATCGGCGAAGGCGACATCAGCGAAACTCGGATCTGCGGCGATGACGTCGGGATTGATCGCCGTCGCGCTGGTCGGATTCGTCAGGATGTACGACACATTCTTACAAATACCCGAAGTGGCGTCCTCGAAGTATGCCGCCATCGGACAGTTGGCCACGTCCTCGAGCACGCGGCCGGTATTGCGGTGGATGTAGTTGAATCCGACGCTCGTATGCGGCAGCACTTCACGGTCCAGTCCAACAACGAATTCGTCCACGTACGACATCTTCGCGTTTGGATCGATCGTGTCGCCCGCGGTGCCGCCTGAGAGCACGAGATGGGTCGTCTGTCCGCCGGCGAGCGTGCCATCGGGCACCGGCTGTGTGAGCCCGGCGTCGAAGTAATCACCGCGCGTCACCGTCAGTTCGGACGAAAGCGAGCGCGCCGCCAGATCGTTCGGCATTCGCGCATAGAAGCGACCCCAGTTGCCGTAGACCTTCGTCTTGCCGTCAGGCGCGTAGGTTGCGCCGATACGCGGTGCCCAGTTGTTCTTCAGCGTGAAGTTGGAAATGACGTTTCCATTCAGCGTTTGCTGCTCGTAGCGCAGGCCGGGATTGACGGTCAGCTTGCCGACCTGCCACGTGTCCTGCACGAAGAACGACTGATAATTCTGCGTCGTCGTCGGACCGGGCGTAAATCGCGCGCGGTCGACACGGTAGATCTGGCCGTAGGTGTCGTCGGGGATGACCTCCACGGTTGCACCGGTTGCGGTCAGTTGCCCGTTCGGCGCGGTGAACGTCGGCCCGGTATAGCTGTTCAGCTGATCCCAGTTCGAGTGGTCAAATTCATACCCGTACCTGATCTGGTGACCACCGATGAAATTCGTCCCCTTGATTGCGTACTGTTCACTCTGACTTCGATTACCGGCTTCGTAGAACCCGATCCCGCCGGTCGTGACGTTCGGCGTCACGGTTCTGTCAGTCACCTCCCAGGCCTCCACCGACGGCGTCTCCGCGATGTTGTTCAGCGCGTGTGCGACATACGCTTCGAGCAACCAGTTCGGCCGAACGGCGCCGTCGTAGCGGACGGTCTGGTTGTGCCCGCCGTAGGTGAGGGAGCTGAACCCTGCCGTCGTCTCATTGAGCAGCGCGTCGCCACGCTGCGGGCCGTTGATCCCGTTCGATGGATCGCCAAAGAACGATACGTCGATTCGGTGACCGCTGGTGAACTGCATCGTTCCTTTCGCGGCGTAGGTCACGCTGTCTCTCGTGCGGTCTATGTCGCCCAGGCTCAGGAGCGGGAAGCCCTGGGGCGCCTGAAACGTGCGGATGTCGCGCGACGGATCGATGGCGCCGAAGAAGAACACGCGATCCTTCAGAAGGGGTCCGCCTCCCTCCGCGCCGCCGTCGTAGCTCCGAGACCCCGTCGTCTGGACCGTGCCGTTCGGTGTCTGCACTTCGGTCCAGGTGCCTTCAAGGCCGCTCGGGCGATCGTAATAGAACGCCGATCCTTTGATCGCATTGCTGCCGCTCTTCGTGATGACGTTGACCACTCCGCCACTCGACTGTCCGAACTCGGCTTCGTAGCCGCCGGTCTTCACCTGGACATCCTTGATGAAATCGAACGGTGTGGCGTTGCCGAGCGAGCCAAACACGATTGAGTACGAGCCGAGCGCGCCATATCCCTGGTTGGTGACGTTGACGCCGTCGATCACGTACTGATTCTCCAGGCCGGACGCTCCCGACATCGAGGGGTTCGCCTGGCCCACGGTCCCGCCGCTGCTGACGCCGGGCGCGAGGTACAGCGTGTCACTCACGCGCCGTCCCACCGGAATGCGGTCGAGCAGGTCGCTCGAAATCACCGCACCGGTGGTCGTCGATGTTCGATCGATCACGGGCGAGGACGCGGTCACGTCAACGGTTTCACTCAGGGCGCCGACCGTCATCGTCAACGGCAAGTCGACAGTCTGTCCGAGGCTGACGTTGATGTCTTTTCGCTCGACCGCATTGAATCCCTGGAGCTCGAGTCGGATCGTGTAGGTTCCAGGCGTGATGTAAGGAAACGTAAAGCGCCCCTGGCCATCCGTCGTGGCGGTCTTGGAGCCTTGCGGTCCCGTGAGGGTAACAGTGGCGCCGGGCACGGCCAGGCCTTGCGCATCGATCGCGCGGCCTGTAATCGTTCCAGTGGTCTGTTGCGCCGAGGCGACCCCGGCGAACATGAGGCTAAGAATCAAGACGAGCGTCGACGACCGCATACCTTCAGTCTCCTGAAATTAGGATGTGTTCACACCGACTCCTCGCGACGCCTCCACAGCTGTTTGAAAAGGTGTCGCAAAGGAAATGCCGGCACACAGGCGCACTTTTTCAGGTGTTTTGGCGCGTGCGGATGGCGAGTGTGTCGGTCGTGTTGCGTCAGTTGCGGCCTCGCCACAGCGGGCGTCCGTTCCGCGATTCCTCTGGATAATTACACTTCTGTCCCTTGACGAATCGCCTGCCGAAGCCTCACGATCGTTTCACGATGTTCTTCTCCCTCGTCTAGTGCGGGCCTGCGTGGCGGACTGAATCGCGTCCGGGCGTGATCCATCTGTTCCGCCTCTCACGTCGATCGCACGGCTGCGGCCGCGGTCGACATCAGCAGATCCCGTTCTGGAAACGAAGGAGGGCGTCGTGTCTTCGGCTGAACGGTTCGTTCGGCATCACAAGCGACAAACTGACCGTGCGATTAGTGAGGCCTACTCGCGTCTCGCCTCGGATGCGTCGGCTACATTTCGTGAGCTGTTGCGCTGCACTCGCGATCGAGGCACACGGATCCTGGACGCGCCGGTCGTAAACGGTCGGCATCAAGGCATCGAGGCGCTGGCGAATCTGTCCCGCTTCAGGAACGCGCATGTTCGACGGGTGTCGAATTGGTGCGGCACGTCCGCGTCCTGGCATCGGGCGGTGGCGTCTCTTGCACAACACTTGACCTGTCCATACGTCATACCGGTGTTTCTCGGAGCGTCGTGGCACGCGGCGGAGGGTGACTACGCCGAAAGAAAGCGTGAATGGTTCGTTGCGCACGGTCGGGGCGCGAGCTTTCGGTCGCTCGATCTGCCGATCGCCATGTCCCGGAAGATGGAGCACATCTTTCTCGGGTCATGCGATCACTTTTCGATCGAGCACGCGATGCGGCGAGCGGAGCTGGTCGCACTCGGAGCGACGGACGAGTTGGTCGACGCAGTAGTGGCAACCCGTGCGGTCATGGATCTGCGTCATGGCGCGTTCTGGCGGACAGTCTGGAGATTTCTAATTGCGAATGCTCAGGCGATTGATGTCGCCCAGGTTGGGCCGTTGCTCGACTTCCTTCAGGCGATTCGGCACGAACGTGTCGCGGTGGAAACCCGCGATGGAATCGTGCTGCGCGATCCGCCGCAGCCGTCGTTCTCGATGAAGGGGCGCACCGTCCGATCCGTGTTGCGATTGATGCAGGAGTGGCATCGCGGGCTGGGCGTCACCACTGGAGGGTTCACGTGGTCGCCGTCACCGCTGCGACCTATGTTCCTGGAGGAACCAAGTCAGGACTCGTCCGCACCGCCAATGGTGTGGCAACTCATGGAGTTGACCAATAGCGAACAGCTCCGCATCGAGGGCAGCGCCCTCCACCATTGCGTGGCGAGTTATGCAGGTCGATGTTGGCGAGGGGCATCCCGGATTTGGTCGCTCCGCGTCCGGCGAGGTGCGAAGATTCGCCATGTCCTGACGATTGAAGTGGACCTGAACAAACGCGCGATCGTCCAGGCGCGAGGCTGGTGTAATCGTTCGGCCGCAGGAAAATCGCGTCGGCTTCTGAAGGAATGGGCCGCCCGGGAGCGATTGCGGCTGCTGATCTGAGGAGCCGGACAGGACGGACGGCGACCGAGCGGAGCCGGCTTGAAAGAATCTGTCGTCTTTTGGCCTATACAGGGAAGGGCGAACGCAAGGATGTTCACAGCGGCCAAAGTCGGGTCGGCCCCTGCAACGCGGATGTTCATGCGGCGTCGGCGGACTCCGGCGTGGCGTCGGGTCGCGGCCGGTATCATCTTCCCTTTGCTGGCGTTGATCGCGTGGGGTTGCGGCAGTCAGTCAATGACACCGTCGACGACGATTGACCTTTCCGGAACGTGGTCGGGGAGCATCGGGTCCGGCTCCGGGGGCGGAAGAGCGCTGCGCTTGACGTGGTCGGCAACTCAAACCGGTAACACGGTTTCGGGGCCCGCGACACTCACGACGTCACCCGCCGTGAGCGACCTGACTTTTACGGGCACCCTATCGGGCACCGTGACCGGAACGCAGCTGTCACTCCGTTATGTCTCGAAGGCCGGCGCGATTGCCGGTGTACCAGACTGCCTGGTGTCAGGACAGGGGACAGGCACCGCAATGGCGACGTCAATTTCAGGTCAACTCGACGTCGTCTTCACAGCGTGCGACAGCCTGGGACTCCAGGCGCCGACGAGTAGCCAGTTCACGCTCACGAGGCAGGAGACCATGCCAGCGGCTGCGGTAAGGCGGCTTCTACGTCAGTTTTCATTACGTGACGCTGATCGGCGGTCAGCTCTGCGCCATCCTCGTCCTGCCAGAGTGCGCTCATTCGATCGCGACTTTCTCGAGCGCTACACTCGCGCACAGCTGTGCGCCTGAACTGCTCAAAGGAATCGAACGGTGCCGCCGCACTTGCACAAGCACTTCGCGGATTTGTTGATCACTCGAGACTCTAGGCTTTCTGCCGTCTTGCCGAAATTTCCCAGCCACTGTGAGTAAATGTCGAGCGTGCACATCGGCCAGGTCCCGGGTTTGGTCTCACCGGTTGTGAATGACACGTCTCCCATGACCGGATCAACCCAGACTTCCGGGTCGGCATTGGGGTGATTGAGAGATTTGCACCGGCCGAACGGCATGATGTTGACCCATGGTTTGCTGTCCGCCACCGTTGCCGGAGTGTCCGGTGCCAGGACGAACACACTCAAGTGGGTGCCCTGGTCACACCTGAGAGCAGCGCCCAGATAAGCCCGCTCACCTACGAGGTGCGCCGCGTGGGAGCCGTGGGCTTCCGCAGGGGGCGATGGTGGCGCGGAATGCGGAAACTTGCCGGGCGACGCGGCAGGCGACGTACCCGGCAACCCATCGATCGCCGCCCAGGTCTTCGCGCCCACGAGACCATCGGGAAACAGTCCACGACTTTTCTGAAACTGTTTGACCCGTGCGACCGTGCTGTCGCCGTATGTCCCATCGATCTTCAACAGCGGCAGAACGTCGGGCATCAGGGCATTGAGCTTGCTCTGGAGTTCGACGACATACGGGCCGTGAGAGAAGTACTCGAGCTTGGGCTTCATTCGTCCCTCCAGAGCGTTTCGCAGGAGCGACCTGCTGTCTTGTACTCTCAAACCTGATGGTTGTCCAGAATGGGCACGATGCTTCGCACGATTCGTCTGAGTCAAGGCCGACGCGGGATCTGATGGCTTCAATCGTATGATGCTCGCCATGAATCACGTGGCGGGCGGCACCGACTCGCTCCGCTTGCCCGACGTTCGGCGCCGGTTGAAAGCGATCTTCATCGGATCCATCGGCAATCTGGTCGAGTGGTACGACTTTTACGCCTACACCGCCTTCGCGCTCTATTTCGCCAATTCGTTCTTTCCCGGCAACGATCCGGTCCTGCAGCAACTGAACGCCGCGCTCGTGTTTGCCATCGGCTTCGTGATGCGGCCGATCGGCGGCTGGCTGTTCGGGCACCTCGCCGACCATCATGGGCGAAGAACCGCCCTGATGCTCTCAGTCTTGCTGATGTGTTGTGGGTCCCTCGTCATCGCGGTCACACCAACATATGCCTCGATCGGCGCTGCGGCGCCGGTGTTGCTGGGGCTGGCGCGCATCGTCCAGGGCTTGAGCCTGGGGGGAGAGTATGGTGCCAGCGCCACCTACCTCGCGGAAGTGGCCGACGGCAAGCACCGTGGCTTCTACGTCAGTTTTCATTACGTGACGCTGATCGGCGGTCAACTCTGCGCCATCCTCGTCCTGCTCGTGTTGCAGCAATTGTTTCTGACCCCGGCGCAAATGCGGGCCTGGGGTTGGCGCATCCCGTTTGCGATCGGTGCTCTCCTCGCCATCATTGCCGTCGTAATGCGCAGGAGTCTCCACGAGACGGAAGACTTCATCGAGGCCAGGGTGTCGGAGAGGCGCGACAGTTCGTTTCGGGCGCTCTTCAACTATCCCCGTGAGGTCTTGATTGTCGTCGGGCTCACGGCAGGAGGGACAACGGCGTTTTATACATATACGACGTACATGCAAAAGTTCCTGAAGCTGTCGGTTGGGTTGGGCGACAACCAAACGACGATGGTCAGCGCGGGATCGCTGGTGTTTGCGGCGTGCCTGCAGCCGATTTACGGAGCGCTTTCCGACAGGATCGGGCGGAAGCCGCTCCTAATCTGGTTCGGTCTGATGGGGACGGTGTGCACGATTCCGTTGCTCCGTTCGCTGCAATCGGCGAAGAGCGCCGGCGCGGCGTTCGCGCTGATCGCGGCGGCGTGGCTGATCGTCGCCGGCTACACGTCGGTCAACGCGCTGGTGAAGGCCGAGCTGTTCCCAACCACCGTGCGAGCCACTGGAGTCGGCCTGCCTTACGCGATCACGACGTCGATTTTCGGCGGCCCGGCCGAATCCATCGCGTTGTGGTTCAAATCGATCGGGCACGAAGTCTGGTTTTCCTACTATCTCTCTTCGATGATCGCAATCGCGCTCATTGTCTCGATCGCGATGCGCGACACCAGACGACAGTCCGCTTTCGGTCGTCATGCATAACGCCGATCGAACTCGGCTAGCGTCGAGAATGATGAGCTCGCCTCGAGATGCTCGTCGCTTTTGTCACTCCGCTCCAGCCGATTTCGAGTATCGTGTCTCTCACATCGGAAGCCCCTGCGATCTGGGAGACGATCATGTGGAAACGAGATGAAGCGGATGCAGCGGCAGGCTCGCGTCAGGGTCCGCCGCCACCGTCGCCGATCGCGCGCGATGCTGCCGACAAGCTCGTCATGAATCTCGGCAAGTCAGTGATGATAAAGGGAGAGCTCAGCGGCTCGGAGGATCTGACCCTGTACGGCCGCATGGAAGGCAGCGTCAAGCTTACGGAGTACACGCTCACTATAGGCCCCGATGCTGACATCAAGGCGGAGATCTCTGCCAAGAACGTCGTCATCATGGGAGGCGTGACCGGCAACGTCATCGCAGGGGAGAAGGTCGAAATCCGATCGACCGGCTCGGTGACTGGCGACGTCGCGTCGCCGCGTTTCGCCATTCAGGATGGCGGCAGCATGCGTGGAAAAGTGCAGATGCCGAAGAGCTGAGTCGATCGACGAAATCGGCGGTGGCTCCCGGAGGAGCAACGGTTCTCTGGCCACCGCCGCCATCGATCGAGTCGCGGACGGCGAGTTATCGGGAGCTGCCCGGCGGCCGCTTGCCCGGCCCATAAATGACTTGCCCGGCCAGTGCGCCGGTGTGACGTTCGTTGTCGACTGTGACGACGCCGTTGACGATGACGTACTTGATTCCGACCGGGAACTGGTGCGGCTGTTCGAACGTCGCGCGATCGATCACGCGATCCTGATCGAAGACCGTGACGTCAGCGGCGAATCCTTCCTTTAACCGCCCTCGATCGCGGATGCCAATCTTGTCGGCGTTCATGCTGGTCATTTTCTTGACCGCCTCGGGTAGTGTGACGACCTTCAGCTCGCGCGCATAGCGGCCGAGCACACGCGGAAACGTTCCGTAGTAGCGCGGGTGCGGATGAGTGCGGCCGGTTGGGCCATCGGGGCTCACTGCGCTGCCATCCGAGCCGATAGACGTCCATGGCTGCCTCAGGATCAATTGCATGTCCGGCTCGGAATGATGAAAGAACACGGTTGGCACGCTGCCGCCTTCCTCCACCAGCACATCGAACAGGACATCGGCGGGATTGCCGCCGCGCGCCGCGATCAAGTCGCTCATACGCTTGCCCTGGAACGGCTTGTTGCGGTCGCTCTTCAACGATACGAGCAACATCCCGCCCCACCCGTCGCCGGTCGCGAGGTAGTGGTTGTACCAGTTTGGCAGGCCATTCAGGACCTCCTCGCGCATCCGCTTCCGCGCCGCCGGATCCTTCAATCGCTCGAGCATCTTCTCGCGGCCGCCGTCGTGTGCCCACGGCGGCACGATTGAAGAGAGATTGTTCTGTCCCGCCGTGTACGGGTAGACGTTGGCGCGAATGTCATACCCCTCGTCGCGGGCCTTCTGTACCATCGCGATGATTTCGTTGGCGCGGCCCCACAACTTCTTGTGCGCAATCTTCATGTGGATGATGTCGACCGGAATTCTCGCGCCTTTGCCCACCTGGATCGCTTCGTCGATCGCGCGGAAAACGCCTTCGCCTTCATCCCGGATGTGCGATGAATAGATGCCGCCATACTCTTTGGCGGTCATGGCCAGCTCGATCAAGTTGGCGGTCGTCGCCAGGCTCGACGGAGGCTCCAACAGCGCGGTCGAGAGGCCCATCGCGCCGTCCTGCATCGCCTGCGCGATGAGCCGCTTCATCTCGTCGAGCTCCTGCGGCGTCGCCGGTGACTGACCGTAGCCTTTCACGTAGGTCCACACCTGTTCCTCACCGACGTACGACGCGATGTTGGTCGACATGTGCTTCTGTTCGAGCTTGGAAAAATAGCCGCCGAGCGTTGTCCAGTCGACCGCGACGCCGTCGGCGCGAGCGCGTGCCTCTTCAGCTCCCGCCTTGATTGGCCCTGCCGATCGCGACTCGCCCAGCACCATCGTTGTCACGCCCTGCCGGATCATGCTCTCGGCTTTGGGCTCTACGAGGACGGTGTAGTCCGAGTGATTGTGCATGTCGATGAAACCGGGCGCGACCGTCAGCCCGGACGCGTCAATTCGCCGCGTCGCCGCTGCGCTGCCGAGATTGCCCAGCGCTGCGATGCGACCGCCGCGAATTCCTACGTCCATTCGCACCGCTGGCGTGCCCTCGCCGTTCAGCACCGAGCCGCCGGTGATCGTCAGGTCGTAGGGCTGTTGCGCCGAGGTGCGCGCGCACGAGGAGGCGAAAAGCAGACAGAGCAGGAGAGTCAGTCGCAGTCTCATGGCGGAGATATTAGCGCCGAATCTCGCCCCCGGGCGGTTCTTCGGTTTTAGTCGGACGAATGTGTTCAGCGCACCGTGAACACGTCGGCTCCGCCCAACCCGTCGTCGAAATGGCCAACTTCGCGAAATCGGGAATGGCGTTTGAGCGCCCAATACACCTCGTCGCCCGTGCCACGACGATAGAGACCCTGGTGAACGATGACATACCGGACGTTCTCGCCGACCAGCGTCTGGAGTGCGGCATCGTCCGGCATACCACGCAGACGATAGACGCGGGCGAGATACGACTCCGGGTAATGCCCGCTGTAGCCGTTAATCAACGGCATCTGATGAAACGTAGACATGTATTCGTAGCGCGGGTCATGGGCGGGCAACTCGTCCGGCTGCGGCATGGGAAACTCCGCGACGACGCCGGCTGGCTGGGTCTTGAGCCATTGATAGAGTGGAGGAGGTGCCGTTGGGTAGGAGACGAGGGGCAAGGGAGCAACCCAGTACTCCAGCAGGAGCACAGCGGGAATCAGCGCCATGAACACGCGTTGCATACGTGTACCGAAGAACCGCTCGAGCGCGGCGTGTCCGTAAGCCGCGAGCACTCCAAGAAAGAAGACGACGAAGATTCCGGCGCGGGCTGGCGCTCGGAGACCATCGAATGCCGGAACATGATCGTAGAGGAAGCTGAATGTGTATCCCTTGAGGCCGAGCGACATCTCGAACGCCATCGCCAGGCCTACCAGGTACATCAGTGCTTGTTTGGGTGGGGCGTACAGCAGCAACCCGACAACGGCCAGCAGTGGCGGAAGAACGCCTGGGAACAATCGCCGTTCCGAACGGCCCATGCGAATCGATCGATGTCCATAGAGATAGTTGTTGACGGTCGCGGTCCGATAACTGGATGGACGTGCGCTGAACAGCACGATCTGTGCTTCGGGTCGAGGACCGAGACTGCGCCGGGCCGCGACATAGGGCATCGCGTAGGGCAAGATGAGGACGGCGGCGGTTGCGCCGCCGACGACCAGACCGGTCATCCGGCTTCGCAGCTCGCCAGGACGGACGCCGCAGAGAAGGAACAGGGCGCACACGGCAACAAGCACGACAAGAAACAGACCGTAGTAGATGCTCGACATCACCTGGAGTGTGACGAACAGGCCCAGGAGCAGGGCATCGCGGATCGCCCCGGTTTCGAGCGTTCGGTGAAGGGCCCAAAAAGTCCATGGAATCCACACGGTCCACTGCAGCTCCAGATGCATGTAGTGGTCGAACCGGTAGGGTACGAACGCGAACACGATCCCGGCGGTGACCGCAGCGGTTTGACTACCGGTCAGCTTCGCCGCGAGCATGAAGATGCCGACGGCCGACAACACAATGCCGCCGAGCAGCATGAGGTTGTGGACGAGAACCGGCGGTACTCCGGTCCACAACAACGGTGCCGCGACGACCGATTCGACCACCATCGCATCCGAGTAGGTCAGGGTGCGAGGTTCAGGGTAGAAGATATTTCCGTCCAGGACGTGACCCGGCGATTTCGCCAGGGCGTGCGCGAACCAGCCGAGTCGCCACATGTTGAAAAAGACATCCTCGTGCTGCCACGCATCGGTTGTGAACCGGGCGGCCTGTGGCCATGTCATCACGACCGTCAGCACCGTGAACAACACTGCCGCTTTGGCGAAACGAATCATGTCAACAACCCGTACCAGTCGAGAAGGCGAGTAACCTGTATGGGGACGGCGAGCGCTCGATGGTACCTCGCAAGTGACGTTGTCCGAAATGCTTCCGCGCGGCCCGGCCGGCAGTACTTCCAAAACGACGGACGTTTGCTTTTCCCGGAATTTCGCGGGACAAAAAAGGAGCGCAGCTTGCGCTTCCTGCATCGATAAGAATGTTGGCCGACTCAGCAAAATGGATCCGGCAGACGGCGCTGGCGGGTGCGCTGTTCCTCGCTCTCACCGGCGTCATGATGTGGCCGCAGGCGCGGCACATCTCCGACAGCGCGATTCTGAACCAGGACGTCTATTTCAACATGTGGCGGCTGCAGTGGATCGCTCACGCGCTGTCGACCTCGCCTGGTAATCTGTTCAACGGCAACATCTTCTATCCGGAGCCCCGTACGCTGGCGTTTTCGGACGCGATGCTTGTTCAGGGAGCGATCGCCGCGCCGCTCATCTGGCTGGGCACCGCGCCGGTGCTCGTGCACAACCTCCTGATGCTCGGCGCGATCGTGCTGTCGGCCGTGACCATGTTCGCGCTGGTCTGGTATCTCACGGGCAGCCGCGGCGCCGGGATCCTTGCCGGAACCATCTTCGCGTTTGCGCCTTACCGGTTCGAGCACATCATGCACATGGAGTTGCAGTGGACCATGTGGATGCCGCTCGCGTTTCTGGCGCTCCACCGGACGATTGAAATACCCCGGATCCGTCACGGGCTGGCGACCGGAGCGGCAGTGGCGCTGCAGATGTTTTCGAGCATTTACTACGGCATCTTTCTGGCGACGTTGCTCGCCATGTGCGGCCTGCTGTTGCAGCTGGGCAACAGCCGGATGAACGTGCGCCGCGTGATGCTCGCACTGGTCGCCGGCGCGATTCTCGCCGTCGCTTTTATCGGACCGTACGCAGGTCCCTACCGTCTCGCGCGGGATCGGGTCGGGGAGCGACCTATCGATGAAGTCCGCACGTTTGCCGCTCGTCCGGCTGACTATCTCATCGTGCCGGCCGAGAACTGGCTGTACGGCCGATGGCAGACGCGAGGAGAAGGGGAGCGTCGCCTGTTTCCGGGTGCGGTCGCCTGTCTGCTCGCCGTCGTCGCCATGCTCTTGCGGCCGCCATCGCGCCTGATCATCGTATATGTCCTGGCTGTTATTGCGGCGTTCGAAGCTTCACTTGGTCTTCGAGGATACTCGTACACGTTCCTTCACGAGCATGTCTCGGTGTTTCATGGATTGAGAGCGCCGGCGCGGCTCGGCATCTTCGTGGTGCTCTTTCTGGCGGTCCTTGCCGGGTTCGGCTACACCTTCCTTGCTGCCTCGCTGCGTTTGCGCAGCCGCGTGATACTGCTGCTGGCCCTGTTGTCCGTCATCCTGCTGGAAGATTACACGACTGTCCCCCTCGCCACGTATCCGAATACAGCGCCGCCAATATACCGACTGCTGGCCAGCCAACCGCCCGGAGTTGTCGCCGAGTTTCCCATGCCCGACGGTGCCCGTGCGGGAGAGGAGGCCAGATACGCATACCTGTCGATCTTTCATTGGAAACCGCTGCTGAATGGCTACAGTGGATTCTCGCCGCCGGTGTACTACCGCCGCCTCATGGATCTGCGACGGTTTCCGGAGCCGTTCTCGCTTCGCGTCCTCCGCCGGGCAGACGTTCGCTACGTGGTGGTTCACCAGACCGGGTACGGCGACGACCGGCAGAAGTACGAGCACACAGTGGCTACGCTCGACGCGGACGAGGGAGTACGCAAGCTCGGCGTCTTCAGCGATAGCGAAGGCGAGGCTGTGTTGTACGAGTTCCGCTGAGCACGTCCCCTCATCGTCGGTCGATAGCCAGCCGTCGCGGCACGTCAGGACTGTGCGAGATCAACAAAGGCAATGCTCGAGGGGTTACCCACGGAAACATACTGACCGGTGAATGAAAGGCCGCCGCTCGCGCGGTCGACGCGGAAGACGGTGATGACGTCGGATCGCTGGTTACAGCAGTACAGGAAGCGTCCGGTCGGATCGAAGCTGAAGCTGCGAGGATAATCCCCGCGTGTCCACTCGTCACCCGCATGCGTCAGGCGCCCGTCGGCGCCGACAGAGAAGATGCCGATGCTGTCGTGCAGCCGATTGCCAGCGTACACATAGCGTCCATCCGCGGATACGAGAATCTCCGAGCAGAAGTTGCTGCCGGCAATACCGGGCGGCAGACTGGAGATCGTCTGCCGTATCGTCAAGCGTCCCTGTCCAGAGTCGTAGTCGAACAGGGCAATCGTGGAGCCCTCCTCCTGAATCGAGTAGAACCACCGGCCGTTTGGATGAAAGTCGAAATGGCGTGGTCCATCGCCGGCAGGGAGCGATACCGACGGCGGATCGTTTGGCGTCAGGGTGCCGCGCTGCTCGTCGAACCGCCAGATGAAGATCGTGTCCAGGCCCAGGTCCACGTGGAGCACGAACCGTCCAGAGGCATCGGCACGGATCATATGGGCATGAGTCCGATCGTGCCCGCTCACCGCGAAGCTGCCGGATGGCGCGCTCGTCGCCCGGCGCGGACCAATGGTGCCGGCATCGACCTTAACGTCCGAGACCTCGCCAAGGCGTCCGTCGGCGACTATCGGGAGCACCGCGGCCGAACCGCCGAAGTAGTTGGCAACGAGCAGGTGGCGTCCGCGCGGATGAACGCTGACATAGGTGGGCCCGGCACCGCCTGTTCGCACGGAGTTGAGAAGCTTCAGTCCGCCGTCGGTCCGGCTGATATCGAAGGCGCTGGCGGTGCCCTGCTTATCTTCCCCAATCTGGTCGGTCTCATTCGCTGAGTAGAGTCGGGTTCCGGCAGCGTTGGTCACCAGGCAATTCGGGCTGGTGCCTATCTCGACGATCCCACTCGGCGTCATCGCGCCGGTGGCGCGATCGACGTGGAAGACATGGATGCCGCGGCCATTTCCCGGAGGCAGATCGACCTGCGTCGGTAACGTGTCGTGAAGAGGCGAACTGAACGTTCCCACGTAGGCAATGAGCGGCCTGGTGGCTTGAGTGCGCCGTGTCGCGGAGAAGAACGTCGCCAGCGGCGAAACAACCGCGAGTGCCGCACTTCGTTTCAGAAAGGAGCGACGCGATAGATCATCGTGGTTCATCGGAGCGCCGATAGGTTACCACTTGAAGGATTACGGGCGGCCGACCGATTGGCGCGGTCGTCAACGGACCTCGGCCGTGCCCTTGTGCGGGGACCAGGACCGAGTGATTATCCCGACAGGTCAAGAGCTTGCAACGCTTGGACGGTTGCATCGACATTCGGGATCCCAAGACGTCTGTCATCGGCAAGCTGTGCCTTCGTCCTTGCCTGATGCGAGATCGACAGCATCGCAAAACGCGAACCCGGGGCGCCGCGCGAACCCCGAGTCGTGAGGGCCGGTCCCGACGTAGATACACTGGGCCGGGTCCAGGCGGTAGCGCTTGATGAATACGACACCGAGGCCGGGAAGCGGCTTGCGACACCAGCATCGCGGCGGGCCGGCCGCGTGCGGACAGCACTCGACGTCCACTTCGAGACCAAGACGCTTGCACTCGCGTGCGAACGTCATTTTGACGGCGTCCTCGGACCGCTTTCCTTCCGCAATCTCCGGCTGCCACGAGATGCCAAGCAGTCGGTAGCCTCGATTGTGAAAAGTACGCAGCTGCGCAGCTACACGCACGAAATCGTCGACGTCGTCGCAGGAAACGATGACCGCCCGGTTGACGAAATCCGAATCCTGGCGTCGGACGAACGGGATGACCTCGACGCGTGAGAAGCCTTCGGATGCGTCCGGCGGCTCGAGTTCGCGGCGGTACGTGAACTGCGCGCCTGACAGGAAAAGAGTGGTGTCAGACCGTTTCAACCGCGCGAGATCGTTGTCGGAAGGAAGCCGTCCATAGCGGTTCACGAATCGCCAGGCCGCGTTGGTTTGCGCATCTTCGATGCTGGTCGAGACCTTGAGTTGTTGAAGCGCACGAACGCTAGTGGCCAAGGGCGTTCGGGGATCCGGTGTGTGAAGCTGGTAGAGATGGAGACGCGCGACGCCAAGCGCCCTAAACTTGCTAATCGCCGGCGACACATCTGCGCTACACTGCTCGGCACCCGCAACGATGGTTGGTGAAGTCATGCGTGTACGAAGAGTTCTTCTGGCCCTGGTTGCCGTCGCCATCGCCGGAGCTGCCGTGTTTCTCGACGCACAAACGATCCCGCTCGGCGACTTTGACGGCCACGGCGACGTCGGCGCGCCGAGAATCGCCGGCTCGGCGGCATTCAACCCCGTGTCGCAGGAGTACACCATCACCGCTGCGGGCACGAACATGTGGGCGCAGCGCGACGAGTTTCACTTTGTATGGAAGCGCCTCCGGGGCGATTTCATCCTGCAGACGCGCGTGCAGCTGATTGGCAACGGTGTGGAGGCGCATCGCAAGGCCGGCCTGATCGTTCGCTCGAGCCAGGATCCTGATGCCGCCTATGCCGACGGAATCGTCCACGGCGACGGGCTGACGTCGCTGCAGTTCCGCCGGAGCAAAGGCGCCATCACCGAAGAAAAACAGGCTGCCATCAAAGCTGCGGACGTCCTGCAGCTGGAACGCCGCGGCTCGACGTTCACCTTCTCGGCGGCGAGATTTGGCGAGCCGTTCGTCGACACTGAGGTCTCGAGCATCGACCTGGGAGACGAAGTAGTCGTTGGCCTGGCCCTCTGCTCGCACAACCCCGACGTCGTCGAGCGAGCGGTGTTCAGCAACGTTCGCATCATCCGCCCGGCAAAGGCGGATTTCGTTCCGTATCGCGACTACATCGGCAGCGTGCTGGAGCTGCTCGAAGTGCAGACTGGTCGCCGGCTAATGATCCATCGGGCGCAGGAGCCCTTCGAGGCACCGAATTGGACGGTCGATGGCGGCGCGCTGATCTATAACAGCAGCGGACGCGGCGAGAATCGCGGCCGGCTGTTCAGGTTCGATCTCGCGACGCGGCAGCCCACGGCCATCGAGACCGGCACGCTGAATCGCGCCAACAACGATCACGTGCTCTCGTTCGACGGCACGATGCTCGGCATCAGCGATGGCAGCGGCAACGCGTCGACGATCTACACGATGGCGACAGGTGGGGGCACACCGAAGCGCATCACGCCTCTGACGCCGTCCTATCTTCACGGCTGGTCGCCCGATGGTAAATGGCTCGTCTACACCGGCGGCCGGAACAAAGAATTCGATATCTATCGGATTGCGTCTGACGGCAGCGGCGCCGAGGTCAATCTGACTGAGACTCCCGGCCTGGACGATGGGCCCGAGTACAGCCCGGATGGAAAGTACATCTACTTCAACTCGCTCCGCGGCGGAGCGACGATGCAGATTTGGCGGATGACCGCGGACGGGAAGGATCCCGAACGAATCACCAATGACGATCTGAACAACTGGTTCCCGCACATCTCGCCCGACGGTCAGTCGATCGCCTTCATCAGCTTTCCAAAGGGGATCGACCCATCGGACCATCCGTACTACAAGCGCGTGTACTTACGCGTGATGCCGGTCGATGGCGGCGCGCCAAAAGTGATCGCGTATGTCTACGGCGGCCAGGGCACGATCAACGTGCCCTCGTGGTCGCCAGACGGCCGGATGATTGCCTTTGTGAGCAATAGCGCCGAGTGACCGGAGTTCGTGGTCGTCATTTTCGCAACAGCCAGACTTCGGCGACCTGATTGGCACGGCCGGACCCGCCGATGCCGGGCGGGCCAGTGAACGTCAGCGTCAGCTCACCGCCGCGGGTCGCCTCCACAGGCACGTCGAACTCCATTGGCTTGATTGGCAACTCTTTCTTCATGAGTGGATGGATTTCGAACGTGCCGTTCGCGACGAGCCGTACCAGACCGTTGACGTTGAACACATCGCCGGCGTAAACGACACGCACCCGATACCGCACCGTTCGATCCAGTCGGGTGTAGCGCATTTCCAAGGGGGTGTCCCAAAGCGATTCGGCGTGCGTCATCCAGGACAGCCGCCAGTCTGGCGAGTAGCCAAAACCGGTCAGCGTGGACTTGAAGCGTTGCGGATCCTCCTCGTACGGCAGCGCCGTCACAAGATGCGGCTGCTGCGACGGGTTGCCGAGGTCATCGTAAAAGCCGCCGACGCCAGGATCAGTCCAGTGGACGATGCGTTCGATGGCGGCGAGTCTTTCCGCTTCGCTGGCCAGCGCTGCCGCTTCGCCGAACCGTGCGAGGAGCCATCCTCTGCTGTTCAGTGGCGTTTCGAAGCTGTCAAGCGTGGCCCCGCGCCCGACCGCGATCGCACCGTAGCGCTCGACGCTCAGCTGTTGTCGAATGCTTTGAAAGAGCGCTTCCGCAAGAACGTAGACGCGCTGACGCCACTCGAGAGCCCGGCGAACCTGGGCCTCGTCCAGAATCCGCGCAGCTTCCGACAGCGCCTGGCGCGATTCGCCGTTTCTCGCCACGCGCAGGCGTTCGAGCGCCCGCTCTTCAATCGCCGTCTCGTGCAGCAGCCGACTCCGCACGTGCGCGTCATAGTAGGCGCGGTACAGCGCCTGTTGAAAGCGCCAGTTGCGCAAGTCGGCCGGCGATGCGGCGCGCTCCATTGCCTGGAACTGTTCCAGCGTCGCATAGACTGACGCATTGGCCGCAAGCGCGCCCCTCCAGTTGCGCTCGAGCGCAAGCAGGCCTTCCGCGAACGAGTCGGTGTAGGCGGGCCCCAGGAAGTAATGACTGTACTCGCGCAGAATCTGCAGCACATCGCTCTTCGGGTCCCATCCAAGCCCACTCCACACGATCTTGTTCACATCGTCGTTGCATCCCTCCGAGTAGCTGATGAAGTCGCGTGCGTATGGCTCCGCGGCGCGGAAGATCGCCGCTTCATCGATCGGCCGTGGATTGATCGGCTCGCGTTGTGACGTGAGCGCGTGCGCGAGGTCCCAGTCCGGTACCGGGTACTGAGAGCGAAGGCTGTGGGTGATGTCCGGATAGTGCCGGATCCGATATCGCGTCGGTACTCTTGCGCGCAACACGGGCAAGCTATCGCGGACCTGCGGTCCAAAGACGACGCCGGTGAGCCACGCAGGTTCCGTTTGCAGAATCTGGTAGAACTGAGCCATCCACTCCTTCGTGAAACCCTGTGGCGACATCCACATCTGAAGCTTCGGATGGTATCGGCGCAGATTCGCGGTTTGCTTCTCCAGCAGCGCCATCAGATGGCGAGGTTCAGTGTGACCGGGATCCCCACCAGGTACGAACACGGCGTCCACGCGGGGTAGTTTCGACAGAACATCGGCCCACTCTTTGAGGGCGAAATCGATCTGCTTCGGATCCGCGTAGTCGTTGTCGAGCGCGGGGTACCAGACCCAGACGTCCAGACCGTATTCGTTTGCGATGCGCGACATCTCAACCATCATCGGCATCTGCGGAAGCGGAAAGTGCGGGCTGTCCGCGGCGTCGTCGGAACGCGGAGGGATCAGCTCGATCGCATTAGTGCCAAAAATCGCAAGGTCGCGGATGTATTGCTCCCACATCGGCACGTCCCAGGCGTCGTAGGAGTTCGTCTTGGGCCGGTAGCCGAGCTGATGCCCGCGGAGGGCGACCTGTGGTGTCGAAACGATCGAGAAGGCGGCCGGCACTTGTACCGAGCCGCGGGCCATTTGCAGTTCGCGCAGCAACCGGCCGGCGCCAAACAGGACTCCTCGCGGGTCGGATCCCAGGACGAGCACGGTGGGCGCCGCACGCGCTGCGGCGTTGACGATGATTCGATATCCCTCGGCGCCGGGAGCACTCGCGGATGCGGCGTTGCTAAGCCCGGCCGCCGCCCAGCGTGAAGCCGTTGCGAGCGGTCCGATCCCGATGACGGGTACCGTGTTGGTCGGCCATTGTGACGACACGGGTAATCGGATCGTGGTGCGCTTTTCGATCTCCTCGACCAATACGCGCACCGCGGTCCGCTCCGGAACGGTCAGTGTGGGTGGCGTGACGATCGTGGCGCGCGTGAGATCGATCAGCGAGGCGTTAGGCACGGTCCCACCCTGCGCTCCCGCACCCATCGACGCCAGAACGACCGCGGACAGGAAGAGGCTGCTGTACCTTCGCCAGTTCATCTCAGTCGGTGCGAGTGGGGCAATCAGGCCTCGCAGTTAATCGACCAGGTGATGCCGAATCGATCGACAACCACGCCGAAACGTTCGGCCCAGAACGTCTTCTCCATCGGCACGACGCTCGTGCCGTCAACCGCCAGCTCAGAGAAGATCCGCTCGCCTTCAGCCGCGCCCTTGATGTGCAGCGCGAGTGAGATTCCGCGCGGCGCTTCGTACTGCAGTGGCACCGTGTCGGCCCCCATCAGAATCTGGCCGCAGATTGTCACGCTTCCGTGCATGACCTTGTCCGCCCAGTCGGGCGGGACCTGATCCGCCATCGGCGATCCACCATATCGAAACAGCTCGCCAACCGTTCCTCCGAAACACTGCGCGTAGGCGCGGAAGGCGGCCTCGCAGTCACCCTTGAAGCTCAGATAGGCGTTCAGCTGCGGTGTCGTCGTCATGATGAAGTTTCAGATAACGGTCGGATCAGGGCGACGTGATCGCCGCGATCACCTTCCCAGAAACTGATCGAGGCTTTCGTGGTATCAATCCAGCGCACGACAACGACCGGGTCGTGCTCCCAGTCAAAATGCACGCTTCGTGGAACTTTCTCATCGACCCTCACGCCGAGCCCTCTACGAACCTCGCCGGCCCAACGCTTCGCGCGGTTTCCATCGACGACGAAGGTGATGAACTGGACCCGAGAGTCGCCGTTGGCTCCCGCCATCAGTTCCTGGAAGCGAATCAGCGGGTCGGCTGCACGGAGGAGGGGGATGTCACCCAGCCACAACGGTCCGAGGAGCGCAACCGCATCAACTCCGATAGCGTGCCGCGCTCGAATGCGCATGAGCCGGCGCATCCTATCATGGTTATGAGTCCTGCCGGACAAGACGGCACGCGTTTCGACGATGACGGCTGAAAATGCTGATTGCTGAATTCTGATTCCTGATTGAAAACAAGAAGCCGAATGCGAAGCGTTGGGCCCAATTCAGGATACAGAAAACAGCATTCAGCAATTCTGAAGGACGTTGATTCTTCGTGGAGGTACCATGTCCAGTCTGACCGCTGAACAGCTCGAAGTCCTGCGCCTCATCGACAGTCCCACGGTTTCGAATGCGATCGAACAATTCAGCGTACGTTCGCCGATCGAAGGCTATGCCGGCTGGGAGTTGCGCTGTGCCTTTCCCGATATCGGCACCACGATCGGCTATGCGGTCACGTGCACGGGAGACACGACGACGGCGCCAAGGGGAGGCGACCGCGGTCTGATGCGATTGTGGGAGGCGCTCGAAGCAGCGCCAAAGCCTGCGCTGATTGTCATCAAGGACATCGGGAGCGATCGCAGCCGCTCGTGCCACATGGGTGAGGTGATGGCAACGACAGCAAAAGCATTGGGAGCGGTCGGCTGCGTCTCTGACGGTGGTCTGCGCGATGTTGCGGAGGTCAGGGCGCTCGGTGGGTTTCAGTATTTCTGTCCCGGCTTCGTCGTGTCACACGGCTACCCGCTGATTTGCGAGGTCAACGTGCCGGTCGCGGTCGCAGGGCTCAGCGTGAACGCCGGCGATCTCCTGCATGGAGACGTCAATGGACTCCTGACGATTCCGGCAGAGATTGCCGCACAGGTCGCCGATGCGGCGGAGCGCATCCGCCGCGCCGAGCGAGATGTGCTCGAGTTCGTTCGCCGCCCGGGCCTGACGGTCGAACGCCTGCGTGCGTTTCAGGCACGATTTCAACACTAGACGAGAACTGGTTTAAAAACCGTGTTCGCTGAAATTCTGAGTGCTGATTTTTGAATGCTGAAGTGCCCGAACGCGTTCGCGTCCGATGTCGTTTTCAATCAGCAATCAGCAATCAGCAATCAGAATTCAGCATTTAGTACTGTCAGGATGAGTCACTACCCTCAACGAGTCTGGGATCCTGGCGTTGCCGCGATGAGATACAACCGGATCGCCGTGGCCAGGTACAGCGCATCGCCGATCAGGGCCGGAGGCGTGTAGATCGGCGCATC
This sequence comes from Acidobacteriota bacterium, assembly GCA_046732715.1. Lineage (GTDB taxonomy): Bacteria > Acidobacteriota > Vicinamibacteria > Vicinamibacterales > 2-12-FULL-66-21 > JALZOC01. The sequence goes on along the minus strand of JBKPNQ010000131.1, from coordinate 26,914 downwards.
CATCTGGATCTGTCCCAGCAATTGCTTTTTCCGTCCGCCACGAAGAACGATCATGCTGCCGTCAACGGTCCCAACGTAAAGCCGGTCCCCGGCCATCAGGAGGCTTCCCCAAATCGCCTCGTTCGTCTCGTGTTTCCACACCTGGGCGCCGGTCGCCGCGTCCAGACAATGAATCGTTCCGCCAAGGTCGCCGACGTACAGAAGACCGTCCTTCGCAATCGGCGTTCCCACCACGCGGCCGACGTCCCGAGAAGTCCAGAGGAGCCTGCTCTCGGTGACATCTCCCTGGCCGTTCGGACTGATCGCGTAAATCAACGACGGTCCATTGCCGTGCTCAGGACTCATTCCCATCGCAATGACGACGCGACCGTCGGCGAAGACCGGTGAAGCAATGATGGAACTGCGCGACAGGACTCCGGGTCGCGGCAGCCAACGGGCGTGCTTCGGATTGCCGTCAAATCGCCAGATTTCGTGCCCCGACGCCGCGTCGTAGGAGCGCAGCCAGCCATCTCCTCCGCCAAAGAGGACCTGTGTGCGCCCGTTGACGTTGGCCGCCACGGGGCTCGACCACTGGCCGTGCAACACCTGCGCGCCCGCGCCGATGGCGCGCCAGACCACTTCGCCCGAATGTTTGTCCACCGCAATCAGACTTGGGGCGCGCGGCGATGGCACGCGCGTGTGGCCTTCATTCTGTCCGTTGGAGGTAGAGACCACCAGCAGATCACCGACGGGCAAGACCTCGCTATTGGTCGCTTCGTGCGGAAAGACACCCAGGCGGCGACACATGTCCAACTCCCAGACGATGTCGGCTGCTGCGGTGTCCTGGAAGGGCTCATCCTGATACGGACCATTGTTCTCGCTATCGCGGAAGCCCTGTGTGTCGAGGCAACGAAGCTGGCATTCGGCCGTGACGTAGTACAACCGGTTTCCTTCCACATACGGCGCACTTGTCGTCGAGGGCAACAGGAACTCCCGCAGACCTCGCTCGACTCGCGGGGCCACGTCCTGCCACAGGAACTTGCCATTCTTCGGTTGAAGTGCCACGAGCACGGCGGCGTCTTCCTGATAGTCGGGGTTCATGTGCCTCGCATTGTCGGTCCCGACATAGACCGCCTCGCCAGCAACCACGGGACGACCATACGTTTCGTTTCCCAATTCCACACTCCAGACGATGTTCCGGCCGGTGGTCGTATCCCAGTCAACCGGAGGATTGCCCGTTCGAACCGTGGTCGTCTCGAGCGGGGGAGCGACGGAAGCCGCGGGCGCAACCTGTGACGCGACAGGCTCCCCAGATTTGGCTCCGTTGATTCGACTCAACGCCCACTCGACTTCATCACGCAACGCGGGATCATCTGCGGCCGCCGTCAGCGCCTCTCGTGCCGATTGTGCCTTCGGTCCGATGCTTCCCAGCGCGCCGGCGGCAAAGATACGCACATAGAGAAATTCATCTTCCAGCGCGTCGATCAGACGCGGCACTGCAGATTGAGCCGCCGCGCCGATGCTTCCGAGCGCCTCGCACGCCGCCCACCGAACGCCGGGAACAGGATCGCCTAACGCCTCTGCCAAGGCGCTTGTCGCAGTCGCCGCGGTCGGACCGATGGATGCCAACGCCTCCGCCGCGTAGACGCGGACGTATGGATCTTCGTGCGAAAGAGTCCTGACGAGAGCGGCGACCGAAGGAGTGGCCCTCTTGCCCAACGCGCCCAGCGCGCGTGCCGCATCGCCGGCGACGGTCGAATCCTGGTCTCGGAGCGCCCGCCTCAACGCCGGCTGAATCCATTCTGTGTGGGGCGCCAGGTCGATCAGCTCGTCGACGGCGCTGCGCCGGATGGACTCCGAGTCATGCCGCAGCAACTCCACCAGCAGCGGAATCGCCGGAGGGCCGATGCGCTGGATGATTTGAAAAGTCACCCCATGCAGGTTGTTGTGCTCAGGCGTGAGGAATCGTCTCAGCAAAGGGAACGAACGCCGCGCCCCTTGCACCAGCGCGGCCTCGGCGGTTTCGCGCACCTTCGGGTTCTTGGCCACCAGCCAGTCTGCCAATTCACGTACGTGGGCAGGATTTGTGGAAAGACTCGACGCGGTGTCGGGCTGGGGTGATTGCGCCAGTCCAACCGCTTGGCTGAGGCCGGCAGCCAATGTCATTGCGAGAGCATGTTTCCTCATGAATGCAATCACGTCACCCTCTCGCGCCCAAGGTCATTATGCTCGGAATCACACCGTGGATTGTGTGCCATCGCGTAGACTTCCCCGGGCGGGTGGCGAAGGAGATTGACGAAGCGGCGAGGATTGTTCTTTCACCTGAAACGGGCAGGGTTGGACTGGAGGGGCGCATGAGAGTGCATTCAGTGGCTGTCGTTGTCTGCGCGTTGACCGCGTTGGCAGCGCAAGTGTCGCAGCGACCGGCCGCGCCGGCTGGCACCCAAAAGGAGCGAGCTGCGGACCTGGCCGCGATCGAGCAGCTCCGCCAGCAGGACATTACCGCCACGATTGCGCGAGATCCTGCGGCGCTGACGGAGTATTGGACCGATGACGCCATTCGTATTGGCGTAGGCGCGCCGGCGGACGTGGGGAAGCCGGCTATCCGCGCGACCAACGAACGCCAGACGGCCAACAAGCAGTTCAAGGTGCTGAGCTATGTTCCGGAAGTCAAGGACTTCGCTTTTCTGGATGGTGGCTGGGCCGTCGAGTGGCGAACCTACAGTGCGTCGTATGTCGAGTCGCCGGGTGCTGAGGTGAAACAGGTTCGCGGCACCGTGCTGGGAGTGTGGAAGAAGCTCCCGGACGGCACCTGGAAAGCCTTCCGCGCGATGGGGGGCACGGAACCAGGTGTGCCCGCAAAGCAACCGCTCCCGCGCTAAAACGTGACGTGCATCTGAAACGTGGTCACGCGCGGAGGCTGCTACTTCCAGGCAAGACCACTGTGGGTCGGGCCGTATCCGCGAGTTGGCCGCCGCGACGGCGTAGGGATCGAAACCGGCGGAAAACTGCTCGGCGCTCAGACTGAGGGGATCGCGAAAAGGGTTGTTGATGATGTTGATGGCAGCTGTGGTCTCTCGAGTGACGGCCAGGTCTCAAGAACGTTCATGACCTGTCGGCTTGGGAACCTCGGAGATCCTGCCGTGAGCCGGACCGTGGCCGCTTCGCGCATTCCTGAGTGGAAGCGAAGGGAGGCAGTGATGACGATACGGCACTTGATCGGCGCAGGCGTCCTTCTTCTGATGATTTCCGCGCCCGCTCTGTCGCAGACGCCGGCGGCGTCGTTCGAGCAGCTGATAGCAGAGGGCGCCATTTCGCCGAACCAGACCGTGCGCGTGACCGACGCGTGGGGCGACCGTGTCAAGGGCAAGCTCGTCGAGCTCCGTCCGGGCAGCCTTGTCCTGATGCAGGGATCTCAAAAGATCCAGATGTCCGAAGCGGAGGTGAACCGGGTTCAGCGCGCAGATTCTGTGTTAGACGGGCTGTTGCTCGGATTGGGCGCCGGTATCGGCGCGGCGTGGTTTGCGCCCCATGTCTTCTGTGATCTCCCCGACGACGAGTGCGCAGCGATCGTGTTTTTGGCCATCGGCGTGCCGTCGATTGCTGTCGGCACGGCTGCAGGCGGGCTTATCGATGCCGCCATCAAGAAGACGGTCTTTCAGTTCGCTGGAACGCGAACCGCGGTCCGCATCCACGTGTCGCCGCTACTCGGCGGCCGACAGGCCGGAGCCCTCGCTACGATTCGGTTCTGACAGCGGTAAAGAATTTGCGATGATCTGCATGGAAACACACGCAGCCAACCCGCATCGATCGTGTCAGAGTAGACTGAACCGGCTGCGCGAGGGACAGGACAACATGGCGGTCAAATCGATTCCCGACACATCGCCGCGCGTCATCCCCATGCTCGTCTGCCGGGATGTCGAACACGAGGTCGAGTTTTGTCAGCGCGTGCTCGCTGCCGATGTGGTCGTTCGCCGGCCGGGTCCCGATGGCCGCACGGTGCATGCAGCGCTCGGCCTCGGAGAGGCTCGCATTATTCTGCAGGCCGAATTCCCGCAGCTCGCCAGCCGCGCCCCACAACTGGACGGAACGTCGCCGATCGTCGTCTTGGTCTACGTCGAAGATGTCGACCGCGCGGTAGAGGAAGCTGCCGCGATTGGCGGCAGCGTGCTAGTGCCGGCGCAAAACCAATTCTGGGGAGACCGAACCGCGCGAGTCATGGATCCATCAGGGCATGTCTGGACTTTGGCGAGCCGCATCCAGGACACGACGGAGGCCGAGCGACGAGAGCGGTGGAACGACATCCGCAAGGACGCCGCTAGCGACTAGTCGTCTTCATTTGACTTCCGAATGGAACGCGGGTTATGGTCCATTGGGATGTCTAATAAAGAACCCTCCAAGGCGGAAATCCTGCGTGGCACGCTCGACTTGATGGTGTTGCAGACGCTCGCCTCGCTCGGGCCGCAGCACGGCTACGCCATCGGCGCCCGGCTCGAGCAGGTCTCGTCCGGCGCGCTCACCCTGAACATGGGCACGCTGTACCCGGGCCTGATGCGCCTGGAGCAGCAGGGCCTGGTCAAAGCCGAGTGGGGTGTCACCGACAACAACCGCCAAGCGCGCTTCTACGTCATCACCGCCGCCGGACGCCGGCGGCTGGCCGCCGAGAAGAAGGCGTGGGATCAGATGGTGTCCGTCATGCACACCCTCTTCGAGGATCCGGCATGACGCTCCAGGAAGTGTGCTCCTCGCTTCGGGAGTGGACACGCCGGGTATGGGGCGCGCTCAGTGGCCGTCGACCCGACCATGACCTGCAGCGCGAGCTTGCCGGACACCTCGTCCTCGCTGAAGACGAGCTCCGTCGGCAGGGGTACGCGCCGACCGACGCTGCGCGACTCGCCCGGGCTGCCGCCGGCAGCCGCATCCAGGCGCTCGAAGCGCTGCGCGACCAGCGCGGCCTGCCCTGGCTCGGCTCGTCGTGGCTCGATCTCAAGCTGGGCCTCCGCCTGCTTGTCCGCAACTGGGGGCTGACGCTGGTCGGCGGGCTGGCGATGTCCGTGGCAATCGCCATCGCGGCGGTCGTGTTCACCGCGTTCGACGTCCTCATGTCGAGTCGGCTTCCACTCGAAGAGGGCGACCGGATCGTCGCCATCCAGATCTGGGACCGCGAGGCCGGTCGGCGGCGTGACACGCCGTGGCAGGACGTCGAGCGTTGGCGCCGCAGCCTGCACTCGGTCGATGATGTCGGCGCCTTCCAGACGATCCGGCGCAACGTGATCACGGCCGACGGATCGGTCGAACTCGCGGCGGTCGCCGAGATCTCGGCCGCCGGCTTCCGGGTTGCGAGGGTGCCGCCGCTGATTGGCCGGGGCATCGTCGACGCCGACCTGGCGCCCGGCGCCGCCCCCGTCATCGTCATCGGCCACGACGTCTGGCAGCGGCGCTTCGCCGGCGCGCGAGACGTCATCGGCCGCGAGCTGCGGCTCGGCGAGACCGTGCACACCGTCGTCGGCGTCATGCCGGACGGCTTCCAGTTCCCATTCAACTTCCGGTACTGGGTTCCCTTGCAGCCCGGGGCCGACGAGACGCTGCGTACCACCGGTCCCGAAGGTGCCGTCTTCGGCCGGCTCGCGCCGGACGCGACGGTCGCGCGCGCGCACGCGGAGGTGTCGGCGCTCGGGATCCTGGCGCCTGCCCTGCGTAGCGCGCAGCGCGAAGGAGGGACCGGAGCCCGCGTGGTTCCGTACACCTTTGCATTCACGGGAGACTTCGAACGCAGCGAGTTGGGCCTGCTCTGGTCGGTGTCCAGCCTCGCACTCGTATTGCTGCTGCTGCCGCCCGGCGCGAACATCGCGGTCCTGAACTACGCGCGCACCGTCACGCGGCAGCAGGAGTTCGCCGCCCGCTACGCCCTCGGCGGCAGCCGCGCGCGGATCGTCTGGCAGCTCTTCATCGAGTCGCTCGTGCTGACGGCCGCGGCCGCCGGTGTCGCCTTGCTGATCCTGCGTCTCGTATCGGTCGTGGTGTCCGAGCGCCTGCAGCAGATCCCCGGGGGCCCGCCGTTCTGGATGACGTTCCATGTTTCGTACCGCACCCTTCTCTTCGTCGCCGTACTGGCCGTGGCTGGAGCCGCCATGTCCGGCCTCGTGCCGGCGCTCCAGGCCACCGGGCGCCTGTCGCGGCTTGGCGCCGGCGCGCTCGCCGGACGGACCAGCCTCCGGCTGGGTGCCACGTGGACCACGCTGGTGATCGCGCAGGTCGCCTTCTCGGTCGGCGTGCTGCCGTTGGCGGCCGAGGTCGCCTGGGGCACGCTGCGAACCAGCGCCATCGGCCCGGGCTTCGCCGCCGAGGAGTTTGCGACCGCACGCGTCGCAATGGAAGAGGATCGGTTCGTGCTCGATGCTCGAGAGACGCCACGGCAGATGGCCAGCGAGCCGGAAGGCGCGCGGCGACAACGCGCCGTGCTCTTTGGCAATCGCCAGCGCGAGCTCACGCGACGGCTGCTGGCCGAACCGGGCATCCTCGGCGTGGCCACCGCCTTGCGGCCGCCCGGCGAGGAGCCCTGGGTGTTCGTCGACATGGAGGGCCGCGACGTGCCGACCGAGGTCCTCAACGGCCGGCTGCCGGGTTTCCCCGCGCGGTTCAACCAGGTCGATGCCTCCTTTTTCGAGATGTATCAGGTCCCGACCGTTATCGGTCGGGGATTCGCCGCAGGCGACGTCGCGTCGGAGCCCGGTGCGGTCATTGTCAATCGCAACTTCGCCGACACCATCGCCCCCGGCGGCACCGCGCTCGGACACCGTTTCCGATACGTCCGTGCGATGGACGGCGAATGGCTAGACGGCCCGGAAGCGGACCGCTGGTACGAAATCGTCGGCGTCGTTGGTAATCTGCCGGTGACGACCGAAGCACGGGTGGCGTACCATCCGGTCGTCCTGGGTCAGATCCATCCCGCGAACCTGCAACTTCGCTTGAGAGGCGGCGCTGCCGGTCTCGCGGAACGCCTCCGCGATGTCGCCGCGAGCGTCGACCCGGCGCTGCACGTCGACCAGGTCCGCACGTTGGCTGAGATCTACCGCGATCAACGCTTCGGCGACAACCTTGGCGCCATCACCATCGGCGCGGTCACCGGCAGCGTACTGCTGCTCTCGGCCGCCGGCCTGTACGCGCTCATGGCCTTCACGGTCGCGCAACGCCGGCGTGAGATCGGTATCCGTTCGGCCCTGGGCGCCCAGCCGGGCCAGTTAGTGGCGGCCGTGTTCAGGCGCGCCTTCTGGCAGATCAGTGCCGGCTCCGCCGCGGGGATGCTCGCCGCGTACCTCCTCGGTCGGTACTTGCCGATCGAGCAGGTCGGCGGCTTGCCGATTCCCGGCGTGCTCCCCGGCGCGGCCGCGTTCATGCTGCTCGTCGGCGTCCTCGCGTCGCTCGGTCCTGTCCGCCGTGGCCTCCGCATCGATCCCACCGAAGCGTTGCGAAGCGAGTAGGTGGCCTGGTTGATTCCGGCCCAGCGAAAGGTCGCCCGACGCAGGCGATCCGTCAGCGCGGCGATCGCCGTTTCTATCCCCTCTAAGCGGGGTCCAGAGACGAAACGTCAGGACTGCCGTAGCGAACAGAGCGACCAAGAGTCATTGCGTCCTCCGCATGCGAAGCATCGCCACGACACAGCCGACGCCGGCCGCGGCTGCCAGGTGCTTCAGCGTGTGTCCGCTGACGACGTGGGTGAGTGCATAGATCTGTCCGTCGAACAGCTCGCAGAGCTTCGCGATGCCGTATGCGGCCAAGCCGGCGATGAGATAGCGGAGTTCCGAGCGGGGCTCGCGATACAGCGCGAGGATCGCGACAAGGATCAGCAGCGATCCGAATTGGACTGCGACGTACGGCCGCAAATCGCCGCGCTCCATCGTCTCTGACCAGTACCAGAACGTCACGCTGGCGACGGCGGCAAGCAGCAGCGGTACAAAGACGCGACGGCCGACACCGGCGTCAACGCGCTCGGTGATGACCGCCGTCAAAAGGCTCGCGAACGCCACCGCGATCGGCAATCGATCCCAAACGACTCGAGCGTTGTTTGGGAGCAGATGATAGTAGATCGATCCGGCCGTCGTCGCGGCGGCTGCCGCGAAGAAGACCTGCCACGGCGGTCGCGCCGCCGCCACGAATGGGGCACGCTTGCGATCGACAAGAGTCAACAGTCCTAGGCCGCCGACAATCAAGAACGGCACGTTCGACATCACATCAAACATGTTCGGGATGCCGGCGAAGGCCCGCTGATCGGCTAGACGATGGTATGCGGGATCTTGGGGGATCCGCGGCATCGTCGCCGCCGTCGCGCACACGCCGACCACAACAAGGCCCAGAAGGACGCGTTTCATTGACGATGCTCCGTGGCTAAACGGCGGATCCGATGTGCGCGAGCGCGAGTTGACGAACGGCGCGCAGGTCGACCTTGCCGGTCCCGAGTGTCGGAATCGACAGCGCGAACTGAAGGTCGTCGCGCTTGGGCAACCAGAGACGCGGAAGATCGGTCTGACAGAGACGCTCCCAGATCTCCTGCGGCGACAGATCGGGATCGGTGTAGAACGCAACCAGGCGTTCCCCCTTTGTCGAGTCAGGTACTCCGGTCACCACCGCCGTGCACTGATCGCTGACAATCGCCTGCAACTGTTCCTCGACCCGTATGTGTGGCACCATTTCGCCGGCGATCTTGCTGAAGCGTGACAACCGATCGGTGATCTGAACGAAACCCGCGTCGTCGATCATCGCGATATCGCCGGTGACGTACCAGCCGTCGCGGATCACGTCCGACGTCTTCTCAGGATCGGAGAGATAGCCGATCATCCGGTTCGGTCCCTTGACGAGAAGCAGACCTTCGCGGCCAAACAGCGGACCTTCGCCGGTGACGGAATCGACGATCTTGGCCGCAACGCCCGGCAGCGGATGACCGACCGAACCGACGAGCGTGCCTCGCTGGCGTTCGTGTCCATCCTCGACATCCGGCACGTTGACCGCGACGACCGGCGCCATCTCTGTGCAGCCGTACCCTTCGAGCAGATCGATGCCAAATTTCGCCTTGAACGCCGTCGCGATCGATTCGCGTAGCCGCTCGGCGCCGACGATCGCGTAGCGGAGGTGCTTGAACTGCTCCGGTTCGCATTTGCGGATGTACGAGGAGCAGAATGTTGGCGTGCTGATGATCAGCGTCGCTTTGTACTGCGCCGCGAGCTCGCCGATCGTCTTCGCGTCCATCGGATTGGGATGGTAAACAACGCCGAAGCCGCTGATCGCCGGGAACCACACGGTTCCGGTGAAGCCGAACGAGTGGAAGAACGGCAGCACGCCGACCATCACATCGTCTGACGTCAGCTCGTAGATTTGCCCAATCGCATCGACGTTCGCGAGGATGTTGCGATGTGCGAGCATCACGCCCTTCGGCGTCCCGGTGCTGCCGCTGGAGAAGATCACCGTCGCGAGCGCGTCGCCGTCGATCCGCTCGAGGTACAGCCGGTTGAGCACCCACGACGGCAGCAGCCGTGCGATTACGAACGTACGTAACCGGGCGAACCGGCCGATCTCCGCCATGACGTCTTCGAGATAAATGGTCCCTTCGAGCGGCTCGATGCCAGCCTTCGACAGGAACCGTTTCGAGCTGAGAATCGCCTTGAGGCCACACGTGTCGACGGCGACGGCCATCGAATCGCGTCCTGCGGTGAAGTTGAGGTTGACCGGCACCTTGCCGGCGAGCGACACCGCGATGTTCGCCAGCGCCCCGCCGACCGATGCCGGCAGCAGCACCCCGACGTTCGTGTCGTGCCCGAGGCGTCGCCGCACCCATCGCGAGAGCAGGAGCGAGACGACCAGCACGCGGCCGAACGTCATCGGCTTGGTAGTGGCATCCGCCATCCCGAACGACCGCCACTGATGCTTCGCCGTTCGCACGAACTGGCGCCCGAGCGACTCGTCAGCCGGCCGCCGGTGCATCGCCACGTCGCAGCCGAGCGTTTGTAGCGCAAGTCGTACTTCGGCGGCGGTAGCGCTCGCGGGAAGCGGACAGCCGAACGCAACGGTCACCGGGTAGGGCACGCGCACCGGCCACTTCCAGAAGAAGCGTCCGCCCTTGAAGCTGAAGATACTGCCCCAGACGCGATCGAGATAGACAGGGACGATCGGCACGTCCAGGCCATCGACGATCCGCTCGAAGCCGCGCTTGAACGGCAACATATTGCCGGTTCGGCTGATCGATCCTTCTGCGAAGATGCAGACGACGTGGCCATTCTGGAGTTCGCGTTTCGCCTGTTCGATCGCCATCAGCGCCTCGCGGCCCGCGCCGATCGGGATCGACTTCATCAGCTTCAGCAAGTGATGGAGCGCCCAGTGGTCGTAGTACGGCCCGTAGACCAGGAATCGAACGAAGCGCTGGACACAGGAGCCGACCAGCGCGCCGTCGACATGAGACAGGTGATTGCAGACGAGCAGCGCCGGTCCTCGAAACGGCACGTGCTCCTGGCCGACGATGCGGATGCGGTAGATGGTGTGCGTCAGCAGCCACAGGCTGAAGCGCACGAGGAATTCCGGGACGATGCTCAGCACGTACACGCTCGACAGCAGCGTCAGCGCGCCGAACACCAGCAGGATGCGATCGGGGGCAAGCCGGAATCGATCGCTCAGAATCGAGAGCGCCCCAGACGCGACCATGATCGCGACCATGTTCAGGAAGTTGTTGGTCGCCATCAGCCGGCCCTTTTCGTCGCCGCCGCTGCGCTGCTGAAGGAGCGCGTTGAGCGGCACGGCGAAGCAGCCGCCGAAGAAGCCGACAAGCGTCAGGTTGACGGCCGCGAGCGTGAACGAGTGGCCCGAGCGCGCGAGGGCAATCGCGAACACGCCCATGCCTATCGCACCAATCGGCGCCAAGCCAAGCTCGACCTTGTCACCCGACAACCGGCCGGCGGCGAGACTGCCGATCCCGATGCCGATCGCCGCGAACGCCGTAAGGACGCCGACCCACGTATCGCTGAGGGCCATGACGTCGGTCCCGAACAGGATCACGACGAGCTGGAGCAGCGATCCAAGGAACCAGAAGTACGAAATGCCGAGCACCGTTAGCCAGAGCACCCGGTCGCGCCGAAGCGTCGAGATGCCGGCCCAGATTTCTCCCCACGGATTCCTGTTGATTCGTTGAGTCGGCGCCGCGGCTGGAACGCGCGGGATCCCGAAACTCGAGGCGGTGCCGACGATCGCAACAGCGACGACGACCAGGCCGACGGCCCACAGATGTGCGCGCCAGGCCTCGAACAGGTATCCACCCACCGCCGTGCCGAGCACGATCGCGACGAACGTGCTCATCTCGAGGACGCCGTTGGCGCGCGACAGGTCGCGGTCCGGCAGCATCTCCGGCAGGATGCCGTATTTCGCCGGACTGAAGAACGTCGCCTGCAGCGCGATCAGAAACAAGACCGCATACGTCAGCTGCAGATGTCCGAAGGCGAACGCTACGAAGCCGAGGCCTGCCGCGACGATCTCGAGCGATTTGGAGACGACGAGCACAGTGCGCTTGCTGTAGACGTCGGCGAGCTGACCGGCGTAGCCGGAAAACAGCAGGAACGGCAAGATGAACACTGCGCTGACGATCGACAGCTCCCGTCCCGCGCGCGCGGCGGCGACCATGTGCACCGCCAGCATCGAGACGACGATCTTGAACAGGTTGTCGTTGAAGGCGCCCAGGAACTGCGTCCACAGAAACGGCTGCAGTCCCCGTTGCTTCAGCGTGTTGCGGTAGGTGTGCGGTGCCATATGCGAACACGATAGGGCGGCGACACAGACGGTGTCCTGAGCACGAGTTCAGAAACGCTGAGAAACGTTGAGCGGGTTATCGGCTGCTAGCGTGCCCGCTCGGCGAGTCGGCGACGCGCGGTCGTAAATGGTTCTGACCTATACTGTTGCGGGAACAACGGCTCGACCGGCAGTGTCCACGCCGCGAAGCCAGGCGGCGCCGATTCGAGCAGCTTGCACAGCGTTGCACCGGCGGCCTCCAGCTGGTTCGACGCGGTCAGCATCAGACTCTCCACGAGCGCAGCCTCGATCGGACGCGATCCGCTGAGGCGCGCTGCGATCGCTGCCGCCTTCCGAAACGTCGTGTCGGCCCGATCGATGGAGCCGGCCGCGCGGAGGGCGACCGCGATGCCGATGTGCGATTGTGCGTGCTCCGGGTACAACCCGAGCGCCCGTTCGAAACACGCGATCGCCTCGTCGTGGCGTGCCAGGTGCAGCAGACACGCACCGCGTGCGTGCATAGCGCTCATCTCGTACTCGCGTCCGTAGAGCCGGTGCGGATCCGCCCGCTGCTCCTCTCGCGCGAACTCCTGGAGCGCTTCGTCCACGTCGCCCTGCGCGAGTCGAACGAGACCGAGCAGCCAGTGCAGCCCGAGCGCGGGATACCGGTCGCCACGGGCCACCTGTCGGTCCTGCACGGCCGCTCCCTGGTGCAGCACGGTCTCCGCGTCGTGCAAGTGGCCGCGCGCGACGTGAACCATCGCCTTCTGGAAATGTGCGAACGCGAAATCTGGATACAACGCCAGCGTGCCATTCGCGGCCCGGAGCCGCTCGTCGCCCCACGCGGCGTGGCCAAGCCTGAACAAGTGCCGCCAGTTGGTCGGCTCTATCGCCACCGCTCGACGCGCGACCTCCACGGCTTCGACCGTCTGCCACGCGCTGACCAGCACCAAAGCGAGCGTCGCATGCGCTTCCGCGAGCGCGTCATCGAGTGCGACGGCGCGTCGCGCGTGCTCGATCGCGTCTTGCAGCAACTGACTCACCGGAACAGTGTCCGATCGCGTCGCTTCATACGCCGCGAGTTGCGCGCTGGCCAGACCGGTGAAAGCGAGCGCGTAGCGCGGGTCGACCGTGATCGCTCGCTCGAATCCGGCGATGGCGTGCGGGATCTCATGCAGGTCCAGACTCTCGAGATGGAGCCACGCTTCGGTGTACGCGCGGTACGCCTCGAGGCTCGGCGTCTCGCGCGCCGGGCCGATGCTGGGGGCACCAATCGGACTCAGACCGAGCTCGGTTGAAAACTGCGAGACGACCTGATCCTGCAGCTCGAAGATCTCGGCAATCGGACCGTCGACTTTCGCGTCCGCTAAGGCCTCGCCGCTGTTGACGTTGACGATGCGCGCCGTAATGCGGATCCGATCGGCGCTCATCTGGTAGCTGCCGACGACGGCGAAGGTAATACCAAGATGGGACGATATCTCGTGCAGCGATCCACTCAGGCGGCGGCTCGCGTCGATCACCCGGCCGCGGTCGACCACACGAAACCGCCCCATCCCCCGCAGATCGGCGGTGACCGTTTCGGCGATGCCGGCCGCCAGCCAGGCCGCGCTCGGATCGCCAGTGACGTTCATGAAATCCAACACCGCAATCGACTGATCGTCGGATTGTGTGGCTGCAACGGACGGCGTGTGCGGATGCGCCGGCTTCTCGAGGCGCTCGATAGGCGCGATGAAGCGGTAACCTCGACGCGCGACGGTCTTGATGAACTGCGGCGTACCGGGTTCATCGCCGAGCGCGTCCCGCAGCTCTGACACCGCCTGGGCGAGGGCGTTGTCGGTGACGTTGGCGTCCGGCCATAGCGCGTCGAGCAGTTGCTCCTTCGTCACTAACTCGCCGGCGTGATCGAGCAGATGCAGTAGCAGGTCAAGCAGTTTCGGGGTTATTTCCAGGCTCCGGTCGTCGCGCAGCACCCTGTAGCGGATGCGATCGACCACGAAGGGTCCGAATCGGTAGCTCGGCTCGGTCACGACAGGGAGATTGTACTGGTATGGTTTGGGAGACACCATCCGGTCTCGTTCACGATAGACGCGTCCCTGAGGCCGGGTACGACATCGGCAAGCTGATCGAGACTCATCGTCCGTCTGGCTCCCGGTGCGTCGTTCGCGATGGCGCAGGCGGAGCTCGATGCACTCGTGCGCGCGCTGGCTGCGAATCATCCCAAAGAGAATCGGGAACTCGAGCGTGTGCGGGCCAGGTTCGTCGAGGGGCTCGGGACACAGCGTCGGCCGTCAGCGCGAATACGCCGTGCGGCTGGCGCTCGGCGCTGATCGAGAGCGGTTGCTCCTGCTGCAGCTCACCGAGGCGATTCTGCTCGCGGCCGGTGGTACCGCACTGGGCGTCGCGCTGGCCGTATGGCTCAACCAGTTCGTCGCCGCGCTGCTTCTGCCCGCTGTCGCCGCGCGATCGGGCTGAATGGTCCCACTCGATATACGTGTGCTGGCAATGGCGCTTCGAGTCTCGATCGGATGCGGCGTTGCGGCGGGCTTCGCGCCAGCAGTATATGCCGCGACGAAGACGTCGGCAGGCGTCCTCGGGAATGCCGGAGGGCCCAACGACCACGTGAGGCTTCAGCCTGTCGACTTGACCCAGACGAGGTCGTCGCAAGAAGCGTTTTATCGAATGGTGTGTGCGTTACCATCTAAACAGATTTAGATGGTCACCACAATCGGGGTCAATCGAGAGAGTGGTAGATGAGAAGCGCAACACCATCCGGTGAACCTGTGTCCTCTCTTGGCACGCCGCTCAATTCACCACGGCGGACTCTCGAGGTCTGGATCGTCATCGCGACCTTGATTGCGCTCGGCGGCGTGATCGCGGTCTTGGCGATCGGTGGCCAACCCGACCCATCTGCATTACGTGCCGTGGCCCCATTGCTCGATGGCGCATGGCGATTCCACATCGGCGACGACCCGCACTGGGCCAGCGCGGATGCGGACGACAGTGGCTGGGAAACGATGGACCTGACCGCACCGGCAAGCAGCAATGATGGGGACGTCGGTTTGCCGAACTACGCCGCCGGATGGATGGCGCACGGCCACCCCGGTTATTACGGGTATGCCTGGTATCGACGCACGGTGACGGTGCCGGCCGGAAACCATGCCTGGGATGTTCTGGGACCGACGGCCGTCGACCACGGCTACGAGCTGTATTGGAACGGCGTGCTGCTCGGCGGATCGGGCCGCCTTGGCGCATCCCCCAGAATCGTCGGCACGCGGCCGATGATTTTCGCGCTTCCCGCCGATGCGGCGGGTACCCGTGCGGTGCTCGCCATCCGCGTGTTCATGCAACCGGGCTACGGTGGAGGTGACACTGGGGGCGGCATCCACGTCGCGCCGACGCTGGCGCCGCGCCCGGAGAGCCACGCGCTCTACCGCGTCGAATGGTGGCGTACGATCGCGGGCTATATCGTCGAGCTGATCGAGCCGCTTGCCATGTTCGCGCTCGTTGGTCTGGCACTTGCGGTTCGGCCCCGCAGCAGCCACCCGCGCTTCATCCCGTTTGCCTGCGTCGCGCTCGTGCTTTGGTCGGCGAAGCGCCTCGACAACGCGATTGCTTCGTGGACCGATCTGATGAGTCTACCCACTTACGTGTGGTTGACAAACGTACTCTGGACGCCCCTTAGCCTTACGGCCTGGACGCTCGCCTGGAACCGCTGGTGTCTGCGGACCTCGCGGGCCATCGACGGCGCAACCTTGATGCTGGGCGTGGTCGGGGTCGCGGGTGGTGCGATGAACGTCATGGTAATGACCCGTATCTGTCGGCTCGGACTACTCGCGTTGCTGGCGCTGATTATCGTGCGGATCGTTCGCGATGGGCCGATGCGCAACATGGCGATCGCCACGATGGCATCGATCATGGTCGCGCACTTTGCCGGCGAGCTACGCTCGATTGGCTTGACGGACATCTGGTTTCCGTTCGGCATCGGCGTAACGCTCGCGCAATACGCCTATGCGATCGCGATACCGCTGCTGGCTTTGCTGATCGTGCGAACCTTGCATTCGAAGAGTGCGAACCACGCACCCTATGGACGCATGTCGGTTCAGCCATTTGCTGCCGATCTAGTGCACACGCCGAAACACGGATAAGCCGGCGTCGTGGTTGCCGTGAGAGAAGACGTTCCCATCTTGCGCCCACAACCACGAACACGAACGGGTCACGCCCCAAAAATGGAAACGGCTACGAGCGCGTGACCCTGTGGCCTTTGTGGTTGCGGGGGCGTGCAGCCCACTGAATTTGGAGTTCCCCTGGACGGCTGCATAATCTAGGTCGCCCAGCGAATGCGACGGTAGGAGCAAGTGCCGACGGCGTTGGCTCATCGCCATCGGCGACAGTGTAGTAGGCGGGATCGATCGTATCGATCACGTTCGACCAGTTCACCACCTTCGATGACCAACACAGAGATCGCCGTTCGCGAGATCGCGCCGGCGGACCGCGACTGGGTCCGCTCCTTTTTGGGAGAACACTTCGGGTCTACGAAGGTCGTTTCCCGCGGCGTCCTGCATCAGGCAGACGCGCTCCCGGGGTTCATCGCCATGTTCGGCGGCGAGCCAAGTGCCTTGCTCACCTACTGCGTGCTGAAGCGCGAACTGGAGGTCGTCTCGCTGCATGCCGCTATCGCTGGACGTGGACTCGGCTCTCGCCTTCTGGCTGCGGCTCGGGACCGCGCCCGCGACCTGCAATGCCGAAGACTATGGCTCATTACAACCAACGACAATGAGCCCGCCATTACGTTCTACTCACGCTGGGGTCTGCATCTTGCAGCCGTTCATCGTGGTGCGCTTGCGGAATCACGCAGGCTCAAGCCAGAGATTTCGCATTTCGGCGTTGGCGGACGTCCGATTGAAGACGAGATCGAGTTCGAGTTGCTCCTGCCTGAATTCCTTTCAGGTTGACATTCGACCCGAAGTGGAGAGAAACTCAGGTCGGATGTCGACCCGAGATG
Source organism: Acidobacteriota bacterium (assembly GCA_046732715.1). GTDB lineage: Bacteria > Acidobacteriota > Vicinamibacteria > Vicinamibacterales > 2-12-FULL-66-21 > JALZOC01. The sequence goes on along the minus strand of JBKPNQ010000131.1, from coordinate 10,170 downwards.
ATAGTGAGCGAATCGCCCTGCTTCAGGGAACATTGGATCTCCTGATCTTGCGAGTCCTGATCTTCGGCCATGAACACGGCCAGGGTATCGCTCGCGCGATCGAGCAACAGACCGACGGGGCGTTGCTCGTGGACCATGGATCGCTCTATCCCGCCCTGCAGCGTCTCGAGCGGCGCGGGTGGATCGACGCTGAGTGGGGCACATCGGACAGCAACCGAAGAGCGCGTTTCTACCGCCTCACTCGAGCCGGGCGGAAGCAACTGACGGCGGGGACGAGCCAGTGGTATCGCCTCAGCGGCGCGATCGCACGGATTCTTGGACCTGAAAAGGCGTGACCATGACGCGCCGATGCGGTCCATCCGATGAGGAGTTTCGCGAGGAAATCGAAGCACACGTCACGCTCGAAACCGACCGGCTGATCGCGGATGGACTCAGTCCCGAAGACGCCGCGAGCGTGGCCCGTCGCAAGTTCGGAAACGTCACTCGGGTCCGAGAGCGGTTCTACGAGTCTCGCCGACTCATGTGGCTCGAGCACCTGCAGCAGGACGCTCGGTTTGCCTTTCGTTCCTTGAGGCGCTCTCCAGCCTTCATGGCGATGGCGCTGCTGTCTCTGGCGATTGGGCTTGGTGCAAACACCGCAATCTTCAGTGTTGTGAATGCCGTTCTGCTGCGCCCACTGGCGTACGCCGACCCGGACCGACTCGTTTTGATCGAACATCCGCCGCTCGGAGGCAGCCCCCGCTGGTTGACAGACGCGTGGCGTGCTCACGGGCACACGCTGGCCGATTTCGCGGGGTTCGAGCCATCGCTACCGGCGACGGTCGTCATCGGGAATCAGCCCATGCAGGTGAACGCTGCGGCCGTCACGCCGAACTTTTTTCCGTTGCTCGGTCTCACGCCCGAGTTGGGGAGGACATTCTCGGACGCTGATGCGAACCCCGGTGCGCCGGCGATCGCGGTGCTGACTCACCACGTTTGGGTTCGACGGTTCGGCAGCAGCCCCGAGGTGCTCGGCAAGACCATTAGGCTCACCGACATCGCCAACACCGGCGAGCCGCTCGTCATCGTCGGGATTCTTCGTCACGACTTCCGCTTTCCTGTCGCCGAGTCGCCCGAGCAGGTACCGCTGTTCGCCAGGATGCAGCCAGACGTCATCCGCCTCTCCGACCGCAACGCCTGGCCGCAAGTGCTCGGGCGGCTTGCGCCGGGAGCCACCCCCGGAACGGCATCGTCAGAGTTGACCGGCATCTTCAAGCAGGAGGCTTCAGCCCAGTACTCGGCCAGCCTCATCGAACGCACATCGGTCGCGGCGACGCCGCTTCAGGATCGCCTGATTGGCGATACTCGTCACCGCTTGCTGCTGCTGATGGCCGCGGTGGGCTGCGTTCTCCTGATCGTGTGCGCGAACATTGCCAGTCTGTTGCTGGCACGGGTGTCCGCCCGCCAGATGGAGTTCGCCGTCCGTGCGGCACTTGGTGCGCGGACCGGCCGGCTGATACGTCTGGTTTTGACCGAGAGCCTGCTGCTCGCCGGCCTCGGATCGGTCGGCGCGCTGATCCTCGCGTACGTCGTCAATGGTGTGCTGCGCTCGACGCTGACCCCACGCGTCTCCTACGTTGAGCAACTCCCGATTGATTGGTCGGTGCTGGTATTCAACGCTGTACTCGCGGCGGCGGCGGGGGCTCTGACTGGTCTCGTATCGCTCGTCGCCATTCGGCGCAGTGGCGTCCCCGGTGCCAACTTGGGAGCCGATCGAACGGTCACCGGCCGCACTCGGCTGCGGCGAGCGCTTCTCGCGCTGGAGGTTGCCGTGGCGTTCGTCCTGGTGCTGACGGCGGCGCTGCTGTCTCGAACACTCTGGAACCTCAATCACTCCAAGTCAGGTTTCGACAGCGATCGTGTCGTGACGGCGGGCGTGATGCCAGGAATGTCGGGCACGATTCCCGAAATCCAGCACCTGGCGTCGGCCTTCTTCGATCGAGTGACGGAGCAGATCGGCCGCGTTCCGGGCGTGGAGTCGGTGGCCGCCGCCTCCAGCGTGCCGCTCAGCGGTTCGACGATTTCGATGTCGGGGGTGTCCGTTATCGGCAGGCCACCGGTCGCCGGGAGTGGAAGATCCGTGTCAGTGGCAGCCGTCACTCCCGGTTACTTCGCCACCATGCGAATCAGGCTCACCGCCGGTCGTGACTTCAGTCGGCTGGACGTGGCGGATCGCGAGCGCGTCGCCATTGTCAACGAAGCCTTCGTGCGAGTGCTGGCGTCGGAGCCGCGGCTGCTCGGCTCGCAGATTCAGTTTGGCAGATCGGCGTTGACCGTGATCGGGATAGTGGGAGACACGCTGGACACGTCGCTGCGGCAACCTGCGCACGCGTTCGTCTACATTCCGCTGGCTCAGACCGTCGGCAGCCAATTCGCGTTCGCGCGTTTGACGATCCTCGCGCGCTCGCGCACCGGCGACCTCGCCGCATTACTCCCCACCATGCGTGAAGCCATCTGGACGCTTGGGCAGAACATCGTGATCGATGAGGACACCACCATGAACGAGCGACTGGCGGCAGCCGTGCGATCCGAGCGCGACAGCGCAGTGTTGTTTGGTCTGTTGGCGGCGATCGCGCTGCTGACAGCCATTGCCGGCGTCTACGGTGTGGTGACGTACTCGGTCTCACAACGGACTCGCGAGATGGGCGTTCGGATTGCCCTCGGTGCCACAAGTCGTCAAATCGTGCGCGAGGTGGTTCGAGAGTCCGCATGGCCGGTGGCGATTGGAATCGCGACGGGTCTTGGGGGGGCGATTGTGGCCGCTCATGCTGTCGCGAACATTCTGTTCGGGGTAGAGCCAACCGACCCGGCAAGTTACGTGGCAACAGCCCTGGCTCTCAGTCTGACGGCCCTGACCGCCGCCTGGATCCCCGCACGACACGCCGCCTGCGTTGATCCTGTCACAGCCCTCCGTGTTGAGTAGGCTGTGGTGCCGGCGCGACGCGGCAGCGTTGTGCAATCGCCGCACCGACAGCACCGGCGGGTGACTGCGCTCCGCATGATGAAGATAGAATCGCCGAATGATGCGAGCGATGCTGACCGCTATGGCGACGCTCTGGGCGTTCGCGCAGGCGGGCCCGCAGCAACCGCGCGAGAGCGCGAGCTGCCAGTCCGACATTGTTTCGTCCACCGTCGTGTCGACCTTCTGTGGACATCGTCAGGGCGATAACGAGATCGTTGATCTGCTGGTCTTGTGGCGCGGGAAACCAGGCTGGTTCCAACGGAACGGTAGCGGACGCTCCGGCGGGGCGGGCTCACGTTCGTTCGGAGCTGGCACGAACGGTGTCGTCTCGCACTCTCAGTACTACGGGGAGGTGACGATCGCGTTCCGGGCCGACTTCGACAGTCGCTCGGCAACGATCGGACAATCCACGATCAGGCTCGATCACATCAACACGATCGTCGTTGACGATGTCGATCGTGACTGGCGCATCACGAACACGCGATTGACCGATCCGACGCTGCCGCTCGTTGGCGATTGGAACTTGGTGCTGGCGAAGCGGTCTCGTGAGTTCGTGCGCGACCTGCAATGCGACATCCCAATGCCCCTGCCGCCTTCGCTTCCGCAAGTGCCTGTGGTTACCGTCTGCGACAAACTAAGGAAGCGGCGTTAGACAGACCTTATACAGAAACAAAAAACGGGTGACAGCGAATCGCCGTAATCCGTTCAACCGGTTTGGTTGCGGGGGCGTGCAACCAGCGCTACTTGCAGTTGTGGAACGGGGCTGCGTGAGAGCCTCGCTGGTACCGGTCAGGCCTCGAGGGCGTTTCCTCCTGGCCGATGACGTGGGTCCTTCGACCGACTACCTGTTCGCGGGGACAAAACGACGAACCTTGACAGCGTCGCCGACATCAATTGTCATCAGGTCTTCACCAAACTCCACAGAGCCAGCGTAGCTCTGTCTCACGAGAGGGAGTATCGCAGCTGGTACTCCGTTGAAGTGTGAGAACACCGCAAGCCTTGGCTTCACCCGTTCGAATACTCGTCCGGCTTCGATGCCATCCGTATGGTGATCAGCGATCGTCTTGGCTTGTCCACGAGTTTGGCGGGAGTTCGGAAGCACTTCATTCGGAGGGCCAATCAAGGCAGGATCCTGCTTCGACCTCCCGACTTCGTGAACCAACACATCAACACCCTGCGAGAACTTGATCAGGTTGTCAGAAGGCTTCGTGTCTCCGGACATGACAACTGAGCGACCTCGATAGTCAACACGGTAACCGAACGCCGGTTTAATCGGTCCATGATCCACGAGAAACGCCGTGACTTTGACGTCGTTCGTTTCGTAGACGACGCCCTCGCGAATGTTGGTCGCAATGACCGTGATGCCCTGGGCAGAAAACCGTTCGTCCACATCGCGCCGAATGTGAATATCGACCGAGAATGCGTCCTCCAAGTGCTTGACCATCGACCGTGTGCCATCGGGCCCCCACACTTTCAGTGGCATGGCTCGACCTTGAGACGCCCAGGGAAACAAATAGAGTTCGGGGAGGGACACGATGTGATCCGAATGGAGGTGAGTCAAGAACACTTTCGTCACATCCGCCGGGTTGATCGCCAGTCTGGCCAAGCCGGTCGTCAAGCCGCGCCCACAATCGAACAACAATGTCTCAGGTCCCGCCAGAATCAGCGTGCTGATACCCAGTCGTTGCGCATCTATTGTGGGACCACCGGCCGTCCCAAGTAGTATCACCCTTAGAGAGTCGCTGCTGATCGCGATCGGCTGTTGCGAGTCGACGCCAGCATTCAGCCCAATCAACAACAGAAGGCCGATCAGTAAGGAAGTGGTCTTCATCTCGCCTCCAAGCCGACAAACGGTGCTTGCGACGCCAACTACGGCGCTACACTCAGCGATCCACGCACCTGATCCGCACACTATGCCGTGCCTGCGCCATTACGGCGGCATCCGCGTCACTCCGATGGCGATGCTCGAGAACCTACCTGTGCTCTGCAGCGATCGACAGGCTACTACACGGCATCATGCCTGCGCGAGCGCCTTCGGAATGACGCTCGAGAGCCTCGTTCTGACCGGCAAGCACCGCCTCGGATGCTTCGGGGCGCGCGATCAAGGGCGGTGCGACAACCACCTGACCATCGGCCGCGGTGAAGTCGAGGCGCGGGTCTGGCGTGCGCTTCAAGAGAAGCTGCTTCGGCAGGATCTCTTCAAAGAGTTCTGCGATGAGTTCACACGCGAGATGAACCGACTACGGATGGAACATCGCGCGGGGCTGTCAGCGGCGGAACGAGAGATTGAGCGGATCGAAGCGCGTCGCAAGAAGCTGATCGAGATGGTAATGGAGGGCGCTCCGCCGTCAGAGGTCAAGGATGAGGACCGCGAATGCGGCCAGGCGCGAGGCGCTGAAAGCGAGAGTCGGCGCCGCGGACGCGCCGCCAACGCTCCTGCATCCGGAGATGGCCCGGATCCCTGGTAGACCTCGTTGCGACGGTCGCCGCGCGTTTGCGGCGGTCACTTAGCCACCAGCCATTCTGCGCGATCGCCTGCTCCAACAACGAGCGGCGAGTTCGACTCACTCCCCGTTGGTCGCCACTCGGGATCGCGAACAACGTAGAGGTTGAAGCGGCCGCTAGCCGGAGCGATGCGACCGGTGCTCTTGATGTCGTACCGATCACTCCCGTCCGTGAAGCTGAGCAACGCGTTCGTGACTTCGCCAGCTCGGCGGAAGCCGAGCTTCGGGCTCGGCAGCAATGACATCACGAAGCGCCCCCTCTCCGGGAGGTAGAACCACAGCGCGGCACCCGAGATACTGCCGCCCACACGCGTTGAGGCGTCCAGCACCGTTCCGTTCACGCTGATCCGCAAATCGTCCAGCCGCAGCTGCACGTCAGCCAGGGACAAGTCTCGAACCGGACTGAGTTCTGCGGCAGCCGTGGCGTTCGAAGGTTTGAAGACGAAATAGTCCACAACTTTCTGTCCGGTCGTGGGATTCTCCAGGAGATCGATCGCCACGCGATCTCCCGCGCGCACATCCGGCACCACGGGGTACTTGAGGAGCGCGACATATGTCCAGGATGGATCGACCTGCATTTCAGCGAGTTCCGATGCGGACAAGCTGAACGGTTCAATCCGGACCTGGAATACCCGAGAGTCGTCCTTTGGTTCGATGAGCACGTCGTATGCAAAGTACCGCCTCTGACTACGATCCTGCACGACGCGATGGAAGCGACCGATGTGCATTGCCATCACGCCCGATGGAATCCGCACTGAACCAGGCTCTATTCGCGCGGTCATCTGAACTTCGATTCCGCTGTGCATAGAGACCGACACTTGCGCCGCCGCCGGCAGTGCCGCGCTGGTGACCAGCAGAAAAGCGATTGCATTACGGTATGGCATCGCCGCTCCTTTCGATTCTCACGCTAACGGAATTGACGGGTTGGAAGCCCCGCAGGTCGTGGGTGGTGCCAGGCGTCTGCACCTGGGGAACGCGATCGCGCGCCGCGAGAGTGGCGAACCATACGAGCAGTACGGAGACCGCAATGGCGACCGGCAGCGGAACTCGAACACGGGACGTCAGAAGGCTGCGCCACCACGGCCTCCGCTGACCGAGCACGCGCTGTTCGAGCGCATCAGGAGCATTCGGAACCTGCCATTCCTGCATCAGACGTTTCAGTCGGGGATCGTTACCTGTGTCCATACGCAGTGCTTTCTTTGTGGTCAAGAAGCGGAGCGAGCATCCGCCGCAGATTTGTGCGTGCTCGGTGCAGCCGTGACTTCACGCTGCCAAGCTCCGATTGAGTGACGCGGGCGATTTCGTCCAACGTTAGATCTTCGTATTCAGCCAGGATGATCGCTTCTCGCTGCAAGGGCGGCAGCGTCTGAACCGCCCAGGCGACCATCTGGCCACGCTCCTGACCGAGCAAGTCGACCGGCCCACAGGTCGACGAATCCTCTTCGAGCGAGTCGTGGGGATGCTGGTCTCGCCATCGTTTGAGAACCAGCTTACGAGCGATTCCGAACAGAAACGCCCGTAGCGTGCCGCGATTCGGATCGTACGCCTTTGGTTTTCGCCACAGCGCAAGAAAGCACTCCTGTACAACCTCCTCGGCATCGTCAGCTGAGTCGGTCATCCGATATACGAAGCGGTAGAGCACGTCCTTGTGCGCATAGAAGGCGCTTCGGAAGTCCGAATCGGTCATGCGGTATCTAGTTTCCCGAAAAGCGCAAAAGGATACGCCGGAACTCTGTCTTTTCGAGGAGTTGAATTCTCCGTTCGCCGCATATTCCTTGAAATCGTTAGCGACATCGCGAGGTCGGGGCATCCGCCGCCTGAAGACACTCAGGAAACGACATGGCGGCAGACGCTGGCGCAAATTGAAGGGGGATGCTACCGTTCGGTTAGCGAAGGCGACATCACGCACCTGCACGTCGGACTGAAGGGCACGATGAACGCGCTCTTCCTGCCGTCTCGTGTGGAATCGTCTGCGGTACGTGAAAGATCCGGATATTGGTAAGCGGGTTTGGCGTCCGAATCCGCCGTCGCAGTGGGTGACGACCAGCGTTCCGGGCTTGCGAATCGTGGATGACGAGCTCTGGAGCCAGGTGAAGGCACGACAGGCGGCCATGCGCCGAATTCGGAAAGGTCTCTCGGAGTCCGGCGGGAAACTCCGTCGCGGACGATTGTCAGCCGATACTCCCTGCCGTGCCGCCTGCCGCGACGAACGCCGCAGTCAAGCACGAGTTCACCGTCCGTGTCGAAAAGTCGGTAGCCTACGATCGAGCGACCAACGAGATACTCCACGCGCTCAGCCGCTCCGGAAGGATGTCGGTGAGCGACGCGCGCGCGCGCGCAGGGATGAAACTTCTGAATCGCGGCGTACGGCTGGCTGACGGCGCCGACCTGTTTCCACGCCGCGTCATCCCGAAGAAGGAGGCCTTCGATTGCCGGGACGGATGGCTGCTGATCGGTACAGCTCACCTCGCGATGTTGGTGGAGTCCAACCTAGATCCAGGCCCTCGCGGAGTCTGGCCAGCGCACGGCGACAGGCCTTCTCGAAGGACGTTCGGCTTTTTGGCGTTGTTCGTTTGCGGACCATAGCTATCATCGTTCCGTTCGCTTTACCAACGCTCGGCTTATAGGGCGGCGAGCAGGTCGCATTCTGCACTACGGGCTAGGCCGCGACGACACTAATCCGACCAGCCTTGCGCGACCGGGGCTTTCGCCGGATGACGATCTCGACGTCCTGGTCGAGCGCGGTCAACAGGTTCATCAGGCGTTCCACGGAGAAGCCCGCCAGCTTGTAGTGACGAAGCGCCGAGACCTTGGGCTGCGTGACTCCCAGCACCTTGGCTCCATCGGCCTGCGAAAGCCTGCGCGCTTCAAGCACCTGATTCAGGGCATAGGCCAGGCGCAGCTTGGCCTGACGCTCGGCGACATCGGGAAACCCGAGATCCGCGAAGACGTTTCTGGTGCCACGGGTGACCGGCTCTCTCCGTTCATCGCTTCTGCTTGCCATAGTGCTCCTTGTGATCTCTCTCGGCGGTTTTCAATCGTTCAGCCACGAGATCAACATCCCGTTGGCCGTCCGGATCCCGGACGGCGGCTTCTTCTGGAACGCGTGCAGGACGTATACGGCTTTCTCGAACCGAGCCGTGTACACCGCTCGATCGATATGCATTTCCATCGTGCGACTCGACGATCTGCAGCACACCCGGACCTACCCCCTTCCACGGCTTCGTCGTCGGCGCGGTGCCGCGGAATTGCGCTATGCCGAGGGGGTTTCCCATGTCCTCTTTGACCGCTGCTGGAAGGCTCAGGAAATCGCGCTTGGAGGACCCGATCCAATGCAGCGGTTTCTCGTCGGCTGCCAGGACGCGTCGCACTTTTCCCATTATCCCAGTTTCGGTATAATCGCACAAGGACGCGTGAATCCGTGTACTTCCGTGGAGAGAGCCGGTCGGTCCGCAGCTGTAGCAGGTACTGGAGTCCATGACTGCCATCGAGAGAATTAAGGCCAGGCTGTCGGCACACCCCGAAATCAGGTACTCGGAGGGTCCGAACGAGATCGACATAACACCGCCTGACAGTTCCGGGTTCAGCGTGGGCTTTCGGATCACTCCTACAGGCTTCACCGTCAATTTCGAGGGCTGGCACGAAGAGTTCACGTCCGAAGACGAAGCACTCGACTGCTTAGTTTTCGGGCTGTCGCCGAATTGCAGACTGGCAGTTGTTCTTCGCGGCAACACTGAAACGAAGTGGGTCGTCGAAAGCCTCAAAGACGGGAAGTGGACGCCCGACTCCGAGACCGCACTGCTCCTTCAGCCCTTCTGGCATTCGGCCCGAATCGAGTACCGCCAGAACAACCTGTTGGGCGAGGCGAATCGCGTAGATTGATAGCCACGGACGCCTCCCGAGCGCGGTAGAGGTCGGCCATCTCCGGATGGAGAAGCGGCGGCGGCACGGCGCCAGAAGGTGACGACGCTGGCTCGGGCCCTGGAACAGCCGGAAACCCGCGTGGACGCCACCGAGGCCCTGCGAGGGCTCATCGACGCGATCACTCTGCTACGGGACGAGGGAGCGCTGCGAATCGAGCTGAAAGGCAATCTCGCGGCGATGCTGAGCGCCGCCACAAATGCGAAGAGGTCGCCGGAAACCGGCGACCTCTCGCTGCAAGTTGAAATGGTTGCGGGGGCGCAACCATCTGAATTTCGAGTTCGCTTCGGCGGCAACGTAGCCCGTGTCACACACGCCACCGCCGGGCGCCCGGACGACTGCGCCCCTTTGACGCACGCACTCCGATCCACAGGTCCCCAGTCAACATTCCGCGCGATCGCGAAGGCCGCATCATTGAATTCCCATAGTCGCTCCCGGCTCACTCAGCTCGCGACGGGTTTCTAGTCCTCGTTCTCGAGGTTGTTCAGGTCGCGGTTCCAGATGCCGCCATACTTGCCGTCGTTGTCAATATCCTCGGGACCGACGGGGCTGTCGGGAAGCACGGTCATCATGTTGGCATCGATCCAGTCGGCAATGGCGAACGCGAGCGTGTTGCTGCGCACCATCGTCGTTCGATAGTGGAACCCGGCCCAGACGCGTGCGTCGACGATGTCCTCGATGATCCGGGTGATGCTCGTGTAGTGCCGCGAGACGCCGGGGAGGCTGGTGCTCGTGGTGTCCACC
>JBKPNQ010000130.1:0-15016 GCA_046732715.1 Acidobacteriota bacterium | reverse complement strand
CGACGCGACTTGCGCGTCGGTCATCGAACCCAGATTCGGCAGGACAAGAACCCGCAAACCCGCCGCGTCGCGGTCGAGATCGTCAGCGTGGATGAAGACGTACGGGATGCGCGCACGGGTCAGGGCCTGCAGGAAACCGCGCTGCGGCTGGCTCACCATCAGTTCCGACTCGTCGCGTCCGAAGAAATCATGATTGCGTTGGGAATACACGATGCCGACGGTGGCCACCGGCGTTCGGCGCTCGAGGTAGTGTTCGTTCTTCGCATGCCAATCGGCCATCGCCACCGGCGTCGCGTACATCCGGCGATCCTCGTGGTAGGCGTTGATGTAGTGCCACCAGGGCTGAATGCCGCCGGCAAACGCCTCGAGCGCCCAGAGGCGAACCTCGGGCTCCGGCCGCATCGACAGCCTGAACGTGGCACCGGACGTCTGATACAGCGCGAAACTCTCAGGCGCGAGCTTCTCCCAGCCAAGCAGCCCGTGAACGAGCTTCCCGGTCTGACCGTTGGCCTGAAACCCGGTGTTGTCGGCGCGACGCTGGTTGTCCAGCATGATCAGCTCGGCACGGCGGCAGATCTCGCGATAATCGCGGAACTCGGACGCAGACGCCGCGATCGTTCCGCCGATCATGCCCACCCAGAGACATGCCGGCCCTCCTGCCTCACGAGCGGTCTTGTTGTAGAGATCCCAGATCTCCAGCCGGCAGGCATAACTCCACTCGATCCACGAGCGGTAAGCGCGATCGCTCCAGTCTGCCCGCTGCGGCAGATCGGCGCCGCGCTCGTTCTTGAACTTCGCACGGCAGTTGTCACAGACACAGATGCTCACGCGCGACAGCCCGCTCCAGCTGTTGTCGGTGAATCCTTCCGGCTTGTAGCGCGTGGCCAGCTCGCGCAAAATCGCCGGAATGTGCTCGCGATAGTACGGGCCATTGACGCATGGCATGTTCAACGACGCATCGCGCGGATAGGGCCGACCGACGGCATTGCGCGTGAACCAATCCGGATGCGTCTTGTACATCTCATCGCCGGCGCCGTTCGAGTCCATCCGCGCGAACACGACAATGCCGTCCTGGCGCGCGGCGTTCACGAGATCGCCGAAGAGATCCCGATTGCCGAGAAACTCCGCTCGCCGGTGCAGAGGGATCTCGGTCGGGTAGTACGCGACGATGCCACCGGCGTTGACGACAATGCCCTGCGTGTGCGTCCGTTTCCATTGCTCGCGCCACCACGGGATGTCATAGCGGGTCACGTCGATCTCGGCGATATTCGTCTGCATCCATCTGACGGTGCGGCGATACCAGGGGTCGGCGGTTGCCGGAGTCTGGGTGACGGCGGCTCGAGGCGCCCGGAGGCCAGACAAGGCGCCAGCCGCGGTGGCGAGTTCCAGAAAATCGCGGCGGGACAGATCGGAAGTCATGGGCGGGATGGTACAACGAGTGACTCGACGACTGTAGCGGTGGGCTTTCGCCCCGCGTCAGGGCCGTCTTTGATCCAAAATGTCCTTCCGTATGAGCAACAAATTCAACGTCGGCGTCATTGGCTACGGCTGGGCCGCGACCGCCCACATCGATGCGATCAACGCCACCAGGCAGGCGAAGGTCACGGCGGTCTGGTCGTCGCGATCGCTGTCAGCATCCGAGCTGACCGCTCGTCATGGAACACCCATCACACCTCACACGAATCTCGAAGCGATGCTCGCCGATGCCTCGATCGACGTGGTCGACATCACGAGCTATCCGAATCAGCACGCGGCACAGTTCATCGCATCGGTCAGGCGCGGCAAGCACGTGATCGTCGAAAAGCCGCTCGCGGTTGAGTGGAGCGAAGTCCTGGCGATGAAGAAGGCGGTTGCCGAGACGGGTGCAAAAACGTGTGCCTGCCTCGAATGCCGCTATTCATCACAGTTCCTCGCGACCAAGGCGGTCATCGATGCCGGGTTGCTGGGCAGCCTGCACTATGGCGAGGTCGACTACTATCACGGCATCGGACCGTGGTACGGCCAGTATCGCTGGAACACGAAGCGCAGCCTGGGCGGCAGCGCGCTCCTGACCGCCGGTTGCCATGCGATCGATGCGCTGCTGCTCTGCATGAACGCAGAGGTCGATGAAGTCACGAGCTATGCGACCCAGAGCGCGAACCCGATCTTCTCCCCCTACGAATACCGCACGACGTCGACCACCATTTTGAAGTTCAAGAACGGCAGCATCGGCAAGACGGCGGCGGTCGTCGATTGTTTGCAGCCCTACTACTTCCACACACACCTCGTCGGAAGCGAAGGCAGCCTGCTCGACAACAAGTTTCATTCGCAGAAGCTCGCCGGCCTGAACCGACATGCGTGGAGCGATCTCTCGATGAAGCTCCTCGACAGCGGCGACGTCGGCGATCACCCGTACCAGACACAGTTCCAGGCATTCTTCGACGCGCTCGAACAAGGCAAGCAGATGCCGCTCACCAGTTTCAGCGATGCCTTCGTGACTCACCGGGTCATGGCCGCGGCAGATAAATCAGCAAACGACGGAAGGTCGGTGAAGGTTGACGAAATCCCGATGGAATAGTCGCGCGGGTGCCTCGAGGGCCAAGCGTGCCTCGGGGGCCAGAGGCCCGGGCCGCGCGCGCGCTCGATCGGTCGAGTCGAGGGCTGCCTCGAGTACTCGAGTGCTCGCCATCGCGGCCCACCCTGACGACATTGAATTCATGATGGCGGGGACACTGATCTTGTTGGCCGACGAGGGTTGGGATGTTCACTGCCTGAACGTCTCCAGCGGCAATCTTGGCAACCTGACGCTGTCGCCCGCGGAGACGGCTCGCGTGCGCCGACGGGAGGCGCAGGATGCCGCGCGATCGATCAACGCAACCTGGCATCCGTCGATCGGCAACGACCTCGAGGTGTTTTACGACGACCGGGCCCTCCGTCGATTGGCTGCGGTCGTTCGCGAGGTCGATCCCTCAATCGTCCTGACACATTCGCCGCACGACTATATGGAAGACCACATGAATACGGCGCGGCTGGCGGTAACCGCCACGTTCGCGCGAGGTGTGCCTGGATACCGGACCGTGCCGCCGCGTGAACCGGTGCAGACCGCCGTCACCATCTACCACGGCAGCCCTCACGGCCTGCGCGACGGACTTCGACGCCGGGTGATTCCCGAGGCGTTCGTGAATACGACGACGGTGCAGGCTCGGAAGCGCCAGGCCCTCGCCTGTCACGCCAGTCAGCGCGACTGGCTGGATGCCACTCAAGGGATGAACAGCTATATCGCGACGATGGACGAGTTCGCGCGAGCGCTGGGTTCAATGTCGGGCAAGTTCAAGTACGCGGAAGGATGGCGGCGACACTTGCACTACGGTTTCGGCGATGAAGGGGCGGATCCCTTGAAGGACGTGCTGAAAACGCGCTACCGGCTGAACGCGCGATACGCTCGCGCCCTGGAAGCCGGCGTATGAGACGATTGAGCGCGGTAGCGCCGGAGTGGTGGGACTACACGACCCTGGATGCTGACCTGATCGACGAAGCGGCGCGGCTGACACCACGCGACCTGATTCGACTGTCCCGTCCAGGATTCGCCGTGGCAATCTACGACACGGCAGAGGACTTCTACCTCGCGGAGGCCTTGGAGTACATCGACGCGTGGCGTCAAAGCAGCGACGACAACCCCGTCGGTATCTGCGGGCCGATTGGACCGACTGAGCAGCTCCCGCTCGTCGCACGCCTCATCAACTCCCTTGATCTCGACGTGCGATCGGCGCACTTCTGGGGCATGGACGAGTGGTTCGACACGAACACGGGCCGTGAAGTTCCCGTGAGCCATCCACTCAGTTTCGAGCGTGCCGACCGAGAACTGTGCTTCAACCGAATCCGTCGCCGGTTACGGATGCCCGACGCACACCTGCACTTCCCGAAGGCGAACACCAGTGACTACCGGAACTCGTGGGACGTGGGCGTGCGTTGCGCGGTGATGCAGGGCGGACAGGGAGAGGTCAAACACTGGGCATTCAACGACCCGCTGCCCCGCCGGGGAAAATACAAGGACGCCCCGCCGCCAGCCGCTGACTACCGGAAGCTGCCGACCCGCGTCGTCGATCTCCATCCGCTGACGATTGCCCAGAACGCACGCACGAGCGGCGGTGGAAACGTCGCCTCCGTGCCGACCAGGGCGATCAGCGTCGGCCCGGTGGAGACGTGGAAAGCCGAGAAGGTGTCAATCTGGCTCGCCGGCACGCACGACAACGCATTCGGCCAGCGATTGACGGCGCTGATGATCTCGAGACGGATCGTCGACACCGCCGTCCCGATATCGCTCCTCGCCGATCATCCGAACGTGCAATTCAATTATTTGAGGGGAGCGATTGGCACGTGTGAGGTGGAAATGCATTGACGCTGTCCGCATTTCTCACTGCGCGTGGGGCCCCACCCCCACGCGCTCTCGCTCGGCGGCGCCGCTCACGCGGCGCTTCACTCCGTCGCCTCGCTCGGGCCGCAGGCGCTTTCCAGGCTGTCGCTGACCTTCCGTCAACGGCTCCGAACCGCGAACCGCGAAATCAATACATCACAAATGCCCAGAGCTGGTCGTTCGTCGCAACGAGCAGATACTGGCGCCCGTCGAGCAGGTACGTTTGCGGCGGATTGGTGACGCCGCCGATCTTCGAGTGCCACAGCGCCTTGCCAGTCAACGCATCGTGCGCGACGATGTTGCCGACGCCGTCGCCGGCGAAGACGACCTTGCCGGCGGTCGTCAGCACGCCGCCGCCACCGCCAGCGCCTCCCTCGTACTTATAGCGCCAGGCCGCCTTCCCCGTTTTGTAGTCGAGCGCGGTCAGGAAGCTTCCGCCGGTACCCGCGCGCGCTTCGAGATGCCCACCGAGGCCCATCGATCCGCGCGGATCGGTGTCGAGCAGATAAAAAATCGAGTAGATATTATCCTCGCCGACGTAGAAGAGGCCGGTGTCGGGCGAAAACGCTGGCGGTTCCCAGTTGATCGTTCCACCGGCGCTCGGCGACACGATCGATCCGCCGATGGTCGGATCCTTCTCGATGTTTCTTTTCGGACGGCCTTTTTCGTCCAGGTTCTTGACCCAGTTCGTCGCCGAGCCGTATTTCTGCGTCAGCAGGTGCTCGCCGGTGACGCGATCGAGGACGAAGAAATAACCGTTCCTTGCGGCGGTCATTACCAGCTTCCGCATCCGGCCCTTGAACATGGCGTCGGCAAGCACCGGCGTCTGCGCCGAGTCCCAGTCGTGCATGTCGTGCGGCGCCGTCTGGTAGTACCACGCCATCTTGCCGGTATCGACGTTCACCGCGATCAGCGATCCGGTGAACAGGTTGTCCATGGTTTCATCGCCGCGACCCGGCGTGTAGGCCGGCGTCGGATTACCGGTGCCGAAGATATAAAGCTTCGTCTGGGGATCGTAGGCCCCCGGCAGCCATGGCTGCGCGCCGCCGTGACGCGCGGCATCGAGGCTCGGCCATGTCTCCAACCCTGGATCGCCGGGATTCATCGGGACGGTGTAGAGCTTCCACTGCAACTCGCCGGTCTCCGGATCGAACGACTGCAGGAAGCCGGGCATGTCGAGGTCGTTGCCCGTACCAGCCAGGACGTGGTTGCCGATGACGATGGGCGCCGCGGTCGAAAAGTACTGCTGACTGAAATCCGAAATGACCTTGTGCCAGCGCTCCTTGCCGGTCTTCGCTTCGAGCGACACCAGATAGTTGTCCGGCGTCTCCATGTAGAGGTAGTCCTTCCACATGCCGAAGCCGCGCGTGGCGATGTGCGTGCCGCCGCGCGATTTCCAGAAGTAGTGCCAGAGCACGCGTCCATCACGTGCGTCGAGCGCCCACGCGTTGTCCGGGGCGGTCAGATAGATCGTGCCGTCGACCACGAGCGCTGATGCCTTGATCGTCGGTGGACCTCCCGCTGGCCACTCGCCGGTGCCTTCGCCGCCGATGATGAAGTTCGACGATTGACCGCCGCGGCCGCCGCCGAGGTCCCCGCCCGAGCCATTGATCGTCGCGCCGGTCAGCCGAACCGTCCACGCGAGCGTGAGGTGCTTCACGGTCAGCTGATTGATCTGCTTGAGCAGGCTGTAGCGCTTGCCTGAGTAGTCGCCGTTGTAGGTCGGCCATTCGTCCGACAACGGCTTGAGAATCTTGGCCGGATCCAGTCCCTGCCCCTGCGCGAGCAGAAGCGCCGGACAGACGGCCAGCGAGGCGGCGATCAGCAGTTTCTTGAGTGTCATTTGAGTGTCGCCAGGTAAGCGGTTACGTCGTGCATGTCCTTGTCAGTCAGGATTGCCGGCAGATTCTTGTGGAACTCCAGCGGGTCCTTGACCTCCACTTTCGGCAGGTCGCCTTCCCGACGAAACGTTCGCAACCGGCCATCGTCCAGCAGCAAGGTCACGAAGAAGTTGTCGAGCCGTGCGAGCTGGCCGGAAACCTTCTGGCCATTTGCCAGCGTCACCGTGGCCGTCACCGTCCGCCGATTCGACGGCTCGGCGCCACGACCGCCGCGGCCACCACGTCCGCCGCCGCCACCGCCGACGACCCAGTCGTTCTGGAGCGTCTTCGCTTCATCGAGCCTCGAGGCGATGCCCGCCAGGTCGCCAGTGGGTGAATGACAGCTGCTGCACTTGGCAGCAAAGTAGGCTTCACCAGCCTTGGCGTCACCAACCAGCGCGTTCGGCGGTGGCGTCTCGCTCTCAGGAGGCGCTCCTTGATTGCGGGACGTCGCCACGACGCTGTGGATGTACTCGGCGACGGCCGTCACATCGTCATCGGTCAATTGCGGCAGCGGCGGCATGCCGCGTTCCGCGCGCGCACCGCGCACGATCGGCAGAATGAGCTCGCCGCGTTGATCCATGAGCACGACGGCCGACCGGAGAAGGTTGGGGCCGCCGGTGACGCCACCGCGAAGATCGACGCCATGGCAGCTGCTGCAGTTCGTCACGAAGATCGGCTTTCCCTTTGCGATGAGCTCGGGGTCGCCGGGCGGCCGCTGCTGCGCGGGGAACGTCGCCATCCCGCGTCCACCCTGGCCGCGGTCTCCACGTCCGCCGGGGGCCGGCTGCTGCGGTGCACCGGCCGGCGGCTGCGCGGGCGGCGTCTGCTGTGGCGGGCCCTGCGCCGCCACGTGGCTGGCAACTATGGTGTACCCGGCCAATGACGCGGCCAGGAGTCCTGTCGCTATGTTCATTGCTACCTTCCGCCTCGCTCACGCTCCGGGGCGACACGTGCGTCGAGCTCTCGCGCCGGCCCTCTGGTCACGCGACAACCTACATTCGAGTCCAAAATCATATCCGCGTGCCTGTGCCGACGTCCACCAATCGGGGACGAGCGGCGGGGCTGCAAGGAATCGGTAAATTGGTGGATCGGTGAATTGGCGAATTGGTGAATTTGCATCGCGCGGCTACCGCCGCGCAGTAACAGCACGCCCGGTAGCGCGTGCGAAGCCAATTCACCAATTTACCAATTCACCAACTCGCCAATTCGATTTGCGGCTAGCATAGGCAGCCAACGAGGTGATTCATGCGAGCGATTCGATGTCTGTTCATCGTGTTGATTGCAGGTGCATGCCTGCTTCCGAGCGGGTCGATGCTGCGTTCCGTCTCGGCCCAGGGGACTCCAGCGCGGACGCTGCGGATAATCGCGTTGGGTGCGCATCCCGACGATGCGGAGCTGAAGTTTGCAGGCACGGCGGCGCTCTTTGCGGCGCAGGGGCACAAGGTCAAGCTCGTCGCGTTGACCAACGGCGACGTCGGGCACTTCTCGCAGGCCGGCGGTCCGCTCGCGCAACGGCGCAAGGCCGAGGTCGAAGCGTGCCACAAAGAGCTCGGCGTCGCGACCGAGGTGTTCGACATCCATGACGGCGAATTGATGCCGGATCTCGAGACACGGAAGAAGCTCGCGAACGTGATTCGCGACTGGCAGGCCGACATCGTCCTCTCGCACCGGCCGTGGGACTACCACCCCGATCATCGGGCAGTTGGCCAGCTCGCCCAGGACACCGCGGTCGTCGTGGCCGCGCCGTACTTCGCGCCCTACACGCCGCCGACGAAGGGCAATCCCATCTATCTGTTCTATTCGGACCCGTTCAAGCATCCCTACCCGTTCGATCCGATTCTCGCCGTCGGCATCGACGATGTGGCGCAGAAGAAATGGGACTGCATCTCCGCTCTGCCTTCGCAATTCGGCGATGCCGACTCGTGGCAGGCACGATATGGCCGCAATGTGCCAACCGACGAAGCCGGTCGAAAAGCCTTTCTGCTCGACATCGTCAAGCAGCGCAACGCCAACGAGGCCAATCAGTATCGCGACCTGCTGGTAAAGCTCTACGGCGAACAAAAGGGACGGGCGATCAAGTACGCGGAGACATTCGAGCTGAATCAGTACGGGGCCAACGCGACGGTGGACCAGTTGAAGCAGATGTTTCCCACCTTCGGTGGGAAGTAACAAGTTAAAAGTTAAAAGTTAAAAGTAAAAAGTCACACGTAATCACTTTTTCCCTTTAACTTCTAACTTTCTAGACGTCACAGATCTCTATCGCCTTCTCCAGCGTCGCGATCGGATCGTTTCCCGGTGACGGCGAATACTCGTGCGAGACGAAGCCGGTGAAGCCGAGCTCGGCGATCGCCTGCATGATGAAGCGATAGTTCAACTCGTTCGTCTCGTCGATCTCGTGACGTCCCGGATTGCCGCCGGTATGGAAATGACCGATCCACTGGAAGTGGTCGCGGATGTTGCGGACGATATCGCCATCCATGATCTGGGCGTGGTAGATGTCGTAGAGAATCTTGACCCGCGGTGAGTTGACGCGCTTCATGACGTCCACGCCCCAGGCGATGTGGTCGAACATGTAGTCCTTGTGATTCACCTTGCTGTTCAAGTACTCCATGCAGATGGTGATCTGCTTGTCCTCGGCGTGGGCCTTGATGGCATTGAGGAACGCGACGCAATTGTCAGCTCCCTCCGCGTCGGCCATCCCGTTGCGATTACCGGAAAAGGTGATGATGTTCGGTACGCCGTTGGCGGCCGCTTCGTCAATCGCGGCGTTCATCAGGCCGAGCAGCCGCTCGTGATTCTCCTTACGGTTGAGCGCGACCGGGATGGTGCCGCCCGGACCGCTCGGATACATCGACGGCACGAGGCCATACTTCTTGAGCGTCGGCCAATCGTTTGGGCCGATGAGATCGAATCCTTTTATGCCGAGCTTTGCGGCTTCGCGACAGCAATCCTCGATGCTGGTGTTGCGGGGAAATACCCCGCGGGTGATGCCCTGCTTGATCCGTCCCTTTCGGGGAGGCGGCGTGGCCGTGGACTGGGCCGCTGTTCCAACCTGAGCCGCCTGACCGGCGTTTCCTGCCACCAGCGATGCCGTGACCGCACCGAGAAACTCTCTGCGTCGCATAGAAATACCTCGCTCGTCTGAGAGGCTGTAAGATACCACTCGCGTCGCCGCGAGTAGTACCAGTTCCCAGTCGTCAGTTTCCAGTGATTCGAGCACCTCACGGGGAGCTCAAGACCGGTAACTGGAAACTGGTAACTGGAAACTGGAAACTGTAACTGTCATGCAGAAAGAGAGTTCATGCCTCGATTCCTGACCGCTTGTCTCTTTGTTTTTGCGGCCGTTGCGCTAACGGCTCAGGGAACCGCCAAGACTCAGCCGCCGAGTGCCGACGGCGGCATGCTCGTCTATTTCGGCACGTATACGAATACGAAGGGCAAGAACAGCAAGGGAATCTACATGTCGCGGCTGAACCTGGAGACCGGGATGCTTGCTCCGCCCCAGCTCGCCGTCGAAACCGTGGACCCGAGCTTTCTGACCGTCGATCCGATGGGGCGATTTCTGTATGCGGTCAACGAGATCGACACCTATCGCGGCCAGCCGACAGGTGCCGTCAGCGCATTCGCGATTGACAGAAAATCGGGACTCCTGAAACCGCTGAATGAACAGCCAACTGAAGGCCCAGGACCGGCGCACCTGACCATCGATCGAGAGGGTAAGAACGTCCTCGTCGCCAACTACGGCGGCGGCAGCGTCATTGTGCTGCCGGTCGCCCGGGACGGTACATTGAAATCCGGTTCGTCATCCGTACAGCACAAGGGCCACAGCATCAATCAGCAGCGCCAGTCGTCACCGCATGCGCACTCGATCACTGTCGATCCTCAGAACCGTTTCGCCTATGTGGCGGATCTCGGGTTGGACTGGATCGTTATTTACCAGTTCGATGAGCGCAAGGGCTTGCTGAAGCTGAACGACCCGCCCAATGTCAAGGTGACTCCTGGGGCGGGACCGCGGCATTTCTCGGTGCACCCGAGCGGCCGGTTCGGGTACGTGATCAATGAGCTGAACGTCACCGTGACAGCATTCACGATTGACAAGACGAACGGAGGGCTGACCGAGCTGCAGACGGTTTCCGCACTTCCACCGAAACAGACTCCGGGCAAAGACGTGAGCGGCGCCGAGCTCGTCGTGCATCCATCAGGACGTTTCTTGTATACCTCTGTGCGTGGCGACAACAGCATCGCGGTCTACACCATCGATCAGAACACCGGCAAGCTGACCTACGTCGAGAACACGCCGACTCATGGCTACACGCCGCGCGGCTTCGGGATCGATCCAGAAGGTAAGTACCTGCTGGTCGGCAACCAGCAGTCAGACAACGTCGTCGCCTTCAGAATTGATCCGCAGAACGGTCAGCTCACGCTCACTGGCGCCGAGATCACTGTTCCGGTGCCCGTATCGGTCAGCTTTGTAAAGTAGCTCTCGCGGCTCGCTAAGCCGGGACGGCCCCAAGGCCGGGCCCGGTCAACTGCCCCGTTGCCATCAGCCCATTCTTGATGGTGAACAACCCGGGAAACCGCTTCTCCCAATCGCGGTTGGCGGCGGGGACGAACTGGCGCGCGTTGGCTTCGATGCCGGCATTGCCGGGCACGCGGGCGGCGATGCCGGCGGAGTGAATGAGGGACGCGCCGGGGCAGGTGAGATCCTGCACGCACAGGAACATCCCGAACTTCTGCGCGGCGGCGGCCATCAGCATCGCCTGGCTCTGCCCCTTACAGGCCTTCAGCGCCACACCCGTGTAGCCCATCTCGCGCGCCAATAAAAGGGATTCCAGATCCGTCAGTGATTCGTCGATGACGACCGGACGAAGCTTGGCCGCTTCGTGCATGACGTTGGCGCGATCCTTCGCGAGATCGCGCGCCGTCGGCTGCTCGATGTACAAGATGCGATCGAAACCGGTCGGCGTCGCCTCGCGCAGACGGCGGAGGAACTCGAGCAGGTAGGCGACGTTCGGACACCCCTCGTTGAAATCGAGCGAATACTGCCAATCCGTCACCCCGCGTGCCGCCTGGGCGCGATTGACGATCCGGTCGATGCGGACGACGCGGTCGAAGTCGGCGGAGAGATTGCCGCCGTTGAGCTTGATCTTGAAGCGGATCAACCCGTCGCGCGGAATCCACTCTTCGAGCGTATTCGGCAGGCCGTCGTCTATCCGCGTCCGCGATTGCATGTCCGACGCGTCGAGCGGATCGCTCGCGCCGACGGAGTGAAAGACCGGCATCGAGGCGCGCGGCGCTGACGGCACGTAGCGATCGAGATGTTCACCTTTGAACGATGACCCCAGATCGACGGACAGGTCGCGGCTCATGAATTCGGCGCCGTAGGTTTCGTAGACGCTCCGGCCGAACGCCTTGCCGTAGGCGTCGTGGATGGCCGCATCGAAGGCGCTGGCGACGACGAGCATGCACAGCTTCGGGATCGGAACCGGAAGCGCCTGCACGCGGGAGATGTCGGCCGCTGCGCGAAGGTATGCGGGCTCCAGCACCCGGAAGAGATCGATCGGGTGCCCTTTGTCGTCGCAGTCGGCGGTGACGTCGCGCAGCTTGCCGGCCAGAGTTCGCATCGCGCCGAGGCCGGCATCCTGCGAGGCGGCGGGAAACGCCCACGCGTTCCCCAGCGTCATCGACCCGAAGCCAGACGACTCGCGTCCGGCGTTCGTGCGTACGCGGCACCTGACATTGAGGATCGTGACGCGATCGACCGAGCGGCCGCCGAACTGGTACGGGGCCCGGTATTGGAAGTCCTCGAACTCGTGACGGACGTCCAGCAGCCGAATGTCGTTGGGCCGGTCCGCGATCACAGCTGGCGCTCGGCGGACGTGCGCTCGCCCCAGCGCCAGGGCGGGCGCGACGCACGCGTGACGCAACAGCGTTCGCCGCGAGAAACGACGGGAATGCTCCGTCGCCATCGGCGTTGCCTAGACCGCTCGCACCACCGCTGGCGTCCGCGCCGCTTCGGCGAGCACGCCCCGCATGTATGCCGCGGCGAGCTTCGCGTTCAGATCGGCGAAGTCGAGGCCAACCGGCTTGCCGTCAACCGGCGGAATCGGATGACACAGCTCGTAGCCGATGTAGCCCTCGTAGCCGATCTCCTGCATGCCAAGCGCGAAATCGAGATAGTAGTTCTCGGGCGTCAACGTCTCGTCCGGGTTGCGGACGAGCCCACGGATCGATCCGTCGGCGCCATGCTGATACTCGCCGCCGAAGTGCGAAAGCACCTGGAGCCCGGCGACGTCGCGCGCGGCATCCTGCATCGACGTGACTCCCTGGCGTGCAGCCAGCGGCGCATCGAGGCACGCTTTCACGTACGGCGAATCGACGTCGCGGATCATCCGGAGCATGTCAGCCGGACTGTTGGTCACCGGCGCATGATTCTGCAGCGCGAGCGTGACTCCCGCGTCACCAGCCCATTCGGCCGCCTCGATCAGTCCGTCGCGGCACAACTCCCACGTCTGTTCTGGTGTGTAGTCGACATGGAGTTCACGCCACACTTGACGCGCCTTGGTGTACTTCGCGCCATCCGCGGTCATCGTCAAACCGGGCCACGCTGCGAACAGTCTGAGCGTCCTGACGCCGAGATCCGCGGTTGCCCGAATCAGGTCACGCACATACAACAGCTGGCTCTCTCGATACTCGGGGATGGGACTGCTGAAGTCGTTGTTGGCGGCAACGGCGTAGATCTCGATGCCGGCGTCGTTCGCCTTGTGCTGAAGCTCCTGGCAGCGCCGTGTCGGCAGATCCAGCGGGCTCCCGTGGGGCCGCTTCCCATCGATCTCGATTCCCTGGTAGCCGTATTCCTTCGCGCGGCCGATCAACTCGTCAATCGTGAGAGCCCGTCCGCGATACCACACGCCAAGGTAGGTAATGCTGTATAGACCGAGTTTCATTGTCAGCTCCCAGCTTCCAGATTCCAGCTCCCAGCAGCTTCCAGCTAAGCCGATGTAGTGTAAACCTTCCTCCGAGGTTCGTGCGAATAACTGAGCTGGCAGCTGGTAGCTGGAAGCGAGCGACTCAGACCAATTTCAGCTCTTTGAGCGCCTGTCCTGCCCCCCGGATATTATCCAACCTCATTTCCGAGTATTTCCGTGACAGCAGCACGCCGTGGGCGCCGCCGGCAAACGCGGCTTTGACGGCATCGTACACGTCCGACGGCTGCGTTTTCTTGCTGGTCGCGGCGGTCGGAATGTCCACGTCGATTCCCGGCCAGATCTTCAGGTTCGCACCCGCGCCGGCGACGGCCCGCGCGGTCTCGCGACGAACGTAGTCCGGGCCAAGGCCATTGGCGGCGAGCTCGCTCAACGGCCGATCGTGGTACTGCTGCACGTCGTAGGTCAGCGCCAGCGTCGCCTCCGGCGAGAGATCGGCAAAGAGGGACCGGTTCGAATTCCTCACGTATTGCGCGAGACGCTCGCCGCCGCAGAGACCATACATGACGACTTTGAGGAAGTCGGAGTAGCGGCTGAAGTCTGCGTAATCCTGTTCGGCGCGATAGAACGGCGAGAACGAGTTGTTGTGCCAGATGTGCCAGCCCATGCCTTTGGCGGGGGCGATCTCGTGCGCGAGCTTGTACATGTCGTGATAGGTGTCGGACAACGCGTCGTTCCAGAGGCGTTCCCATGCGAGGATTTCCGGATACCTGACGAGCAGCCGCCAAAACGTCACGAATGCGCCGTCGGCTGGCTTCGGTCCCGCACTGACAGCCGCACTCCACTTCATCAGGTTCGTGTAGCCCTCCTTCGCGCGATCGACGTTGATGCCCTCCTTCTTCGCGGCTTCTACGCAGTATTGACAGAAGCAGGCAACGCGACCGCCGGCGCCGGTGCCGCCGTGGTTCGTACCGAGCAGGCTCCCAAGCGGTCCCTGGCGCTCGCTGCCCCACATCAACCCATCGACATCGTAGGAGCGAAGATAGTCCTCCACGAGTCCGAGCCAGAAATTCCGTGTATTGGGGTTGCGCGTACACGCGGTCGTCGCCGCCGGACCCGCAAGCACCACTTCGCGCGCGCGATCGAAACCAGGAACGTCCGCCGCGAACACGTCCTCGAACCACGCGATGACCTTCATCCCGCGCTGATGCGCGCGCGGCAGGACGTCGGCGAGCACATCGTAGTTGGGATGATCCGGCGCGCGTTCCGGAGTGATGCTGGTGTTCTTGTAGTACTGCCGATGCGGCGTCGCGTAGTTGCCGCCGCGAAACGTCGCCGTGTCGTATTCCTGCTTGCCGTGATCCGGCAGCGGCTGGTTCGGGAGCTGGCGGCCGGCGATGCCCCGCCCGTAGGTGAATGTCGCGACGAAAAGGGTGTTGATCGACGCGAGCTCGCGGAGGCTGTCGAGCACACGATCGGTGCCCTCGTCCACGAACGACACCGCGCCGACCTGGATCCCGATCGTCGGCCGGGTTCTCGGCGCCTGCAATGACCGGGCGCCGCCGAGCATCGCAGTCCCAGCAAGAACGCCAGAGGTTTCAAGGAACTGTCGGCGATCCATGAGCGCCTCCACAGGAAGGCAAAAGTTCAAAGTTACAAGTCAAAAGGTAAAAGTACGGAGGGAGATTAGTCACGAAACAAGAAAGGGACAAGTCCTCTTTTTAGAAGACTCGTCCCTTTAACTCTTAACTTTTGATTTTTAATTTGCCCAGCGTCAGTACCGATAGTGGTCCGGCTTGTACGGCCCTTCTACC
>JBKPNQ010000129.1:0-57508 GCA_046732715.1 Acidobacteriota bacterium | reverse complement strand
AAGGCAGGTCACCCACGTGTTACTCACCCGTTTGCCACTCTACTTACCCCTTGCGGGGCTTTCGCGTTCGACTTGCATGTGTTAGGCACGCCGCCAGCGTTGATTCTGAGCCAGGATCAAACTCTCAAGTTAAAGTGGTCGTCCGCTCTCGCGCCTGACGGCGCGTCGGCGAGACAAGTCCTTAACGTTGATCGCCTGTTGACTTGGCTCTCTAACGTTGTTCAGTTCGTCAAGTGTATGAGTGGTTCGCAGCCCCCCGCGCATGGTGAACTACACCCTGCCCGAAGGTTGCGTCGCGAGGCCTTTCGACCCCACGCGTTGCTGCGCCACCCGCTGATACTCGACGGGTTTATCCGCCTTCGCGCCTTTCGGCGTTCCGGCGGATGTAAGTGCTTGCACGTTCTATCTAGTTTTCAAAGAACCGGACCGCCTGACCCTGCCCCTAGCCGAACGCCAGAGGCGCACAGCCGAGCTCGACAGGGTCGAGCATCCCTCCGAGTCTTTCTTCTTCGGGGGAACCTTCCAATCTTACTAGAAGATTCCAATCCGTGTCAATCCCACGCCGCCCTTTTTTTCGCACTCAAACGCGCAGCGCCGGGCTGCGAAAGAGAGGCCGTCGATTACGGCGAGGGGATTGACGGAAGCTGAAGGACTTTCTCGAGGAAAAAAAATTTGCTCGATGTCCTGAGCAAATCATCCGGCCAACAGGCCGGGTCACGCTCCGTGAGAATCACTATAGCGGCGGGCTCCGCTCATGTCAACCCCGCTCTGCGTCATCGAAACGGAATTACTGACGGATCCGCACGACGTGCTGATCCTTTCGGCCCTTTCTCAACACGATCACTTCACCGCCGACCGCATCGGCGATGGTCAACCGCGCTTTCTCATCCTGCGCCCGGACGTTGTTCACATACACGCCCCCGCTCTTGATGAGCCGCGTCGCTTCGCTTCGTGACGATGCCAGCTTCACTGTCGCCAGCAGTTCCACCAGTGACACGCCGGTATCGGGCAGCAGTACCTCGGTTGACGGCGCGTCGGCCAGCACCATCAGCACGTCGTCGACGGACGCCGCGGTCAGTGGTTCGTTGAAGAGCACCGACGCGGCGCGCTCCGCCCGCGTCACCTGATCGGCGCCGTGAACAATCGTCGTCACCTCGCGCGCCAGGGCGCGCTGCGCCTCGCGCGATTCAGGCCGTTCGCTCGTCGCGCGCGCGAGTTCGTCAATCGTTTCGCGGCCCTGGAATGTAAACAACTTCAAATAGCGAATGACGTCCCGATCGTCGGTGTTGAACCAGAACTGATAGAAGTGAAACGGCGACGTCCGCTGAGCGTCCAGCCACACGGCGCCCGCCTCGGTCTTGCCGAACTTCACGCCAGACGACGTCGTCATCAGCGGCCACACCAGACCGTGCACCTTCGTGCCTCGTAGCTTTCGAATCAGTTCGATGCCCGCCGTGATGTTGCCCCATTGATCGCTGCCGCCCAGCTGGAGCGTGCAACCGTATCGATCGAGGAGCTGGAGATAGTCGTAGGCCTGAAGAATCAGATAGCTGAACTCGGTGTACGAGATGCCGTCCTCGCTCTCGAGGCGGCGCGCCACTGACTCCTTTTGCAGCATGTAATTGACGGTGAAGTGCTTGCCCACGTCGCGAAGATACGCGAGAAGATCGATCGCGCCGAGCCACTCCACGTTGTTGACGATCCGCGCAGGGTTGGTGGGCGCATCGAAGTCGAGGAATTTTTCCAGCTGCGCGCGGATGCCGGTCACATTGGCATCGACTTCGTCGTGCGAGAGCAGGACCCGCTCCTGGGATTTCCCGCTGGGATCGCCGATCATCCCGGTCCCCCCGCCGACGATGGCGATTGGCTTGTGACCGCCCCGCTGTAGTCGAGCGAGTCCCATGATCGTGAGCAGCGATCCGACGTGAAGGCTCGGCGCCGTGGGATCGAACCCGATGTATCCGGTCAGAGTGGATGCACGGAGAGCGTCGCGAACGCCCTCCGTGCTCTCAGAGAGCATCCCCCGCCATTCAAGTTCCGAGTAAAAGTCCATGATCAAGTCGCCACGTACTATAACGTGAGACCTCGGCACGATTGCGGCCGTGAACAATTTCGTCGGCGGCCCGTCATTCGATCGCCGCCGCGCTAACATAGCGGCCGATGCCTCAACCCGGGGCCCCTCGCGGCCTGACGAGACGCGATCTCCTGAAGGGACTTGGCGCCGCAGGGATCGGTGTCGCCGCGGGTGCGGTCGCGCACGGCTACCGTTACGAACGCTTTCATGTCGGCGTCACTCGCGAAACGCTCGACGTCTCGGGCCTGCCGGAGGCGCTGTCGGGCCTCCGCGTCGGACTTGTGACCGACGTGCATCGCAGCGACACCGTCTCGCACGAAATGATCGACCGCGCCGTGCGACTGCTGATGAACGAGTCGCCCGACCTCGTCATCCTCGGCGGCGACTATGTGACCTGGGGCGATCGACGCTTCGTCGGCCCGGCGGCGGACGCACTTTCGCCTCTGGCCGCGCCGCACGGAGTGTTCGCGATCCTCGGCAACCACGATAACGATCACGACATGCCGCCGGCCCTCGCCGCGAAGGGCTTCGCCGTGCTCCGCGACGCTCGCACCAGGCTCACCATTCGTGGCGAGACTCTCGATCTCGCCGGCATTCGCTACTGGACTCGAAAGCCGTCCGAGATCGCGTACGTGCTCCGCGGCGCGTCACCCAACGTGATTCTTCTCGCGCACACCCCGATGCGTCTGATCGAAGCCGCGGCGCTGGCGGTTCCGCTCGTGCTGAGCGGACACACGCACGGCGGCCAGATCGTGCTACCCGGCATCGGGGCGATCGCGGCGCGCGAGTTTCCGGTGATCGCGGGCTCCGATCGTCGGGAGGGGACGACTATCTTCGTGAGCCGCGGCGTCGGCACGGTCTACGTGCCGGTGCGGTTGAACTGCCCGCCCGAGGTGGCTGTCCTCACCCTGCGACCCCGAGAAATCTGAACTGACAGTTGCAGTCCGATACGGAAAGGTGCATAATCTCGAGGCAGAGTGATTTTGATTAATCAAAATTAAAATGTTGAATGCAGGAGTAATATGGCTAAACGCTTGGAACGGTGGCTATTAGCGACGATACTGATCGGTGGTCTGATCTTCGTCTTTGCGGGAACGTGGCGCGATCCCTGGCTTTGGGCCTATGTCGCGGTCTGGTCGGCCTCCGGAGCTTACGGATTGCTTTCTCTGGACGAGGACGTGGCAAAGGAGCGTTTTCGTCCTCCGACCGCAGGTGCAGATCGCCTCGCGTTACGGATCCTCCGGGTCGTTGCCCTCTCGCACATCGTCGTCGGTGCACTCGACACCGGACGGTGGCACCTGACCGCGTCCGTGCCCGCGGGCGTGCGCGCGCTCGCAATGACCGGGATGGCTGCCGGTGTCTGCATGTTCTACCGAGCCATGCATGAGAACCGATTCTTCTCAGCGGTCGTGCGGGTCCAAGACGAGCGCGGCCACCGCCTCATCGACAGCGGCCCTTACAGCATCGTCCGGCATCCTGGTTACGCCGGGCTGATCCTGGTCCCGCCCTTCAGCGGCTTGGCGCTTGGCTCGTGGCTGGCGGTCGCGGTGGGGTTGGTCATGTCGGCGCTGGTGTTGAGACGCGTTCTGTTTGAAGATTCGTTTCTCAGCAAGAACCTGGCTGGCTACGCCGCCTACACACGACGCGTACCTCACCGCCTCATCCCGGGCCTCTGGTAGGCGTCTCGTGTCTGACTCGCGATCGATTATTCAGGCAGCCGGAGAAAACGCCGACCTTCGAGGCGCCATCGTCTGTCGAGGACGATGCGCACCGCTTCTGGGTAGAGGCGATGTTCCTCGATGAGGATGCGGGCGGACAGAATGTCAACCGTATCGTCGTCGCGAACGGGTACTGGTGCCTGAACGACGATCGGGCCGCCGTCGAGTTCGCCAGTCACCAGATGCACCGTCGCGCCCGTCATCTTTACGCCGTGATCGAGCGCCTGGCGCTGAGCGTTCACACCAGGGAATGCCGGCAGCAGGGACGGGTGAATATTGAGGATGGCGTTCGGGAAGGACTCGAGCAGCCGCGGCCCGATGAGGCGCATGAACCCGGCGAGGCACACCACCGAGACGCCGCGCGCCTGCAGTTCCTGCGCGACCGCGGTGTCGTACTCGTCACGTGAGGAGAAACTGCGGTGATCGAGCACCGTGGTCTCGATGCCGGCGGCGCGCGCGCGGTCTAGTCCCGCGGCGTCGGAGTTGTTGGAGATGACGAGTGCGATCTGCGCCTGGAGCGTCTTCGCGGCAACGGCGTCAATGAGCGCCTGAAGATTGCTGCCGCGGCCAGAGATGAGCACGCCGATTCTGCGCGGTTCGCGGCTCGCGCTTCGCGACTCGCGGTTCGCCGTAACGGGGTCAGACCCCATCTGCCGATGCTCCGAGATCGCGACCAGACCGCCGTCGGTCGGGGTCTGACCCCCCATCTCGGGGTCTGACCCCCATCTCGGGGTCTGACCCCATCGGGACTCTCATATGAACGGCAGGCTGTTTGCCCTGGCCGACGGTGCAATGGCACGACATCGTCGAAAAACTTTCGGAGGCGTTCTCTATCACGCGTTCAACCGAGGCTCGAGAAAAGGCCCACTTTTTTCAAGTGCTGAAGAATATACCGCCTTTGAGAACCTCCTGGCGTATTCACGCGAGCGGATCGCCATGCGAATAGTTGCGTACTGTCTGATGGTGAACCATTGGCACTTGCTGCTATGGCCTCACGAGGACGGCGATGTCTCCCGCTTTCTTCATTGGCTAAGTGGCACACACGCGAACCACTATAGGCGTCAAACCAACACCGTCAGTCAAGGGGCTGTCTATCAATCGCGATTCCATGCTGTGGGATTAACTGATTCGCTCCATTTTCTGATCGTGTGTCGCTACATTGAGCGCAATCCTGTCGAAGCCCGTCTCGTCCAGCGAGCCGAGGATTGGCGGTGGAGCAGTGCCCGTCAGCGCGGCCAGGTTGATATTGAACTCCCGATGGACGAGGGACCGATGCCACTTCCAACCGATTGGCTCGCCATCGTCAATTCGGAGCGCGATCTCGCCACGAGTGACCTCACGCTCGCGATCAAAACACGGGGCCAGACCCCCTCGACGCGCGCATTCTGACGCCAGTCGCAACACCGCTCGGGCCGTTCTGCGGAAGCCTGCACCTAGCCGCCCGCAACGAATGGCAAAGTGTCTGAAATCAATACCAGGGTCTGACCCCCGGGGTCTGACCCCGGGGCACGGGGGTTAGCGTCCGCCGGTGTGGTACTCGACACTCCTTGCGCCAGTGACCACGCGACCGATTCGAACCGCCGCCGGCTCGCCGGCACGCGCGAGAGCGGATATCAGTCCGTCAGCCTGCGCCTCCTCACACGCCACGATTAGCCCGATACCCATGTTAAATGTCCGCAACATGTCATGGTCTGGGACGGTGCCGGTACGTTGCAGCCACTGGAAGATCGGCGGAACCGGCCAGGCCGAACGATCGATAACGGCAGCCGTGCCTTCCGGGAAAATGCGCGGAAGATTGTCGGTGATTCCCCCGCCGGTCACGTGGGCCATGCCCTTGATCACGCCTGACGACAGGAGCGGCCTGATGACGGGCAAGTACGAGCGGTGCGGCTCGAGCAGTGCCGCGCCGATCGTCCGGCCGAGATCCGGGACGAACGAATCCACGCGCAGGCCGGCGATTTCGAACGCGATCCGGCGCGCCAGGGAATAGCCATTGGTGTGAAGTCCGGACGACGGCAAGCCAACGAGGGTGTCACCGGGCCGAATCGTTCGACCGTCGATCAGCCGATCGCGCGAGACAACGCCGACGATGAATCCGGCGACATCGTACTCGCCGTCGCCGTAGAAGCCCGGCATCTCGGCGGTCTCACCGCCAAGCAGCGCACAGCCATTTTCGCGGCATGCCGACGACAATCCTTCGACGACCTGAACGGCCACGTCCGGATGGAGACGACCAGTCGCGAGGTAATCGAGGAAGAACAGCGGCTGCGCCCCTTGAACGAGGATGTCGTTGACGCAGTGGTTGACAAGATCGACGCCGATCGTCCGATGCACGCCGGCTTGAAACGCGACCCGCAGCTTCGTGCCGACACCGTCGGCGCTGGCGACCAGCACCGGATCGTTGACCTGCGCCGAGTCGAGACGAAACAATCCGCCGAAAGAACCGATGTCGGACAGCACGCCGGCCGTGAACGTGCCGCGCGCCAGCGTGCGAATTCGCCGCACCACTTCGTTGCCAGCTTCGATGTCGACGCCGGCCTGCTTGTAGTCCATCAAAATTCGAGCGTCTGAATGAGTGTCTCGGCAAGCTTTCGCGCGGGACTGTTTTCGGGCGCCGCCCAATAGCCGCGACGAACGGTCACGTAGAATCGCTCCTCGTCGAGATCCTCCTCCAGCATGTCAAACGCTTCGCCGAGCAGGACGATCGCCGGCTTTGGATCCGTCCTGGCCTGGAGGACCTTCAGAAAGAGCGGAGTATTGCGGAGCGCAACCGCGCCCAGCGCCAGCGCGATTGCCGCTCGCGCCGGATCGTGACTGGGCCCGCCATAATCCATCAACTGCGTGATCGCATCGGTATTGCCGGCAATGCCGAGCGCAGCGAGCCCAGCGGTCGACGACCGCAAAAGATCGCGGTATCCATCAGTCTCCATGGAAAACTTCAGTGCCTGTTCGATGTAGCCATGGTGCGATGAACAGTTGATCCCGAGCAGGCAGATCGCGGCCGCAATGGTCGGCTGCGACGCCCGTTTGGCGGTGCGCTGCAGAGCGGCCAGTGTCTCGACCGATTTCTTGTCCCCGATCTTTCCAATCGCAAGAACCGCATCGTCCTGGAGTGGCCCGTCCAGCTTCGCCACCTGAAGGAGCGACGGCAGCGCGTAGGCGCCCTTGTAGTCGCCAATCGCTTCGATCACTGCGCTTCGGAAGTAGTCCTGTCCCTTGATCACCAGACCGGTGAGCGCCTCTTGGACTCGGACATCCGTTCCGTGGGCGGCCAACGTTCGGGTTAATGCCGGACGGACGGTTTCCGATGACTCGGCCGGCAGTGCGCCCAGCATGCGCGGCACCAGGAGCGGATCGGGATTGTGCTCGAAGTACGCGTAGCCGATCGCGCGAAGTCGATCGTTTTTGGCCGACAACGCCTGCACCATCACGTCGTGCGTTCGACTATCGTTCAATCCGGACAGGATGACCAGCGCGCGGAACTGGACGTAGCCGTCGGGGTTGCTGGCGATCGCCTCGATCAGCGCCGGAACAACAGTCGGCACAGGTGCGCGCCGGATCGAGCGGGCGGCAGTACTCCTGATGGCGTAGTCAACCTTGCCGAGATTATCGATGGCGGTCTTCAGTTGGTCGGGAGTGAGCGCCGTTTCGCGCTGTGTTTCGACGCGCGATTGCGGAGCAGCCGGCGTAGCGCCCCGGGAGCCGGTGGCCTGAAACGCGGAAGGAACGGTGGAACTGAACGCCGCGGCGACCAGCAGAGCAACGACACCGCGCATGAATCAGTCGACGGCTTTCAGCGCGAGCTGCAGATAGGCGTGCTCGTCACGCGGGAATGCCACCGGGTAGACGCCGGTGTAGCACGACGTGCAGTAGGATTGCTGCCCCGCACCGACCGCGGACCGCAGCCCCTCGAGGCTCAGATACGCGAGCGAGTCGGCGCCAACATATTTTCGAATCTCGTCGATCGTGTGTGTCGACGCAATCAATTCGGCACGGCTTGGTGTATCGACGCCATAAAAACAGGGCGAGATGGTGGGTGGGCAACTGATTCGCAAATGGACCTCGCGCGCGCCAGCAGCCTTGACCATCTTGACGATCTTGCGGCTGGTCGTCCCGCGAACGAGTGAATCATCCAGCAACACCACTCGCTTTCCTTCGAGGATGCTGCGCACCGGATTCAACTTCACCTTGACGCCGAAATGCCGGATGGACTGCTGCGGCTGAATGAAAGTACGACCGACGTAGTGGTTGCGGATCAGTCCCATCCGCAGCGGCAGCTTCGACTCCTCGGCAAAACCGGTCGCGGCGCAGACGCCGGAGTCGGGGATGGGGACGACGACGTCAGCGGGCACGCCCGCCTCGCGTGCGAGCACGCGGCCCAGTTCCGTGCGCACATCGTTGACGCTGCGGCCGAACACATAGCTATCCGGACGCGCGAAGTAGACGTGCTCGAAGACGCACTGCGAGAGTGGCGCCGGTGGAAATGGCTTGATTGACCGGAGCCCTCCATCGCTGATGACGAGCACCTCGCCGGGCTCGATATCGCGCACGTAGGTGGCACCGATCAGATCGAGCGCGCAGGTCTCCGAGCAGACGATCCACGCATCGGCCAGTTTGCCGAGCGCCATCGGTCGGAAGCCGTTCGGATCGCGAACGGCAATCAACCGATCCTTGGTCAGCAAGGCGAGCGAGAACGCTCCCCGGATCTGCGAAATCGATTCGATGAGAGCCTCTTCGACCGATGGCGCCTTCGACCGCGCATAGAGATGAAGCAGCACCTCGGTATCGCTGCTGGTTTGAAAGATGGCGCCGTCGCGAACGAGATCGTCGCGCAACTCGCGCGCGTTCACGAGATTGCCGTTGTGGGCGACAGCGATCTGCCCGTGGGCGCAGTCGATGAGAAACGGTTGCGCGTTCGCCAGGCGGCTCTCGCCAGCGGTCGAGTATCTGGTATGCCCGACCGCGAGGTGACCCGGAAGCGCATGCAAGGCGTCCTCATCGAACGCATCGGCGACATGACCCATCGCACGGGTCGCGCGGATGCGTGCGCCGTCGGAGGTGACGATGCCGGCGCTCTCCTGACCCCGATGCTGGAGCGCGTACAACCCGAGGTAAGTCAAGTTGGCAGCCTCGGGATTCCCGAAGATACCAAAGACCCCGCATTCGTCCTTGAACTTATCCAGCATGGTTCAAAGTGTGGCCCCGCAGAATCGCGCCACTCCTGCGGCGTCAACCGCCGCGTTGTCGGTGAGTACGGATATTTTACGCTGCTCTGCCTCTGAAGTGACGAGCAATCGACGTCGACCACGTCCGTTCAGCTTCATCTCTGGCCACGTCGAGCACGTTGCGGCCATCCACGCGCACCACAATCCGCGATCCACCCGTCTTCCCGATGAGTTTGGCCGGCACGCCTGCCTGGGCTGCCATCTGCAGAAGCGCGTTGCCGTCAGCAGCGGCGACCGACACGATGACTCGCGACGCTGATTCGCCGAACAGGGTCGCGGTGTCAGACCACGCGGAACTCTGGACGCGATCGGCGGGAACGTCGACGGCACAACCGATGCCGCCGCTGTCGAACGTGCACTCGGCCAGCGTCACCGCCAGGCCGCCGTCAGAACAATCGTGAGCCGATCGCAGAAGCCTGGCAGAGGCTGCGCGCCCGAGCAGATCGATGAGCCGGCGCTCGCGGTCGAGATCCAGTGCCGGCGGCGCCCCCTGGACCAACCGATGAAGCGTTTTGAGATACTCACTTCCTCCGAGCTCGCCGAAGCTCTCACCCAGCAGCACGATATCGTCGCCTTCACCGCGAAACGCCCGCGCGATCACCTTGGAGGCATCATCCAGCACGCCGACGACGCCGAGAATCGGGGTGGGATAGATGGCTTCACCGTTGGTTTCGTTGTACAGACTGACGTTGCCGCCAGTGATCGGCACGTTCAAGGCGCGGCAGGCCTCGGCAATGCCCTCGATCGATTCCACGAGCTGCCACATGATTTCGGCGCGCTCCGGATTGCCGAAGTTCAAACAATTGGTGGCGCCGATCGGTGTCGCCCCGGCGCAAGCGACGTTCCGCGCCGCCTCGGCGACGGCGAGCATTGCGCCGCGGCGGGGATCCAGGTAGCAGTACCGGCCGTTGCCGTCGACCGACAGTGCCAGCGCCCGAGACGTGCCTTTCACCCTGACGACCCCAGCGCCCATGCCGGCGAGCACGATCGTGTTCGTGCGCACCATGTGGTCGTACTGGCGATACACCCACCGCTTGCTGGCAATGGTCGGCGTCGCGAGCAGGGCCAGCAGCGCGTCCTTCGGCGCGGCCGCGGTCAGCGATGCGGGATCGAATCGCTGCACTTCGTCGAGGTAGGCAGGACGGGCCGTCGGCCGGTTGTAGACCGGAGCCGCGTCCACCAGCGCGCTGTTCGGGATCTCGGCGACGACTTTTCCGTGTTCCTTGACCCGCATCAAGCCATCGCCGGTGACGTCGCCAATGTGCGCCGCGTGCAGATCCCACTTTTCGAAAATCCGCTCGACGTCGGCCTCGCGACCTCTTTTGACGACGAGCAGCATGCGCTCCTGCGACTCCGACAGCATGATGTCGTAGGGTGTCATGCCGCTCTCGCGCTGCGGCACGTGCATCACGTCGATCTCGATGCCGGCACCGCCACGTGATCCCATTTCGCAGGTTGAGCAGGTCAACCCGGCGGCGCCCATGTCCTGGACGCCGATGAGCGCGTCGGTCTTCATCAGCTCGAGACACGCTTCGAGCAGCAGCTTTTCCATGAACGGATCGCCGACCTGGACCGCCGGCCGCTTCTCGGCCGACTTCTCGTCAAACTCGGCAGACGCCATGGTGGCGCCATGGATCCCGTCGCGGCCCGTTTTCGATCCGACGTAATACACGGGATTGCCGATACCCGACGCGCTGCCTTTGATCAACGCATCGGCCCGGGCGATGCCGAGACAGAACACGTTGACGAGCGGATTGCCGGCGTACCGATCGTCGAACGCGATTTCCCCGCCAACGGTCGGAATTCCGATGCTGTTGCCGTAGCCGGCGATGCCGGCAACGACGCCTTCGACCGTCCGGCGGGTCCTGGCCCCGTCCGGCCCGTCCATGTCCCCGAAGCGCAGCGAATTCATCAGCGCGACAGGGCGAGCACCCATCGTGAAGATGTCGCGGATGATGCCGCCCACGCCGGTGGCTGCGCCCTGATACGGCTCAATGAACGACGGATGATTGTGTGACTCGATTTTGAAAACAGCAGCCAGGCCGTCTCCGATATCCACGGCGCCGGCATTCTCGCCAGGCCCTTGCAGGACGCGCGGGCCTTCGGTGGGAAGCTTCTTCAGATGCACTCTCGAGCTCTTGTAGCTGCAGTGCTCCGACCACATCACCGAGAAGATCCCAAGTTCGGTGAGGCTCGGCTCCCGCCCAAGTGCCGTGACGATGCGATCGTATTCGTCGGCCGTGAGACCGTGACGTTCGAGGAGGGCGCGATCGACCGGACTCATGACGCGGCCGTCGATACGGCGCCGTGCGCCGCGACGTGTGAAACCACCGAGTCGAAGAGCACGAGGCCGTCGGCGCTTCCCAGAACTGATTCGCAGGCGCGTTCAGGGTGCGGCATCAACCCGACCACATTTCGGCCCGCACTGCAGATGCCGGCAATGCCATTCACCGCGCCGTTCGGGTTGGCCTCGTCGGTGATCCGGCCACCTTCGTCGCAATAGCGGAAAATCACGCGGCGCGTCGATTCAAGCTCGGCGACGACGTCGGGGGCCGCAAAGTAATTCCCTTCGCCGTGCGCGATCGGAATCGAAAGCACGCGCCCCTGTGTTGCGAGCGACGTGAACGGCGTGTCGGTTTGCTCCACGCGAATGGACACGTGCTCGCAGTGAAACTTCAAATCGCGATTGCGCAGCATCGCGCCCGGCAGCAATCCCGCTTCGCACAGAATCTGAAAGCCGTTACAGATGCCGAGAAGCGGTCCGCCGGCGCGCGCAAAAGCGCTGACCGCCGTCATCACGGGAGAGAAACGCGCGATGGCGCCGGTTCTCAGGTAATCGCCATGCGAGAACCCGCCAGGCAGCACGACGACGTCCGCCCCTTTCAGGCTGGTTTCCTTGTGCCAGACGAACTCGGCCTCCTGGCCGAGCACGTGCTTCGCGGCGTGATAGGCGTCGTGATCGCAGTTGGAGCCGGGAAAGACGACGATGCTGAATTTCATAGTCAGTTGCCAGTGGCCAGTTACCAGTGGCCAGTTCCGGAAGCCTGGAGACCAGGAACTGGAACCTGGACACTACTCAATCTCAACCCTATAACTTTCAATGACCGGATTCGCCAGCAGCTTGTCGGCGACCTCCGCCGCCAGCGTTCGTGCCTGGTCGGCTGACTTCGCGCCCACTTCGAGTTCGAAGTACTTGCCTTGCCGAACGTCGCCGATCCCGGAGTAGCCCATCGAGTGCAACGCATCGGCGATGGTCTGACCCTGCGGATCAAAAACGGATGGCTTGAGTGTCACGAAGACGCGAGCTTTCATATCAGTTTCCAGTTACTAGTTTCCAGTTGCCAGTTTCCGGTCGCCAGTCGCCAGTCGCCGGTTGCACCTGCTGGCTAGAGGCTTCCGGTGCCAACCCGAGCAGCTTCCACAGTCACACCGACGTGTTTACTGCCAAAGACTCTCTCGAAAATCGCATCGACGTTGCGCATCTGATCGTTCAAATCGAACGCCTTCTCGACCTCTGCTGGCGTCAGCACCTTCATCAAGTCCGTGTCCGCGAGGAGCAGCGACTTGAAGTCCTTCTGCTCGTGGAACGACCGCATCGCGTTGCGCTGGACCCACTCGTAGGCCTGCTCGCGCGAGATGCCGCGGCGGGCAAGTTCGAGCAGCACGGTACCGGAAAACACGACGCCGCGCGAGCGATTCAAATTCTCGAGCATCCGCTCCGGATAGACCACCATCCCGGAGACGATGCGGGTAAAACGGCGCAGCATGTGATCGAGTGCGATGAAGCTGTCGGGAAGAATCACGCGTTCGACCGACGAATGCGAGATGTCACGCTCGTGCCAGAGCGCGATGTTTTCCAGCGCCGCCATGGCATTGGCCCTGACCAGTCGCGCCAGGCCGGTGATCTGCTCGCACCCGACTGGGTTCCGCTTGTGAGGCATCGCCGAGGACCCCTTCTGTCCCTTGCCGAACGGTTCCTCAACCTCTCCGATCTCGGTTTTCTGGAGGCCGCGAATCTCGAGTGCGAACTTCTCGAGCGATGCCGCCGTGATGGCCAACGCCGTCATCAGTTCCGCGTGACGGTCGCGCTGGATGACCTGCGACGACACCGGAGCGGGCTCGAGACCCAACCTGGCACAGACGCTCGCCTCGATCGCCGGATCAAGATGGGCGAAGGTTCCGACGGCACCCGAGATCTTGCCGACCGAGACAACATCGCGCGCGCGGAGCACGCGGTCGAGATCTCGCTGAAGTTCGGCGTACCACAACGCGAGCTTCAACCCGAACGTCATGGGCTCGGCGTGGACGCCATGCGTCCGCCCGATCATCGGCGTCCGGCGATGTTCCCCGGCACGGACACGCACAGCCTCCATGAGGCCGGCGATTCCCTTGACGATCAGGTTGCATGCCTGCCGCATCTGCAACGCTTGCGCCGTATCGACGACGTCAGAGGAGGTCAGTCCGAAGTGCAGCCAGCGCCCCGACGGACCCACGTTCTCGGCGACGGCGGTAGTGAACGCGATCACGTCATGCTGAGTCGTGTTTTCGATTTCTTCGATGCGGGGAATGTCGAACGCGGCCTTGGCGCGCAGCTCGCGCGCGGCGTCGCGAGGCACGATGTTGGCCTCGGCCATGGCATCGGCGGCGGCCAGCTCCACTTCGAGCCAGGTCTCGTACCGGCGCTGTTCGCTCCAGATCGCCCCCATCTCGGGGTTCGTGTAGCGGCGAATCATTTCGATTGCTGATTGTTGATTGTCGATTGCTGATTGAACCTGTGATTGTTCATGAGCGAGAACCCAATCATCAACCAGCAGTCGTCAATCAGCAATCCCGTTACCCCAAATCAATCCGCGCGCGTTCGATCGCCGGCACCGACGGCCCCAGCACGGTCGCCGCCAGCGAACCATTCGAGAACAGATCCTCGGCGACCCGTTGCACGTCCACGTCGGTGACCAGCTCGACGCCCTTCAGCGTCTCGTCCAGTCCGAAATGCCGATCGAAGTAGATTTCCTGCCGCGCGAGGTGCGACATCCGGCTGGCCGTGTTTTCGAGGCTCAGCATCAGGCTGCCTTTGAGGTGATCCTTCGCGCGACGGAGTTCCGCCTCCGGCACCGGTCCCCGCTTCATGCCGCGGAGCTCTTCGACGCAGAGGTCGATCACTTCCCCCACCGCCTCATTCGAACACCCAGCGTAAATCGTAATGTTCCCGGCGTCCCGGTACGCGCTCAAACCGCTGAACACCGCATAGGCGAGACCTCGCTTCTCGCGCACGTTTTGAAACAACCGCGAGCTCATCGATCCACCAAGCACCGTGTTCATGATGTAGCTGACGTACCGATCATCGTGATTTTGCGGATAGCTGTTGGTGCCAAGACAGATGTGGCTCTGTTCCAGGTCCTTCGACCGCGTAATCACCTGCGGAACGACCTGGGGAGGATCGGCCGACAGGGGCGCGCCGGTCGAGGCCAGATCGCCAAAAGCCGCCTCGACGAGTTCGCGCACGCGCGCGTGATCGAGATTGCCGGCCGCGGAAATGATCATGTTCTGCGCCACGTAGGCGCCGCGGAAGTACTCGCGCAGCGTGTCCCGCGTGAGCGCCTCGACCGTCTCCTTCGAGCCGAGAATCGGACGGCCGAGCGGATGGCCTTCCCAGAAATGCTGTGTGAACAGCTCGTGCACCAGATCGTCGGGCGTATCCTCGACCATCTTGATCTCTTCGAGGATGACTTTC
The DNA here is from genome assembly GCA_046732715.1 of Acidobacteriota bacterium. GTDB lineage: Bacteria > Acidobacteriota > Vicinamibacteria > Vicinamibacterales > 2-12-FULL-66-21 > JALZOC01. Next base: position 42,760 of record JBKPNQ010000129.1, on the reverse strand, counting down.
TTCTCGCGCTCGACCTCGGCCGGCGCGAAGGCTGGACGGCGGACGATGTCAGCGAGGAGATCGACCGCCATCGGCACGTGCTCGTCGAGCACCTTGATGTAGTAGCTCGCGTACTCCTTCGCCGTAAACGCATCGAGCTGGCCGCCAATCGAGTCAATCGATTGCGCGATGTCTTCCGCGCTCCGGCTGTCGGTTCCCTTGAACAACATGTGCTCGACGAAGTGGGCAATGCCACCGCGCTCGTCACTTTCGTGACGCGAACCGCGCATCAACCACACGCCAATGGTGACCGACCGCACATGCGGCATGGTCTCCGTGATGAGGCGCAAACCGTTGTCGAGGACGTCGCGAACAACCATGGGTTGACAGTCTGAGACAGCTGGAAGACGCAGCTACCGCTATGTGTTGTATCTAAAGGAATTATTCGACTTAATCGAAACCCTCATTCTAGCACGGCCCTTGCCTCCGGTTCAACAATCCCCGCCTGAACCGACCGGTTTCGACCGACATAGTACAATGAGAATTCGCCCTTTGAGCCGGCGCGCGGCCGGCATCCCGTCATGTTCACTGAGAGCCGAATCGACATCGCGGAGACTGAGCTGGCTGAGCTCGAGCGTGCGCTGGCGGCTCTCGGCCATCCCCGGTTCCACGCGCGCCAAATCGTTCAGTGGGTTTACAAGCGCGGAATCACTGATTTCGGGCAGATGAGCGACCTGCCCCGTGAGCTTCGCACCCACCTCGCCTCCGATTTCCTCATCACGACACCGATCGTGGAGCGAATGGAACGGTCGATTGACGGCACGACGAAGTTCCTGCTGCGCCTCGCCGACGGGAAACACATCGAATCGGTGTTTATACCGGACACGCCGGCTCAGACGTTCTGCATCTCGACGCAAGTCGGGTGCGCGATGAAGTGTGCCTTCTGCCTGACTGGCAAGATGGGGTTCGATCGCAATCTCACCGCCGGCGAGATCGCCGGCCAGGTTCGCGTGCTGGCGCGGGAGCTCGGTCTGCTCGATCGCCGCTTCAACATCGTCCTCATGGGCATGGGCGAGCCGCTGCATAACTACGAATCGACGATGAAGGCGCTGCGGATGCTGGCCGATGAACATGGGTTCGGCATGTCGGGTCGCCGCATGACGCTGTCGACGGTCGGCGTGCTGCCGGCGCTCGAGCGGCTGGCCACCGAACCGCTCATGCCAAACCTTGCAATTTCCCTGCACTCGACGACTGAAGAACAACGCGATCTGCTGGTCCCGATCAATCGAAAGTACGGATTGAAGGAGCTGCTCGACGCGTGCCGGCGCTTCCCGGTGAAGCGCCGCGAGCGCATCACCTTCGAGTACGTGATGCTCCAGGACGTGAACGACTCACCGGAGGACGCGCGTCGGCTCGTGCGGCTGCTTCATGGAATCCGCGGCAAGGTCAACCTGCTGCCGCTCAACGAGGCAGCGGGCATCCCGTTCGAGCGGCCCTCGGACGCCCGGGTCGATCGGTTTGCGCGGATCCTGTCCGAACATGGCGTCACCGTGTCGGTCCGCAAAAGCCGCGGTCGCGACATTCGCGCCGCATGTGGTCAGCTGATCACCGAATCGCCGAACGCGACGACGCCCGGGAAGCGGCTGGCGATGCTGATGGGCACTTGAAAGTTAAAAATAAAAGTTAAAAGTTAAAAGTAACCCTCAGGCGACGACCTCGCCGAAAAGCGTCGCGCCCACCTCGCAGAGCCTTACCGTCACGCGTTGATTTCTGGGTAACCCCGCCGGGATTCTCACCTTCAAGTAGTTATCCGTCACGACCAGCGTGCCGTCCTCGAGCGTGAGGCCCGGGCGCGTGGTGCCGCGCTGCGATTCGTGAAACCGGCGGGTCAGCTCGGTGCCAATACGACGGAGCTCGAGGCCGCGTTCGCGGATTGTGGTTCCGTTGACCTTGGCGCGCATGGCGGACGCCGCCGTGCCCGGCCGATCGGAGTAAGGAAAAACGTGCAGGTGCGAGAGTGGTGAGTGCGGGAGGTAATCGAGATTGTCGCGGAAGTCAGAATCATTCTCGCCCGGGAATCCCACGATCATGTCGGAGCCGATTGACGCGTGCGGGAGACGCTCGCGGATCGAGTCCACGAGTCGTCGGTAGTACTCCAGCGTATAGGGGCGTCGCATCGTGGAGAGCATCCGATCGCTCGCGTGTTGAAGGGGAAGGTGAAAATGCGGCGCGAAGCGTGACCCGCTTTGGACGATGAGATCGAGAATGTCGCGGGTGCAGTCCATCGGCTCGAGCGAGCTGATGCGAAACACCAGATCGGCATCGACAGACGCCAGCACCCGCAGCAGGTCGATCAAGCCTACCGGCGGCGTCGTGTCGCGGCCGTAGGATCCGAGATGAACGCCGGTGAGGACGATCTCCTTGAAGCCGGACGCGGCAACGCGAGTGACTTCGTGCACGACGTCGACAAGAGGAACACTGCGCCCGACGCCGCGCGTCGTCGGAATGATGCAGTACGCGCACGGTTCATCGCATCCGGTCTGCACCCGGAGTGTGAACGCAGTCCGACCCGCGAGCCCGGGCTCGATCGCGGCTCCGCACGGGCCGTCACCCTCGACACAATGCTCACGCAGAAAGTCGGTGAACCGATCTTTGTCGCGGTTCGGCACCACCCGGACAACGTTGGGCAGATCCGCGACGTCGCCTTCGCAGCGGGTCGCGTAGCAGCCGGTCACGAGGATTTGCGATGCCGGGTTGTCGCGAGCGATACGCCGGATCGTCTGCCTCGCTCCCTGATCCGCGCTGGCCGTCACCGAGCAGGTGTTGACGACGACTACGTCCGCCTCCGCCGACGTCGATGCCACGCCGCCACGCGCACGCAGGTCCGCCTCGAGCCGCAATGAGTCCGCCTGATTGACTCGGCAGCCGAAAGTGACGATGGAATATTTCATGATCACTCCGAGGGGCTTCGGCCCCTCGGACTCCCCACACGCTCTCGCTGCGCTCGCTCGGATCTTTCTGCGTACAGCCTTGGCAAACTGTAGTGCGAGGTCCTAGGCGCCTTGCGAGGCCCGCAGCTTGTCGGCCACCTGCTCGACCTTCTGCGCCATCGTTTTCTTGTGTGCGTCGAGCCGCGCCGAAACGGCCGGATCGCACACGCCAAGAATCTGCGCGGCGAGGATCCCGGCGTTGGTCGCGCCAGGCTTGCCGATTGACACCGTGGCCACTGGAACGCCGGGAGGCATCTGGACGGTTGAGAGCAGTGCGTCCAATCCCTTCAACGCGGAGGAATCGATCGGCACTCCAATCACGGGCATGGTTGTATGCGCAGCGACCACCCCAGCCAGGTGGGCGGCGGCGCCCGCTCCCACGATGAAGACCTTCACCCCGCGGGCTGGCGCTTCGCGAACGAGACGCATGACGCGCTCTGGTGAGCGATGCGCCGAGGCGACGGTCATCTCGGACGAGATGCCAAGATCGCGGAGCACATCCACCGCCGCCTGCATGATCGGGGCGTCGGAATCAGACCCCATCAGAATCAGAACATTGATTTGCGACATAAGAGATTTCAGGACTTGGCGCTCAGCGCCAGGGCCTTCTGGCCAATATCACGGCGATAGTGCATGCCGCTGAACGACACCTTCGACACACCCTGATAGGCGCGGGCGATGGCGGCAGAGTAGTCCCGCCCTCGACCGACGATGGTGAGCACGCGACCGCCGGCGGTCACGATCGTCGTGTCGCGCTTCGCCGTGCCGGCGTGAAAGACGAGCACATCGCTGAGCGAAGCGGCAGCCTCGAGGCCGTCGATGGGAACGCCATTCTCGCTCGATGCCGGATAGCCGCGTGACGCCAGGACGATCCCGACGTAGGCCTCCGGACGAAACGTGATCGGCTCCGAATCGAGCGCGCCCTCGGCGGCAGCAACCAAGTGCGGCGCGAGATCGTCAGCGATCATCGGGATGACGACTTGCGCTTCCGGATCGCCGAAGCGAACGTTGAATTCGATCACTTTCGGTCCATCGCACGTCAGCATCAAGCCGGCGTACAGAAATCCTCGATAGGGAGTTCCGTCAGCGGCGAGGCCGGCCACCACGGGGTCGACGATGTCCCGCATGATGCGTCCCTGCAGCGCCTCGTCCACGAGCGGACTCGGCGCGAACGCTCCCATCCCGCCGGTATTTGGTCCTTCGTCATCGTCGAACACGCGCTTGTGATCCTGCGCCGACATCAACGCGGACGCGCGCGAGCCATCACATAGCGCGAAGAACGAGACTTCGGGTCCGACCAGACATTCCTCGAGGACGAGACGCGCGCCAGCGTCGCCAAACTGCTTGTCTTCCATCGCCGCATGAATGGCGTGCTCCGCCGACGCCCGATCGGACGCGACCACGACGCCCTTGCCGGCGGCCAGCCCGTCAGCTTTGACGACGATCGGAAACCCAAGCTCGCCAGATGCGACGATCCGCTGCGCCTGCTGTGAATCTCCACACACGCGATACCGCGCGGTTGGAATTCCATGCCGCGCCATGAACGTCTTGGCGAACACCTTGCTGCACTCGAGTTGGGCAGCGGCGCGAGATGGACCGAAGATTCGCAGTCCGCGCGACGCAAACAGATCGGCGATTCCACGATCGAGCGGCAGTTCGGGACCGACGACGGTGAGATCGACCGCTTCACGTTCCGCGAACGCGGTGAGGGCATCGACATCGTTGGCGTTGATGTCGACGTTGCGCGCGATGGCCTCGGTGCCGGGATTGCCAGGAGCGCAGAGAATCTCGCGGACCGTGCGTTCGGATGACAACTTCCAGGCGAGCGCGTGTTCCCGGCCGCCACCGCCGACCACAAGTACCTTCATGACAGGGCTACCAAGTCCAAGCGTGTCAATGACTTTGGGGAATTAATTAAGGACGGAGAAAAACCGCGAAACTCATCATTGACGACGGTCGAGCTTTCCGCCTAGAATCCGCGGTTACCTGTGATAGCCTAACATATTCGGTTGGACTCTACGGGCCCCACAGAGCACCCGCGCGGTCCGGTTCGTCCCGCGAACCGACGTTGTTCGGAGCACAGGTGGCCGCGAAGGGGGTGTTTTCAAGCTTGGCTGAAGTCAAGGTACAGGAAGGCGAGTCGATCGAGAGCGCGCTGCGCCGCTTCAAGCGCAAGGTGCAGCAGGAAGATATCATCAAGGATATCAAGAAGCACTCGTTCTACCTGAAACCAGGCGATCGTCGCCGTGCGAAACAGGCGCTCGCACGGAAGCGGACGCGCAAGAAGCAGCGCCGCGAAGTCGAGTAGACGGAGAGCAAGGGGCAGGCCGCCGCGTCATGCAACTGATCGGCGGCCTCGCGCTCGACACCTCGGAGGGGGGTCGAGCCGGTTCGCGAGAGGGATGACCGATGGAGTTCCAGGACAAGGCGCTGACGTGCGTGGATTGCGGCACGGAGTTCATCTGGACAGCGGGTGAACAGCTCTTCTTCGCCGACAAGAATTTCAAGAACGAGCCCAAACGATGCAAGTCGTGCAAGGCCAAACGAGCATCCCGTCCTTCGTCCGGCGCATCGGTCGGACGTGAACGGGTGGAAACGACGACGAACTGCTCGGCGTGCGGGAAGGAAACCACCGTTCCTTTCCGTCCGACGCAGGGACGTCCAGTGTTCTGCCGGGAATGCTTCCAGTCACGGAAGTTCGCCGGCGCGGGCGGCGTCTAGTCCCGTCCACACATCTCAAAACGGAAGGCCACGCGACGCGTGGCCTTTTCTTTTGCGCCAGACCGGCTGTGCTGGGGGTGGATCCAAAGACCTCGCCCTACATGTAGCCGGAATGTGACACACTCACCTGAAGCGGGAACTACTTCCCTTTTTACGGCGTCGAACCCCTTGCCGGTCGGGCCGTGCGTCACGGCTTCACGTGTTATGCCTGTCCAGATCAGAACCGCTTTCCCTCTGACAGTTCTCCTCGGATCTCTGGCGATCGCCTCGACCGCGTGCACGCGCGGCGGCGGTCCTCCAGCCGGCGCGGGCGCGCCACCGCCGATGGGCGTGTCGACGATCACCCTGACGAAGAAGCCGATCGAGCAGGCGTCTGGGTTCCTGGCAACGATCCGGTCGCTGCGATCGTCGACGGTCCAGCCCGAGGTCGAAGGCGTCGTCACCCGCATCTTCGTCAAGTCGGGTGAGCGCGTGGCGCTCGGCGCCCCGGTCGTCCAGATCAAGCCAGACAAGCAGCAAGCGACGGTTCGCAGCACGGAAGCCAATCGCGCGGGGGTCGAGGCGGACGTTCAGTACTGGCGCCAGCAGGTGAAACGGCTGGAGTCACTGGTCGCGGCCGGCGCAATCAGCCGTCAGGAATTCGATCAGGCGCAGAACTCGCTGCGCTCGGCTGAAGCACGGCTCCAGGCTCTGAATGCGCAGGTGAACGAGCAACAGGTCGAGCTTCAGTACTACCGCGTCGGCGCGCCGCAGGCTGGAGTGGTCGGTGACGTCTCGATCCGGACCGGCGATCGCGTGACAAAGTCCACGATGATCACGACGATCGACGACAATAGCGCCCTCGAGGCATATATCCAGGTGCCGATCGATCGCTCGCCGGATCTGCGCATTGGCCTCCCGGTGCAAATCCTCGACGCCGACGGCAAGGTGCTGGCGACCAATCCGATCACTTTCGTAGCGCCGCGAGTCGACGATGCGACACAGACGGTCCTGGTCAAGAGCTCGCTGCGCCAGGTGCCGGCCACGGTCCGGACGCTTCAATTCGTCAGGACGCGGATCGTGTGGCGAACGGTCGACGGCCTCACGATTCCGATCACCGCCGTCACGCGCATCAACGGCAAGTACTTCTGCTACGCCGTCGACAAGGCCAATGGCGCGACCGTTGCGCGGCAGCGGCCGGTTGAAGTTGGCGACCTGCTCGGCAATGACTATGTCGTCATCAGCGGTCTCTCCGCCGGCGATCAAGTGATCGTCTCGGGCATTCAGAAGATCGGCGACGGCGTGCCGGTGAAACCCCAGTAATGTTTGCCGATACCTTTATCCAACGACCGATCCTCGCGTCGGTCTGCTCGCTCGTCCTGATTCTCGGCGGGCTCATCGCCATTCCGACGATGCCGGTTGCGCAGTATCCACCGCTCGCGCCTCCGGTCATCACGGTCACCGCGTTCTACACCGGCGCGAACGCACAGGAGGTCGAAACCGCGGTGACCACACCGCTGGAGCAGGCGATCAACGGCGTCGAGGGCATGCTCTACATGACCTCGTCGAGCACGAACAGCGGCGTCTCGACGATCAGCGTGACATTTGACGTCACCCGCGATCAGGACGTGGCGCAGGTCGACGTGCAGAACCGTGTGAATCAGACCTTGGGCCGCATGCCGACGGAAGTGCGGACGACCGGGATTACGGTCCAGAAACAGTCGACCGGGTTTGTGATGGCAGTCGGTGTCTACGCCGACAACGGCGCCTACGATTCGCTGTTCATCAGCAACTACATCGATGTCTACGTCAAAGACGCGCTGAAGCGCGTTCCGGGCGTCAGCGATGTGACGATCTTTGGCGAGCGCAAGTATTCGATGCGCCTGTGGCTCGATCCCGATCGACTGGCCGCGCGCAAGCTGACAGCCGGCGACGTCGTGAACGCGTTGCGCGAGCAGAACACACAGGTCGCCGCCGGAAGTCTTGGACAGGCTCCTGCACCGTCGGGGCAGATGTACCAGCTCAGCGTGCGCGCCCTCGGTCGGCTCAGCGAGGCGTCGGATTTCGACAACATGATCCTGAAGAGCGGTGCGGATGGATCGCTCGTCCGTTTGAAAGACGTGGGTCGGGCCGAGCTCGGAGCCGAGACCTATAGCGCGCAGCTGAACTTCCAGGGAATCGACGCGGTCGGATTTGGCGTCATCCAGCTGCCTACCGCGAACGCGCTCGATGTCGAGCGTGCGGTCGTCGCCGAGCTGGATCGACTGGCGAGGCAGTTTCCACCAGGGGTGAAGTACCAGGTCGCCTTCAATACGACCGACGTTGTCGAAGAGTCGATCCGCGAGGTGGTCAAGACCCTGGCCGAAGCGATCGTGCTCGTCGTCCTGGTCATCTTCATCTTCCTTCAAACCTGGCGGAGCACCTTGATTCCGGCGATCACCATTCCGGTCTCGCTCATTGGTGCCTTCGGGTTCATCAAATTGATGGACTTTTCCATCAATACGCTGACGCTCTTCGGCCTCATCCTGGCGACCGGCATCGTCGTCGACGATGCGATCGTCGTCATCGAGAACGTCGAACGGCACATTCAGGAATACAAGGTGCCGGCGCGGAAGGCGGCTTCGGATGCGATGAAAGAAGTGCTGGGCGCGGTGATTGCGACCGCGCTGGTGCTGATCGCGGTCTTTGTACCCGTCGCCTTTTTTCCGGGCACGACGGGGCGGCTCTATGCTCAGTTCTCGATGACGATTGCGTTTGCAGTCGCCCTCTCCGCATTCAACGCGGTGACGCTGACGCCGGCACTTTCCGCACTTCTGCTCGATCGACAGAGTCATCACAAAGGGCGGTTCTTCACATACTTCGAGCGCGTCATCTCGAGCGGGACCGCCGGCTATGTTCGTAGCCTGCGTCGTGGAATCGCCTGGAGATGGGCGGTTGTCGTCGTCTTCGTAGGCGCGCTGGGCCTGACGTGGTGGATGCTGCGGATCGTGCCGCAGTCCTTCCTTCCCGAAGAGGACCCAGGGTATTTCCTTGCACAGGTGCAGGCGCCCGCAGGGGCGTCGCTCGAGTACACGGGAAACATTGCACGACAGGCCGAGCAGATCATCCTCAAGGACCCGGATGTGCTTGCCACTTTCTCGGTCATGGGCTTCAGCTTCAGCGGGGCGTCCTCGAACACTGGACTCATGTTCGTACGACTGAAGCCGTACGCCGAACGCAAAGGGTCCGATCACGTGCTGCAGGCGGTCCTTCGACGGGTCAGCGGCCCCCTCTTTGCCATTCCCGGTGCGATCGTCGCCAGTTTCAATCCGCCTGCCATTCCTGGCTTGAGCCGGTTCGGCGGATTCGAGTTCCAGGTCCTCGACCAGACCGGTACCGACATCAACACGTTGGCGCAGGGACTTCAGGCCGTCACCGCAGCGGGGAATCAATCGCCGAAGCTGCGTGGCCTGTTCAGCACATTCACCGCGAACGATCCGCAGATGCAGGTCACGATCAACCGGCAGCGAGCTCTGGCGCTGGGGTTGCCGCTCGGTGAAATCACGAGCGCGATGCAGATCTTTCTCGGATCGCAATACGTCAACGACTTCGAGTTCAACAACCGCGCCTATCGCGTCTACGTGCAGGCGGATCAACGATATCGATCGAACCCGCAGGCGCTCAAACAGCTGTACGCGCGAGCGCGATCGGGAGACATGATCCCGCTCGAGCAAGTCGTGGACCTGAAAGAAACGACCGCGCCTCAGGTCATCAACCACTTCAATCTTTTCCGAGCCGCCGCGTTGAACGGATCGGCTGCGCCCGGCGTCAGCTCCGGCGATGCGCTCAAGGAAATGGAGCGGGTCGCTGAACAGCACTTGCCAGAGGGGATGGGCTACGCGTGGTCGGGGATCTCGCTCGAGGAAACCAAGGCGGGTCAGCAGTCGCTCTACATTTTCGGCCTGGCTCTCATCCTGGTGTACCTGACGCTGGCGGCGCAGTATGAAAGCCTGGTGCTTCCCTTCATCGTCCTGCTGGGCGTGCCGCTCGCGGTGCTGGGCGCGCTGGGGGCACAGTGGATGCGTGGTCTGTCGAACGATGTCTACTGCCAGGTCGGCCTGGTCATGCTAATCGGTCTCGCCGCCAAGAACGCGATCCTGATCGTCGAGTTCGCCGAACAGCTGCGTGAGAAGGGATTGAGCGTCATCGAGGCGGCGATTGAGGCCGCCCGTATCCGGCTGCGGCCGATTCTGATGACGTCGTTCGCGTTCATCCTTGGTGTTCTCCCGCTGGTGTTCGCGACCGGCGCCGGGGAGGCAGCGCGACACTCGGTCGGCACCGCCGTCGCCGGAGGCATGTTCGTCTCAACATTCCTCAACCTGGTGTTCATTCCGGTGTTATATGTCGTGGTGCAGACCGTTCGAGGGGTGGGACGCAAGACCGCGCAAGCCTGAACGTTCTGCCATTCCGTGGCCATCGCTGAGAGGTGACCGATGAGTAGGGCCGCTCGATTCATCGCGATGACGTGCGGCGCCACAGCCGTGTGCGCGCTGACCGTTCCAGCTTCCCCGATCGCACAGAAGCAGCAGCCGGCTGCTTCACAGGCACTGCAGAACGAAACACCCACCTCGTTCCGCCCGGTGAACGACTCGTTTGACTACACCAGGCGGGACGTGATGATCCCGATGCGCGACGGCGTCAAGCTGCACACCGTGATCCTCGTGCCGAAAGGGGCGAGAGGCGCGCCCATCCTCCTCACTCGCACCCCCTACGACGCGAATGTGCTGACCGGCCACGCGCAGAGCGCACACCTGGGTCCGATTCTGAACGGCTACGACAACGCGACCGAAGTGATCGTCGAAGGCGGGTACATCCGCGTGGTGCAAGACGTCCGCGGCAAGTATGGCTCGGAAGGCGACTACGTCATGAATCGTCCGCTGCGGGGGCGGCTGAACCCGACGGCCGTCGATCACTCGACCGATACCTACGACACGATCGACTGGCTGGTCAAGAACACTCCCGAGAGCAACGGACGGGTGGGAATTCTCGGCATCTCCTACGATGGATTCCTGCCGCTGATGGCGCTCGTCAACCCTCATCCGGCGCTGAAAGTGTCCGTACCGATGAATCCCATGGTCGATGGATGGCGGGGTGATGACTGGTTTCATAACGGCGCGTTCCGTCAGCAGAACATGGCGTACATCCACGATCAGGAGGCGACGCGCCGGTCCGACGAAAAATGGTGGACCGCTCATTTTGACGAGTACGACATGTTCATGGACGCCGGTTCGGCAGGTGAGCTCGGTCGTCGTCACGGGCTCGACCAGGTTGGCTTCTGGCGCAAGATTCTCGACCATCCGGCCTATGACGCCTTCTGGCGGGATCAGGCCATGGATCGAATCCTCGCGGCACAACCGTTGACGGTTCCGGTGATGCTCGTACACAGCCTCTGGGATCAGGAGGACATCTACGGCGCCAACGCGGTCTACAAGGCACTTGAACCGAAGGACACGAACAACGACAAGGTGTATCTCGTGTTGGGCCCCTGGCATCACGGCCAGGAAATCGATGATGCCAGCGAACTGGGCTCGCTCAAGTTTCACAGCGACACCGGCCTCTACTTCCGTCAAGAGATTCTCGGACCGTTTCTCGCGCGGTATCTGAAGGAGGGGGCGGCAAAGGACGACGTTCCCCCGGTTTCCGCGTTCGAAACAGGAACGAACGTCTGGCGCCGATTGACCTCGTGGCCCTCCGGTTGCGCGAACGGCTGCGGCGTCCGCCACTCGCCGCTGTACCTCGGCGCGAATCTGACGGCGACATTTGACGCACCAAAGCCGGGCGACACCGCCTTCGACGAATACGTCTCGGACCCGGCCAAGCCCGTTCCCTTCCGCGCTCGACCGATTCAGCCCGTTGGCTACGTCCCGCCGCTCACCTGGTCGCAGTGGCTCGTCGACGATCAGCGCGAAGCGTCAGGTCGGCCCGACGTGCTGGCGTTCGCGTCGGAGAGGCTGTCGGCTCCCGTCAAGATCAGCGGCGAACCGCTGGTGAATCTGATCGCTTCAACGAGCGGCACCGACTCCGACTGGGTGGTCAAGCTGATCGACGTCTACCCGGACGAGGTCGCAGGTCAACCCGAACTGGGTGGGTATCAACTGATGGTGTCGGCCGACATTTTCCGCGGCCGATACCGCGAGAGCCTCGAGAGTCCGAAGGCGATCGTCGCCGGCGAGCCTTTACTGTACAAGTACGCCTTACCGACCGCGAATCACGTCTTCCTCCGAGGACACCGGATCATGGTGCAGGTGCAATCGAGCTGGTTCCCTCTATACGATCGCAATCCGCAGACGTTCGTGCCGAGTATCTTCTGGGCGAAGCCGCAGGATTACAAGAAAGCGATCCAGCGGGTGTATCACTCATCGGATCGCGCGAGTTATATTGACATGCCGGTGGTGGTGGGAAAGTAAAAAGTTAAAAGTCAAAAGTCAGACGTTAAAAAGTACTGGAGAAGTGGGCCATGACCAGAGGCAGCCGGCGGGAGTTTTTGACGTCTTCGCTCGGTGCCGCCGCGATCGCCGTCGCCGGGTCGAAGCAACTCACCTCGCAGAGCCAACCGCCGCCGTCAAGCACCCCTCGAATCAAGTTTGCCGCGATCGGGCTCAATCACAGCCACATCAACAATCAGGTACAAACGGCCCTTCGCGGCGGTGGCCAGTTGGTCTCGTTCTACGCCAAGGAGCCGGACCTCGCCGGGCCATTCGCAAAACGGTATCCCGACGCCAAGCTCGCACGGAGCGAACAGGAGATCCTCGACGATCCGTCGATTCAGCTGATTGTCAGCGCCGCCATCCCGAACGAACGCGCACCGCTCGGTGTGAGGGCAATGGAGCATGGCAAGGACTTCATGGCCGACAAACCTGCGGCGACCACCGCGGAGCAGCTCGCCGAGGTTCGGCGGGTGCAGGCCAAGACAAAGAAGATCTTCACGGTGCTCATCGGCCGCCACGAAAGCAAGTCCATCAACAAGGCCGGCGAATTGATCCGAACCGGAGCGATTGGTCAGGTGATTCAGACCGTTGCTCTGGCACCGCACAAGATGAGCCCCCAGACACGACCGGCATGGTTCTTCAAGCGCGAGCAGTACGGTGGAATCTTGTGCGACCTGGCGTCGCACAACCTGGATGCGTATCTGTTCTTCACGTCTTCCACGCGTGCAGAAATAGTCGCCTCGCAGATCGGCAACCTGCACCACTCGCAATACCCCGAACTCGAGGATTTCGGCGACGTCATGCTGAGCGGAGACCGGGGGCCGGGATACATCCGTGTGGACTGGTTCACCCCGGCCGGACTCACCACCTTCGGCGACGGCCGGCTGACCATCATTGGCAGCGAGGGTTACATCGAGCTTCGAGAGACGGTTGACATCGCCGGACGTCCCGGCGGCGATCACCTGTTCCTGGTCGATCAGAAAGGGACGAAATACGTCGACTGCTCAGACCAGCCTCTGCCCTACGGCGAACGCCTCGTTGACGACGTGTTGAACCGGACCGCGACGGCCGATTCGCAGGCGCGGACATTTCTCGCGATGGAGCTGGCGCTCGAAGCCCAGAAGCGCGCCCGGCGGTTGACTGCTCAGCACGCGTGACAGTCGTCAATCGACAATCGCCAATCAGCAATCGACATTAGAGCGTCTCATCCCTCGTCTCTGAGCACCGCCATCGGAGCGATCAACGTCGCGCGCCTGGCCGGTATCCAGCAGGCCAGGCCCGCCACCGCGAGCAACAGCAACGGTACCCCGCCAAACACAGTGGCGTCGATGGTCTCGACGCCGATGACGTCGAGGGCAATCACAAACGTCAGTAGCCAGCCGGCCAGAGCCCCAACCGCAGCCACGGCAAGGTTCTGGGCGACGAAATCCAGCACGACGCGCCGGGCGGTTGCGCCCAGCGCCATCCGCACCGCCACTTCTTTGCTCCGCTGCGAGACCGCATAGGAGACGACGGCATAGATGCCCGATGCCGCGAGCAGGAGGAGCAGCGGCCCGAGCACCGCAAACAAGCGAGCCGGCACGCGGCGAAACACGAGATTGGTCTCGATGTGATCCACCATCGTGCGGACATTGAATAGCGGCAAATCCGAATCGAGTCCGCGAACAACTCGACGCAGATTGGGTGTCACGAGGGCCTCGGCGCCCGAACGGCTCCGGACATGGATCTCTCCCGCGATCGGCGTTCGATCGCGAAACGAGAAATAGACAATCGGCGTGGGAGGCTCGCCGAACGCTTCGTAGAGCGAGTTGCGCACCACCGCTACGATCACAAACGAGTCAGCACGAACCTGCAGCCGTCGCCCGAGAGCATTCGTTGGTGGCATCGCGTCAAGATACCGACGCACGAATTCTTCGTTCACGATGACCTGGGTCGGGGCGGCCGGATCGTCGAGCGACGCAAAGTCGACGCCGGCAACGAGTGGAATCCCCATCAACGCGAAATAGCCTGGCGTCACCGTATTCGACAGCGCCTCGTCCAGGGTACCGTCGGCTCGCGCGCGCCCTTCGAGGACGAAGGATCGTGATGGAAGTCCGTGAATGTCCAGTGGGACCGACGATGAGATCGCTGCCGCTTCGATCGACGGCTGCGATCGTAGGCCGGAGAGGAGACGAGCAGCGAACCTGCGGGCGTATACACTGCGGTCGCCAGGCATGGGCCGGCCGGTCAAGTCGTAGGCGGCGAGCAGCACGCCCTCGCGGCGAAACCCCGTATCGGTGCCGCGAGTGTCGGTGAAGCTGCGCAGAGACAGCGCCGCGATGACGAGAACGATGAGCGCCAGTCCCACTTCAATCGCCATCAGGATGTCGCGCAGGCGACTGCGGCCAGACGAGCGGGATCCGCGCCGGAATACCACCTGTGGATCGAGCCGCGCTACGTGAAACGCTGGCACGGCGCCAGCGACAAGACCGCAGCCAACGCCGAGCAAAACAGCAAAGACGAGCGACAGACGATCGACTTGGGCCTGGAAGCGAATCGGAAGACCCGAGAGCGGCAGGGCAATGAAAGCCGGGGTCCACCAGGCGGCAATGACAAACCCGACAGCGGCGCCGACGACTGCGAGGATGACGCTTTCCGAGACGACCACGCGCGCGGCGCGCCACGGGGCTGCACCGAGCGCCAGCCTGATTGCGATTTCACGCTGTCGCGCACTGGCCCGCGCCAGGACGAGGTTCGCGGTGTTGCCACAGACCGCGAGCAGGAGCAGCAGCATCAATCCCTGAAGGACGGCGAGCGCCGCAATGAAGAGACGCAGCGGACCCCGTGGCGCCTGCCAGAACGTCAACGCCTCGGCTCGCACGCCCGTGTTCGACGCCGGGAAGATCCGCGCAAGATCGTTCATCGCGAGATCGAGATCCGCCTGCCCGGCCTGTTGGCCGACGCCTCGGCGCAACCTCGCCATCGCCGAGTAGCCGCGAATACCACGGTTCTGCAGTTCGAGCGATCCGTCGAACAGAAGCGGGGCCATGGTTGCGGGAACCCAGATGTCGAAGCTCAAGCCGAGAATCGTCCCTTGAAAGCGCCTCGGGGCCACGCCAATAACCACCAATTCGCGGCCGTTGACTTTGACCGGCTGACCAATCGCGCTCTGCAGACCGCCGAATCGCGACTGCCACAGCCCGTACGAAATCACCGCGACCGGCTCGCTCCCAGCCCGCTCGGCCTCTTCGGCTCGCATGAACCGCCCTACGGCCGGCGTCAATCCAAGAGCGTTGAAGTAATTGCCCGACACGAGCTGCCCATACGTGCGCTCCACGCGTCCGGAGTCACCGATGTATAACGGGACCATCCGGAAGGCGAAGAGATCCTCAATGGTCGTCAGCCGCTCGCGCAGGTCACGGTACTCGAGCCACGACATGCTCGAGTACGAGCCACTCTGCGTCCGCAGCTCGATTGAGTAAAGGTTCGCGCTTCGGCTGACGGCTGGTAGCGGATGAAGGACGATCGCCTGCAGCCACGAGAAGACCGCCGTGTTGACGCCGATTCCAATCCCGAGCGACAACACCACCACGATCGAGACAACGGGATTGCGCAGCGCGCCGCGCGCCGCGTGACTGACATCGCTCAGCATTGACTGGAGCCCATCTCACAAACCCCGACGTGTCTGTCGGGTCACAGCGTGTATCCGAGCGCACTCATATATCAGCGAACGAGCCGCAGCGAGTGAGCCACGCGAACGGAGCGCGCCGACGCTGGCGGCGCGCGAGAGAGCGTGTAGGTGAGTCCGAGGGGCGAAAGCCTCTCGGCTAAGACTAATGCGCTCGGCCATGAATCTGCATGAACCACCGGTGCATACGGCCATGGCCGTGGGCCGCGACGGCAGCGGCGACGACGGCGCCGGCCAGCAGCAGGATGATGACGAATGATTTCAAGGACATGCCAGCAACCTACATCGAGCGGGCTGAACAGGGCCTGAAGCGCTCGTTCATGTTGCGTTCAGCTGACGTTGGGCTATAACGGCTGGCGGAGATTCCAGTGCGTGCGCTCATCGCCGAGGACGAGGTCCACCTGGCACAGCAGCTGTCCGCCGCGCTCGCGGACGCCGGATACGCCGTCGACTGCGCCGCAGACGGCGAGCGCGCGGAGTTTCTCGGTCAGACTGAATGCTACGACGTCGTCGTGCTCGATCTGGGCTTGCCGAAACTCGATGGGCTGACCGTCCTGAAACGCTGGCGCGAAGCCGGGCTGACGATCCCGGTGCTCGTCCTGACCGCTCGAGGAAGCTGGTATGAAAAGGTGCAGGGGATCGACGCCGGCGCGGATGACTACCTGTCGAAGCCGTTCCGGATGGAGGAGTTGCTGGCGCGCCTGCGCGGCCTGATTCGACGCGCGCGCCAGATGCCATCGTCGGAAATACAGTCGGGAGCGCTCGCGATCGATTCGCGGACCGGACGCGTGACCGTCAACGGTGAATCCATACGGTTGACCGCGCTGGAATTCCGCGTGCTGTCCTACCTCATGCACCATCGAGGCCGCGCCGTTCCGCAAACGGAGCTGGCCGAGCACATTTACGCGATTGACGAAGAGCGCGACTCGAACACGATTGAAGTATTCATCGCGCGGCTTCGGCGGAAGCTGGGGCCCGGCGCAATCGATACGGTGCGCGGCTTCGGTTATCGGATTGGAACCACGGAACCGCCGCGATGAGTTCGGTGCGAAGCAAGGTGCTCGTCGGAGCGATGCTCTGGACCTTCGGGATGCTCGCAGCGTTCAGCGTCGTCCTCACCTATCACCATCCGATGTTCGACGCGCTGCGGGTCGTTCATCAACATGCGCCGTTCATGGGACTGCTGGCCCTCGTCAGCATGGCGGCCGGCGCGGCGGTCGTCCGGGCGACGCTCAAGCCACTTCAGGATATCCGCCGGAATCTTTCCGCGGTCCGTGACGGGTCCGCCAATCGCGTCGGCGGCGCCTATCCAACCGAGGTGCAACCGCTCGTCGACGACCTCAACGCCCTGCTGGCCCATCTCGACCAGGTCGTCGTTCGCGCGGGCGCCCGGGCTGGAGATCTCGCGCACGGTCTGAAGACGCCGTTAGCGGTGTTGTCGAACGAGGCCGATCGCCTGGCCGCTCAGGGCGACCCACATCTCGCCGCCTTGCTCAAAGAACACATCACTGTCATGCGGCGGTATGTGGAGTACCACCTCGCTCACGCACGCGCCGCCGCGTCGGGGGCGGCGCTGCACGCACGATCACGGGTCGCCGACTCGGTTGACGGGTTGGTGCGAACCATGCGGCAGCTGCATGCGGACAGAACCCTGACGATCGACGCGGCTATCGATGACCGGCACGTGTTTAAGGGCCGACGCGAGGATCTCGACGAGATGCTCGGCAATTTGCTCGACAATGCCTGCAAGTGGGCGCAAAGCCGTGTCGCGATCAGCTCGCTCGTGGAGGGTGATCGCCTGCGCATGCTCGTCGAGGACGACGGAGCAGGGCTCGGCGACGAAGCGCGACAGGCCGTTCTTGGCCGAGGGGTGCGGAGCGATACGCGCGTGCCCGGATTCGGGCTGGGACTCGCGATCGTGAGGGATTTGGTTGAGCTATACCGCGGCGTCATAGTCCTTGACGTGTCGGTGACCGGCGGCGTCGCTGCCCGGCTGGAGCTGCCAGGAGGCTTAACCGACGAGCCCATCCGAGACCGGGAAAGCGGTGTCTAACTCTGACCGGGGGCTTCGCCGAGCCGGATTCCTCCACCGCCGTCGCTCGTGGGGCTCGAAAGCGCCGCTCCACTCCGACCGCAGCACGTCCCTCGCGTGTCAACCTTGGACCGGCGCTCGCAGCCGCGACGGCGTCGAAGTATCACGGCGGAGAACGGAAGCGCGCAAAAACTCTCGGATTTCTTGACACTCTTGCGACGCGCGTAGTACGCTGCCCGGTCTATTTCTTGGTGAAACCGTAGGGCCTGGGCAGGCGCTTCGGGCGGTTGAACGTCAGGGCCACCGGCGGGGGCTGCGACGGGCCCGCCAGCGCGGTCGGACTTTGGAGGAGCGGCGATGCAGATCGACGAACGAGTCGTCAACGGGGTGACGATTCTGGACCTCAAGGGCAAGATGACGCTCGGAGAAGGCGACGAGCTCCTGAAGGACAAGATCAATTCGCTCATCCAACAGGATAAGAAGAAACTGCTGCTCAACCTCGAAGGCGTGCCCTACATCGATAGCGCGGGCCTGGGTGAAATCGTCCGCACGTATACCACGGTGAGCCGTCAGGGGGGCAAGCTCAAGCTGCTGAACCTTACGAAACGCATTCAGGATTTGCTCGCCATCACGAAGCTGTTGACCGTGTTCGAGACGTATGAGTCCGAGCCGGATGCCATCAAGAGTTTCGGCGGTTAGCCAGGCCGCGCACATACCCGCCGCGCTCTAGATGGCGCGACACAGCATTCCGGACATCATCGATCAGGCCGATTTGCGCCAGGGAGAATTCCGTACGGCCGAGGTGCCACTGTCGGTGAACCTCGTCCGCTCGCTTCGTCCCTCGCAGTGGACGAAGAACCTCATCATCTTCGGCGGCTTGTTGTTCGGCCAGCGCCTGTTCGACGTGCCGTCGGTGCTGTACGCATCGGCCGCCTTCGTCGTGTTCTGCGCGCTGTCCGGCGTCGTCTACCTCCTGAACGACGTGGCCGACCGTGAGGCGGATCGAAAGCATCCCCTGAAGCGACATCGCCCGATCGCGTCCGGTGCGCTGTCGACGTCGTCGGCGCTCGTCGCCGCGGGGATCATCGGCGCCGTCGCACTGGGTGCCGCATTCTGGCTTCGTTTCGACTTCGGCTTATTCGCTGCAGCCTATGTCGTCCTGCTCGCCTTCTACTCCGGCCCCCTGAAGCACGTCGTCATCATCGACGTGCTGACAATCGCCATCGGCTTCGTTTTGCGTGCGGCAGCGGGAGCGGTGGTCATTGACGTGCCGATCAGCAACTGGCTGCTGGTTGTCACCATTCTGGGCGCGCTCTTCCTGGCGTTGAGTAAGCGGCGCCACGAGCTCGTTCTGCTCGCCGATGAGGCGACCAGTCACCGCGCCACCTTGCAGGAGTACTCGCCCTACCTCCTGGATCAAATGATCTCGGTCGTCACGGCATCGACGCTGGTGGCCTACGCGTTCTACACCATCAATCCCGAGACGGTCGAGAAGTTCCACACGACCCATCTCGGCCTGACGTTGCCGTTTCTGCTCTACGGAATCTTTCGCTATCTGTATCTCGTGCATCAGAAGGAAGGGGGCGGAAGCCCGGCCGAGATGTTGTTGAACGATCGACCGCTGCTCGCCTGCGTGGCGCTGTGGGCGCTCGCGGTCGCGCTCATCATTTACGGACCCATGAAGTAATGGCCAAATCGAAGGTTGCAATTCTCCGAACGACCCCGGGCACGGTTCTGCGCGACTATCACACGCTGCTGAATCTCGCCGGATACCAGGACGTCATCGCCAGGGACGCCGACACCGCACTCAAGGTCAACATCTCCTGGCACTTCTTCTACCCTGGCAGCTCCACGACGCCGTGGCAGCTCGAAGGCGTGATCCGCGCGATGAAGCAGGACGGCTACGATCCGTCACTGATTCACGCCTGCCACAATCGCACCGTGGTCATCGACGCGCATCTCGGGGAACGCGAGAACAAGCAGATCAACGTCATCGAGGCGCACGGCCTGCGGAATATCCACATCTACGAGACGGAAGAGTGGGTCAACATCCGCGATGCCGTCGGCGACCTGACGAAGAAGTTCACGTGCCTGAACGACGTCTATCCCAAAGGATTCAAGATCCCCAAGCGATTCATCGGGGAGAACATCATCCATCTCCCGACGGTGAAGACACACGTCTTCACGACGACGACCGGCGCGATGAAGAACGCGTTCGGGGGACTGCTCAACGAACACCGTCACTGGACCCATCCGGTGATCCACGAAACCCTCGTGGATCTGCTGATGATCCAGAAGAAGATTCACCGCGGCGTCTTCGCGGTGATGGATGGAACCTTCGCGGGGGACGGTCCTGGCCCCCGGTGCATGGTGCCGTATTCGAAGAACGTCCTTCTCGCGAGCGCCGATCAGACGGCAATCGACGCGGTGGCGGCCAGGCTGATGGGCTTCGATCCAATGTCGATCAAGTTCATTCGCATGGCGCACGATCTCGGCCTCGGTTGCGGCGACCCGAGAGAGATCGAGATCGTGGGAGACACTTCCGCGGCGGCGGAGAACTGGCATTTCGTCGGGCCGTTCAAGAAGATGACGTTCGCCTCACGAATGCAGCACAAGATCTACTGGGGCCCCATGAAGAAGCCGATCGAGTGGTCGCTGAAGACCGTGCTCGCGCCGTGGGCGTACATCGCGAGCGTCATCTATCACGACAGTTTCTGGTATCCGTACCACGCCAAGCGGATGATGCGCGAGGTGCTGGACGGGCCATGGGGACGGCTGTTTCGCAACTGGGAGAGCCTGAGGCCGAACGCCGAAGGGTATCCCGATGTCGGCACCGCAGCCGCTGAGATTTCGTTGACAGGAACCAAAGCGCTCGCCCGCTCCCTCGGCATTCTCGGCACCTGCATCGTCCAGGCGCCTGAGTTCGTGCACAAGAAGAGCACGGGTCGGTGAATGCTGATTGTTGATTGCTGACTGTCGATTGACTCTCAATCAGCAATCGAAAATCAGCAATTCAGAGTTACACCATGACTGATTTTTCTATTCGCTCCGACAACGTCGACGTCGAGCAGATCATGCGGCAGATTCGTTCGCGGATCCGCGAGAAGCGCGGCGTGGACTACACCGAGGAAGAGATCCGCGAGCTTGCCAACGTGAAGCTGGAGAAGTTCCTCGATCCGCGTGGCGTGCGATCGGATCTGCTGGAACAGTTCCGCCGCAAGCGCGAGGCGTCACTTCCGCCCAACTTCAAGTTCGAGGACACCACGCTCTACGAGACGCACCGGGGATTCCTGGCGTTCATGCGCAAGCTGTTGAATCCCCTCCTCAAGCTGTTCTTCAATCCGAACCCACTGATTGAGGCGCTGAACATTCAGTCAAAGTTGAATGCCCAGCAGGCGGCGCTCGAGCCGTTGTATTACGAGGTCATCCACAACCTCGTCCTGGAGACGACGCGGCTGGGGATCGACGTCAAGAACCTGAAGATGCGCGTCGAGTCGATGTCGAGCCGGCTGGATTTCGACGAGCGCCGTGCCCGCGCGCTCGAAGGCGTGGTTCAGTATCGCCCCGGCGCGGTGGCTCCGCTGCAGCCGCCGACCGGCGGCGAACGACGCGAACCAAGAACCGACAGCGAGCAGGCCGAGCGACGCAATCGGCGCCGGCGCCGACGGGGACGAAGGAGGCCGGATGACAGGGGTGCCATGAGTACCGAGGGTGCCACGAGCACTCCGGGTGCCACGGGCGTTCAGGGCACCGAGAGCGTTCCCCACGCGAGCGGTGAATCAGGCGAGTCGAGTGGACCGGGAAATCACGAGCGCGGCTCGGACGACGGTAGCCGGCAGGAAGACAGACGAGACTACTCACCGGCGACCAACTCCGATGCCAACAGCGGCGACCTCGACTCGAACGCCGGGGACCGCTCGGAATCGTGAAGCTCGCGGTCGCGGTCCAGCGCTATGGCGCGGACATCAACGGCGGCGCAGAACTCCATGCGCGGTACGTAGCCGAGCGACTTGCTCGTCACGCGCAGGTCGAGGTGGTGACGACGTGCGCCCGCGATTACGTGACCTGGCGGAACGAGCGGCCGACCGGCGTCGAAGAGGTCAACGGCATTCCGGTACGGCGTTTTCCTGTCTCGCACGAGCGCGATCCCCTGTACTTCGGCCGGCTCTCAGGACGCGTGTTCGATCAGGAGCACTCGATCGCCGACGAGCTGTCGTGGCTGGACAGCGAGGGACCAGCCAGTCCGGCGATGATCGATTACCTGGCACGTTCGTCGGCGGAGTTGGATTTTGTCCTGCTCTTCAGCTATCGCTATTACCACGCGTGGCACGGGGCGCGGCGCGTTGCCGACAAGGCCATCCTCGTGCCGACCGCCGAACGCGATCCCGCAGTGGGCTTGGGCATCTTTGGCCCGACGTTTCGCGGGGTGCGTGCGGTGATGTACAACTCGCACGAGGAGCGGGCGATGATTCACGCGGCCACCGGCAACCAGGCGGTGCCCGGCGTCGTTGTCGGAATCGGCTCCGAGATTCCACGCCGCAGCGAACCGGTTCGATTCAGGAAGAAGCACAACATCCAGAAGCCGTTCGCGATTTACGTCGGCAGGATCGACGAAAACAAGGGCTGCAAGCAGCTGTTTGACTTCTTCCTGCGCTACGCTGCGACATTCCCGCGCGGCCTCGACCTGGTTCTGATCGGCAGCGCGATCATGCCGGTGCCGCCGCATCCGCGGATTCATCATCTCGGTTTTCTGCCCGACGAAGATAAATTCGACGGGATTGCGGCATCAGACCTGCTGATCATGCCGTCGTACTTCGAGAGCCTTTCGATGGTGGCGCTCGAAGCCTGGGCCACGGGACGCCCGGTGCTGGCGAACGGCCGCTGCGACGTCTTGAAAGGTCAGTGCATCCGGAGCGGCGCAGGTTTGTACTACGAGCGGTACGAGGAATTCGCCGAGACGCTCTATTCGCTGGAATCGAATGGCCCGCTGAACGCGCGTCTTGGCCGAAACGGCCGGGACTACTTCGCCCAGCACTACACCTGGCCGGTGATCGAGGGAAAGTACCTCGACATGTTCGATCGCCTCAAGCGCGCTGATGCTGCCGGTAGCTCGCGTCCACCGATCGAAGCGCTGCCGGGGTGGCTGGCCCGACGCCGACGCGATCAGCGTCCCGCGGCAGAGATTCTCGCGAGTATCCCCGCCGGCGCCGTCGTCTCCGATCGCGAGGCCGCGCGAGATCTGTCCCGCTCCGCATGACTGCTGCCGACGCCTCCCGACCCCGCGTGCACCAGGTACTGGCGACGCTCGGCTACGGCGACGCCATCGGCCACGAGGTGCTCGGAATCCAGCGTGTCCTGCGCAGTGCCGGGTACGAATCGGAGATCTTCGTCGAGACGGCCGATCCACGGCTCGAAGACTGCACGCTGGACTATCGCGATATGGTCGGCCGCGTGCTGCCCACGGATGTGCTGATCCATCACTTCTCGATCGGCTCGCGCGCCTCGCGGACGGCATATGCGCTGCCCGGACGCATGGTGCTCGTCTACCACAACATCACGCCGCCTGAGTACTTCATCGGCGTGCACAAGGAGCTCGTGAAGCTCTGTTTCCAGGGACGCCGAGAATTGCGGGCGTATGTCAATCGCTGTGAGCTGGCGCTGGGCGATTCTGAATACAACCGCCGTGAGCTCAGCGATCTTGGCTACCCTCACACGGCGGTCCTTCCCGTCGTTCCCGATTTCAGCCACCTCGATGCCCCGCCCGATCGCAGATTGGCCGGACTTGACGATGAGTGGACCAACGTCATGTTTGTCGGGCGCGTGATCCCCAATAAGAAGTTCGAAGATGTGATTCGCGCCTTTCATGCCTACCGCACTCGTCACAACGCGCGATCACGACTGCTGCTGGTCGGTTCGTACAGCGGCTTCGAAAAATACTTGGCAATGCTCCAGGGGCTCGTCGCCACGCTCGGCACACCGGATGTCCACTTCCTCGGCCACGTATCGAACGAGGAGTTGACGGCCCTCTACGACGTCGCCGACCTGTTTCTCTGCGCGAGTGAACACGAAGGGTTCTGCGTACCGATCGTGGAGGCGTTCTACAAGCGCGTTCCGGTGCTGGCGTACGCCTCGACCGCCGTGCCGGCCACCATGGACGGCGGCGGCGTCTTGTACGACCACAAAGACCCGGTGGAGATCGCACGGCTGATGGATGCGGTCGTCGACGATCCACGAATCCAGGAAGCGGTCGTGGACTCGCAGGACGCGTCGCTCGAGCGTCTGCGCGCCAGGGATTTCGCCGGAACGCTTCTGCGCTTCGTTGACCAGACCCTGGCGACACCACCTCGACAGGCTCCGGAAGTCCCCTGGGATTTCTGGCCACAGTTCGAACAGTTCGACCGGTTCGAAGAACTGCGTCAATTCAGGCCGGCGCTGTATCGGGCGTTGCCGGCTGACCCGCAACTCGCCGTTCGCCGTTCGGAGTTCGCCAACGGTCATTCATCCGACGAACAGTCCCAGCCCGAGGCGCGAGCGACGAACCACGGACCGCGAGCCGTGAATCGCGAGCGGCGAGCATGATCGTCAACCAGTGGGTCCCCGCCGCCCACAAGGGGGATGCGATCGGTGATAGCGCGCGGCGCGTGCGTGGGATGCTCCGTGCGGCTGGACACACATCCGATCTCTATGCGCTCACGATTGACGACGAGCTGCGCGGCGACGTGCTGCCGTTCGACGATCCGGGTGCCGGTCGGGGAGAGGCGACGATTTTTCATTTCGCGCTTCCCTCGCCCATGACGCAAGCGTTCGCCTCGCTCGAAGGGCGGCGCATCGTCCAGTATCACAACATCACGCCGGCATCTTTCTTCGCGCCGTACGATACCGGGCTGTTCAGGCTGGCGGCGCTCGGTCGGCAGGAATTGAAAACGCTGGTCGGACACGTTGACCTGGCACTTGGCGATTCGGACTTCAACCGTCAGGAGCTCGAAGCGTTGGGGTTTTCACCGACTGGCGTCATGCCGATCGCGGTGAACACCGAGCGAATCACGAACGCTCCGCGACGACCCGCGCTGGAGAAGATTCTGGGCGACGGCCTCATCAACATCCTGTTCGTCGGCCGGATCGTTCCGAACAAGCGCATCGACGACCACATCCGCCTGGCTGAGCTCTACAAGCGAAACATCGACAGCTACTACCGCTTCATCTTCGTCGGCCGCTACGACGGTGTTCCGGCGTATTACGCGCAAATCCGGGCGCTCATCACGGAGTTCCAGATGCTGCCGGATCGCTTCTGGTTTACCGGACCGGTTCCGGATGAAGATCTGGCGGCGTTCTACCGCTGGGCCGATGTCTACGTGTCGCTCAGCGAGCATGAGGGATTCTGCGTCCCGCTCGTCGAGGCAATGGCGGCAGACGTGCCAGTCCTCGCCTATGCGGCCGGCGCCGTGCCCGAGACGCTCGGCGGCGCCGGGATGCTGCTGGACCCGAAAGACCTCGAGGTCGCATCGGAATTGCTGGGCATGCTCGTATACGATCGGCCGGTTCGGGATCGGGTCATTGAAGGACAGCGACGCAGGCTGGCAGACTTCGCCCCGGCTCGAATTCAGCGCCGGCTCGATGAGATCGTCGCCAGCCTGTAGTGAAATCGCTGATTTTCGATTGCTGGTTGACTGACTTCGATGGTTGATTGCCCGTCAAGCAGCAATCAACAATCGGCACTCAGCAATTCGAGGTTCACTCAATTGAAGATTGCTTTCATCGTCCAGCGCTACGGGACCGAGATCCTCGGCGGGTCCGAGTATCACTGCCGTTTGATCGCTGAACGGCTCGCGCCCAAACACCACGTCGAGGTGCTGACGACCTGTGCCCAGGATTACGTCACCTGGAAGAATGAGTACCCGGAGGGGTCGGATCGCGTCCGCGGCGTCACCGTTCGTCGATTCGCGAACTCACGCACTCGCGACATCCATGCGTTCAACCGCTACTCCGAGTGGATTTTCAACAACGCCCACAGCCGTGAAGACGAGATGGAGTGGCTACGCCAGCAGGGCCCGTGGTGTCCGCCGCTGCTCGAGTACATCGAACGCAATCAGCATCAGTACGACATTCTGATTTTCTTCACCTATCTCTATGCGCCGACGGTCGTGGGCGCGAAGATCGCGCCGCAGAAAAGCATCCTGGTGCCGACCGCTCACGACGAGCCGGCGATCCATCTGGACATCTACAAAGAGCTGTTCAGCCTCCCCGCCGGGCTCGCCTACAACACCGACGTCGAGCGGCGATTTCTGACGACGCATTTCTCCATCCGCGCGATCGAAGAAGAGACGATTGGCTGCGGCGTCGACCTGCCCCACGCGCAGGAGTACCCGCGCGAACACGCGGCGGTCCGTCAAGGCGAGGAAGATGATGCCGAGGACGGACCGGCGGTGGATGACCCGTCGCCGTGGTTTCGCCCGCACCTCGCGCACCGGGGCACCATGTTTCGCCGGCGTCATCGATTGCACGGACCGATCGCGCTGTACGGCGGCCGGATCGATCCAGGCAAGGGATGCGAGGAGCTGATCGAGTATTTCAGCAGCTACGTCCAGGAGGGTGGAGACGCGTCGCTGGTGCTGATGGGCGTCAAGCTGATGCCGCTGCCGGAGGAGCCTTTCATCCGCTTCGCCGGTTACCTGCCGGATCAAGAGCGCGTCCAGGCGCTCGAGGCGGCGACCGTTGTCGTCGTGCCCTCGCCGTACGAGAGCCTGTCGCTCCTGGCGCTCGAGTCGTTCGCCGTCGGCACGCCGGTGCTGGCCAACGCCCGCAGCGAAGTACTGGTCGAGCATTGCCGCAAGAGCAACGCCGGTCTTTATTACGCGGATCGCGATGAATTCGTGGAAGCGTTAAAAGTGTTGATGGCCGATCCGCGCCTGCGCGCGAGCCTCGGCCGAAACGGGCGCGACTACGTCAGGAACAATTACCGGTGGGACGTCATCCTCTCGAAGTACGAGCGCATGTTCTCGCGGTTGAGAACGACGGGGCCGCAACGACGATCGACGGGATGACGGAATCGATGGAATTGAAAAGCTACTCCCGATTGACTGCCCCGACCTCGTCGCCCTCGTCGATGTCTTCGACATCGGGGAGGTCGGATCCAGTACGCCCGCCCAGGGTTCCGCGCTTGCGGCGTGGGCGGATGTCGTACCGCTTGATCATTTCGTTCAGCGTCGTCGCCTTGATGTGCAGCAATTCCGCGGCGCGCTTCTGGACGCCGCCGGCCGCCTCGAGCGTGGACTCGATCAGCCGCTTCTCGAAGTCAGTGATGACTTCTTTCAACGAGATGCCCTCGGGCGGAACGATGAACTGCGGCATCTGGAAGCGCTTGCTGCTGCGCACGTGATCGGGGACGAGATCGGCGTCGATCTTCGCGCCGGTTGACAGCACCACCGCCCGCTCGATCACGTTTTCCAGCTCGCGCACGTTGCCCGGCCAGTCGTACTCCTGCAACAGGTCGAGGGCGTCGGCCGTCAGTTCCAGGTGTGTCTTGTTGTTTTCCTCCCCGTACTTCAGGAGGAAGTGCTGGACGAGGAGCGGAATGTCGTCCTTGCGCTCGCGGAGCGCGGGCAGCTGCACGGTGATGACATGCAGGCGGTAGTACAGATCCTCGCGGAACTTTCCTTCCTCCATCATCCGGTGGAGATCGACGTTGGTCGCGGCGATGATGCGGACATCGACCTTGATCGTCTCGACGCCGCCGAGGCGCATGAACTCGCGCTCCTGAATCACGCGCAGCAGCTTCGCCTGGGTCTCGAGCGGAATGTTGCCGATCTCGTCGAAGAAGATCGTGCCCTTGTCGGCGAGCTCGAACAGCCCCTTCTTCGGGTACAACGCGCCGGTGAACGCGCCTTTGACGTGCCCGAACAGGTTGGACTCGAGCAGATCCGGTGGCAGGTTCCCTGAGTTGACGGTGATGAACGCGCGATCGCTCCGCGAGGAGTTCTGATGGAGCGATCGGGCCACCAGCTCCTTGCCGGTGCCGCTCTCCCCGTTGATCAGGATCGTCGTCCGGCTCGGAGCCGCCTGGATGATGAGATCGAACACCTGGCGCATGCGCGAACTACGGCCGATGATCGCGCCGAAGCGGTTCGAACGGGCCTGCAGGTTCTGCCGCAGGGCGCGGTTCTCGGCCACCAGACGTCGCTGCGCGAGCGCGTTCCGCAGCACGACGAGCACTTCATCGTTCTTGAACGGCTTGGTGATGTAGTCGTAGGCGCCGCGTTTCATCGCGGCAATCGCGTTTTCGACCGACGCGAACGCCGTGATCATCAGCACCGGCATGTCGTCGTCGATCTTCTTCAGCTCGTCGAGCGCGGTGATACCGTCGATGCCAGGCATCATCATGTCGACAATGACGGCATCGAAGGGGACCGAGCGCGCCAGCTCGAGGCCTTCGGTGGCGTTTGCGGCCAGGCGGACGTCGTAGCCTTCGCGCGTCAGCAGCGTCTCGAGGATCTCACGCATGATCTCCTCGTCGTCGATGACGAGGATCGATCCGGACCGCGCGGCCGTCACCGGCACTTCAGAAGTCATCGGACGCGGCATCATCAAGCCTGCCTGTTCCTCGCCGTGGCCGCCGCCTCAGACCGGACGGCAGCCATCGGCAGCGACAGCGTGAACCGGGTGCCCTGGCCAAGCGTGCTCTCGCAATTGATCGCGCCGCCGTGCTCCTGGACGATGCCGTAGGCAATCGACAGGCCGAGACCGGTGCCTTTGCCGATTTCCTTGGTCGTAAAGAACGGATCGTAGATCCGCGACAGCTGCTCCGGAGGAATGCCGGAACCGGTGTCGCCGACCTCGATCACCGCGCCACTTTCCTCGTCTCGTGTGGCGATCGTCAGCCAGCCTCCGCGCGGCATCGCGTCGCGGGCGTTGAGAAACAGGTTGAGGAAGACTTGCTGCAGCTTGTACTCCACACCTTGGATCAAGAGCGGCGACGAACTGAGCTCCTTGCGCACCTGAATGCGGCCGGTGCGCAGCTGGTGCTCGAGCAGCACCAGCACGTCGTTGATGACCACGTTCAGGTCGACCGCGCCACTATCAGTCTGTGCCGGCCGCGCCAGGTTCAGCAGGCCGTTGACGATCTTCGCGGCACGGAAGGTCTGACGTTCGATCTTTTCGAGCACTTTCGTCTTGGGATCGTCCGGCTCGGCACCCTGCAGCAGCATCTGCGTAAAGCTCGAAATGCCGGTCAGCGGCGTATTCACCTCGTGCGCGACGCCCGCCGCCAGAAGCCCAATCGATGCCATCTTTTCGGAGATCTGCAGCTGCTCCTCGAGTTGGACGCGGGCGGAAATGTCCTCGACCACGACGATGGACCCCGCGATCGCGCCGTCCGAATCACGCAATGGCGTGGTCGCCATGTTGACGAGAAGGCGTCTCGGCGGATCGTGGCGGGTGGTCAGCGGAACACGATAGAACGCCCCGCCCTCCGGCGACTCACGCCGCGACGACCGCAGCGCTTCGAGAAACCCAGACTCGAACAGCTGATCGAGCCGATGAGCCACCGCGTCTTCATGACGCACGCCGTACAACTCCTCGAGCCTTCGGTTCCACCGGACGATGCGATCGTCGCGGTTGACGACCGCGAGGCCGTCGTTCAGCGATTCGAGAATATTTTCGCTGAATTCCCGCATCCGTTCGAGCTCGTCCGCCTTGTTGTGGAGCTGCCGATACAGCCGGCCGTTCTCGAGCGCGGTCGCCGCCTGCGCCGCCACCGCGGCCAGCAACGCCATGTCCTCGCTGCTGAGCGGCTCGCTGCTGGCTTTACGGCCGAGAGCCATGACCGCAATCGTGCCTTCCTTCGACACGCAGGGCACGAAGTAATGAACGCCGGATTCACGCCAGAAATCGATCTCGCGCGCATCGATTCGCCGCTGCGCGAGCGGATCATCGAGCGACAACGTATGTCCCGCGATCAACCGCGCGCCCGCTTCGGACGTACGCGGAAGCGCCGGGGGCTGGCCGGCAAAGCCGATGTGCGCGATGGTCGAGAACTCTCCCTCGCGCCCGGTCGCGACCGGCGCCAGCATGAGCGCCATGCGATCGACGACCAGCGTCTCCATGACGCGGTGGACGAGCCGCTCGCTCAAGCGTTGCAGATCGAGATCGCTGTTCAGGTCGCGCGCGAACGCCACCAGCGCACGCCGGTAGTCGTACCGATCGCGGTAGTAGGCGCGATCGAGCGCGTTCTGGATTGCGTTCTTGACCGGCCGCGAGAGCAGCACGACGACGATCGTCGCCAGCAGCGCGATCACGAAGTTTGGCTTGTCGCTGCCGTTGAGGAAAACGGTGCGCGCGACCCTCAGCAGGATGGCGTACATCGCCGCGATCGCCGCCAGCGCCGCCGCGTACACGACCGCGCGCTTGATGATGACCTCGACGTCCATCAGACGGTAGCGGACGATTGCCGACGCAAACGCGAGCGGCACGACGCCGAGAAGCACGGCGGTGACGTCAGCACCGCGCAGGGGAGTGAACCCAAGCGCGAATGGCAGCGCATAGCCGAACACGAACGGCACCGCGCCGAATGCCGTCCCACCGACGATCCATCGGAGCTGACGACGCGCGGTGACCGAACGCGCGCGACCGAGCGCTCTGATCATGATGCCCAGCCCGACGACCAGGCCGACGCCCAGGCAGATCATTTCGCCACGTTCAACCAGCGTGATCACGTTCGAGAAGACCACGTCCTGCTGATGCCCTCGCAAGAGCGCCGACACCCGGGCGGCGAAGAGCAGTACTGCCGGCAGATACAGGAGTGGAAGCGCCGTACGGCCGGCATCGGAATGCGCCCAGCTGTGCGGCCGTTCGGGGAACACCAGCGCG
Source organism: Acidobacteriota bacterium (assembly GCA_046732715.1). Taxonomy (GTDB): domain Bacteria; phylum Acidobacteriota; class Vicinamibacteria; order Vicinamibacterales; family 2-12-FULL-66-21; genus JALZOC01. Next base: position 12,064 of record JBKPNQ010000129.1, on the reverse strand, counting down.
AAATGCACGATGAGCGGCGGCAAGAGCAGCGTGCAGACGACGTCCGCCCAATAAATCACCCAGTCGAGCGTGTCGAGCCGCCCGCTGAACGAAAACGCGAGCACGCCGAAGAACGCCACCGTCAGCCAGAAGAAGTGCAGCGTCGCCTGATTGTCCGGACGACGGAACCTGACGCCGGCGCCAACCAGCAGCGAAAAGATCCCGACCGCGGCGAGCACGTAATACAGCCCGCGCGCGCCCGACGGAATCGGGGCCAGCGACAGGCGCAGGTTCTCCTGGGTCTTCGTGCGAATCAGCGTGTAGGTGATCGAATCTCCGGCCGACGCACGATGAAGTCGCGCAAGCACGTCCGACTGTGAGTCGACGGGCACCCGATCAATCTCAGCGAGGATGTCGCCGGCACGGATCCCGGCTCGCTCAGCCGGCGAACCGGTGGCGATCTCCTGGGCAACCACGCCGTCCGGGGTCGTCGCCCAGCGGACACCATCCTCCGGCTCGCTCCATGTCGACCGGACGTAGATGTTCGCCATCGCGAGGCACAACAACAGCGCGACGACAACCAGCTGAGCCGTCAGCCGAAGGAGCGCGTGCGATCGGTTTCCGGTGTTCAAAAAAGACTCGGTCCTGTTGGAGGCCCTCGTACGAACGAGTGGCTTGGCTCCACCTAGCAATCCGCGTTCCCCGACTTCGGTTCGGAGCATGACTCTAAATATCTGAGTCGACTTGACTTTGACCTTGGCTATCGCAGGTTTTGACGCCAACTTCCAAGCTTGTGGACAAGCGGCTCAAAAACTTGGATCGCTGATTTTGAGGCAAAAAAACGTCCTGCCGGTTCGGCACCTCGCAGGACTTCCAGACGCATCAGAAACGCACGTGTTCGCCCGTGGATCCGCGCGGGCGATGGCTGGCAGGCGCGTTGAACTCGCCCCGGCAACCGGCGCGAGTCCCGCCCTCAGAATCGGACGAGGAACCCGCCGACTACGCGCTTCGGCGGACGGACCACGAGCAGTTCGTCGTAGACCGAGGCCGGATCATTCGGATCGCGGAACAAGTTCCGCACCCCGACGAGGACTTCCCATTTGGTGTTACCGAGACCGAATGGCAACGCCTGGTTCACTTGCACGTCGAAGCGGCCGTCGAGTCCCGCGCCGCCGGGTTCAGGCGACGTGAGGCTCCGTCTCGCGTAGGCGGAATTCAGCTTGTAGAGCACGAAAACCCGTGTCGCCGTCTCAGGGATCGCGGTCTGAACCGACGTCGTCAGATCGTGAATGTCCTCGTCCTCCTCACGCAACAGATTCGTCAGCCACGGGCGGGCCTGGCTAATCTCCCCGAACGAATTCCAGTGACCATGGGAGAACGAATAGTCGACCGAGCCACTCACTCGCCGAGACGCCGAGGAACTCAGGCGGACTCCCCATCCAGCCACGTCGACAGATCCGGCGCCGGCGACGTAGTAGTGACCTACCGAGCGTGTGCCATCAGGGGAATGCATCCCGAAGAGGGTCATCGCCTGGTTATCGACGCCCTGATAGAAGCGGCGCACGCCAAACGAGTAGATGCCGAAGTCGTGCTCGACGAGCAGGTCGACATCACGCGCACGCTCGACCCGAAGCTCGCCGCCACTCAACGGCGAGAACGTCCGTTCGGGCGGCAGCCACGGGCCGGCCGTCGCCGGCGTCAGGAATTCCTCTGCGCCCGGCGCGACCATTCGCTGCTCGACCACCGCGGTAATGCGCGTCGCCGTTGATGGTTCGAGGGTCAGTCCGACGCGCGGGCTGAAGAGGGCCGGCTGCACGAGATAGTCGTACCGCGCGTAGCGACCGCCATATTCAACCGACACGCCGGTCCCGACCGTCCAACGATCGAGCCCGTAGATTTCACCGACGTTCCGGTTGCCGTCGCTGACGGCGGCGAGCGCCAGCGGATTGCCGCCTTGATAATCCTGAGTGCTGTAGGTCAGACCCAGGTCATACGAATGAACTCCCTCGCGCTTCGACAGGAACGAGCCGGAGACGATCCACGATGACAAGTCACCTTGGCTCATCGCGCCGCGCACGGACCAGTCGCCGGCGCCCGTCGGCGCCCCGATGGCGAAGTAGGCCACGCCACGCGGCAGAATGTCCCCGGAGAAGAACCGCCCCGGCGCAAACGCGCTGGTCGTCAACAGATTGACCTCGCCCTTGAACGGCAGGTCGGCGAAAAACGAGCCCAGCGCGCCGGCCGCGGACTGGTTCAGATGCCCGACCATCGAATCGTCGGCCGACGGAGTGTCGTCCTCGAGCACGACGATGCTGGTTGAATCCTTCAGGATGCTGCGCGTCAGATGGCGGAGTCGCCAGGCCGTATCCGTGTGCGAGTGTTCGTCGTCGCCGTCTGTCGACTCCGTCGACGTAATCGAAGGCAGGCCGAAGCCTGCCGCGAGAATCGGGCGGGCGGTGACGTCGTTGCCGTTCCCCGTGGTCGCGACCGGCGTGTCGAGACGATGCAGCTGGAGGCGGTACACGGAAGCCGGCGTCACCCCGACGCGGACGGTTTCACGGGGCGAGGCGGCAAACCCGGCGAGGTGTGCGCGCAGCGTGTAGTCTCCGGCCGGAAGCTTTTCAAGCGAGAAGTGACCGTTGGCATCAGTCACCGTCATCGCCATGGTGGCACCCAGCGCCGAAACCATCGCGCCCGGCAACGGGCCGCCGAGCTCGTCGCTGACGATGCCCTTGATGACGCCGCCGATGACGGCGTTCACCGTGCGCACCTCCGGTGCGCGGCCCCCCGCATGCTGTTGTGCAAGCGCGGACGAGGAACTGGCTGTCGTGGCCAGCGCCACGATCCCTGCTGCCGAGAGCACGTGTTTCATGCGCCCCATGGCTCCTCCAGCCCTACGATCCCGCAACGGAAAAGGTGACGTCACGCGTCAACGAGTGTCGCGACGTCACGTCCGTCACGGTAATACCGAGACGATACTCGCCTTCCTGGAACGACGACAACAGGATCCCCTGACCTGCCAGTATAGGCCCGGTGACCGGGTCAAAGCTCGCCCCCATGACGGATGGCCTGAAATGCTGAGGTGGCGTCCTCGTCACATAGCGCTCCCCCGGGCGGGCCGGCGGATGAGATTCAGTGTCGACGGCCGTCTGCGCCGGTGCCGTGCCATCCCGTCGAAATAGATGGTAATTCACCTCGATGTCGAAATTCCCATCCGGCGTGACCGTCGGGTTGTAAATCAAGAACACCACGATCAATTCACGAGTGCGCCCGAAGGACGCGGTCGGAGATGGATGAATCTCGCTGGTTCCGATCACGTACGGCCGATCGAGTACGTCATCCCCCGACACCGGCGCGACGTCGTCGATGCGATCCGCGAGCATCACGCTGCTGGTCGCCAGTTCACCGTTCCAGAAATCGGGCACGGTCAACGACTGTTTCAGGACCGCACCCTTGAGACGCCGGTCCGAATTCAACGGATCCGCCGGACGCTCGCGAAGCGCGACATACACGTCGTAGTCGCCGGGCGCCACCGCGAAGCCGCGGGTAATCCGAACCGGTTGGCCCGCCGGACCACTCAACGTGACCGGAAAGACAATGTCGAACGGATATCGCCCAGCCGCCTCATTCGCACGCGCCCCGACGTCGCGGCGCGCCGCGCGCACGTACATCAACGCGGTTGCGGCCGTCAGGCTCGAGCGGTCAATCGTGACCGTGAAGGGCACGAAGGTTCCGGTCTGCGCCTTGAAAAAATCGTTGCGCCACGCGATCGCAAAATCCGATGACGCGTGTCCCGCCATCGCCGCATCGGCAAGGCGAATCAGGGCTTCCCCTTCTTTGCGCTGCGCCTCCTCGAGGCGATCTTGTGTGCGCCGATCGTCGCGGTTCTGCGGCGCCGACGCAGCCGCGACCGCAATCGTCCACGCCACGAGCAACGTCGCGACCGCCGCCCGCCGCGATCGCGACCGGCCTTTTGGCACCCCGACGTCCGCTCGATTCCAGCGCATGAAGCTGAAAGTTCAAGCTGATCATAAAGCCCATGGCCGTGTAAGTCAAAGCACGGCAGGGCGGCAGGCCGGCCCGTCAAGGTCGGGTCGCGAAGGGGAAAAGGGTTGAATCCGAGGGATGAGCGGTCTCGCCGGAGCCTTCGGCGTAGGCGACGGGTGATATCATCACCGGCTTATGGCTCGCGTACCCCAATTTCTGGACGTGAGCGTGTCACTCACCGCAGGCATTCCCGCCTACCCCGGGAACCCCGAGTTCGAGTTGCAGCCGATCAAGCGCATCGCCGCTGGCGGCAGCTCGAACGTTTCGAAGCTGGTTATGGGCACGCACACCGGCACGCACGTCGACGCGCCGCGGCATTTCTTTGATGACGGCGCCGGCGTCGACGCGCTGCCCCTCGATCTGCTCCTCGGACGCGCCCGGGTCGTCGAGATCACGAAGCGCGGCGGAATCGGCCGCAGCGAGCTCGCGTCCGCGGGCCTGCGGGAAGACATCCGCGTGTTGCTCAAAACATCGAACTCGGCGCTCTGGAACGGTGAGGGATTCCATCAGGACTACACCTACCTCGCCGAGGATGGTGCGCGATACCTGGTTGACCAGGGCGTCAAGGTCGTCGGCATCGATTACCTGTCAGTGGAACAGTTCAAGAAGGCCGGCGCGCCGGCTCACCGAACGTTGCTGTCTCAGTCCGTCGTCATCATCGAAGGGCTCAACCTCGCGGAAGCGGATCCCGGCATGTACGAGATGTACTGCCTGCCGCTCAGGATCGCGGGAAGCGACGGCGCTCCAGCGCGCGTCATCCTCAAGCGCTAGGACACAGCGAACGAGTGTGCGAGTGAGCCACGCGCGCGGCCTTCGCGCTCCGCCCCACGGCGCCCAAGGCGGAGCGGGAGTTGGCGGGAAGAGCGCTTGCCCGCCGTAGCTTTAGCGAAGGCGGGAGAGTGTCGGGGAGTCCGAGGGGCGAAGCCGCTCGGAGTGATTAGCGGACGCGGGAAGGAACGTCACGTGCTGGACGATGTGCTCGTCATGGTGCTGGCCGGAGGGGTCGGCGAACGGCTGTATCCGTTGACGAAGGAACGGGCGAAACCGGCTGTCTATTTCGGCGGCCCCTACCGCATCATCGACTTCACGCTGAGCAACTGCATCAATTCCGGGCTGCGCCGGATCTTCATCGCGCTTCAGTACAAGTCGCTCTCGCTCAGCCGCCATCTTCGCATGGGGTGGAGCGTCGTCGCCGACGAGCTCGGCGAGTTCATCGAAATCCTGAGCCCGCAGAAACGGGTTGGCGAACACTGGTATCTCGGCACCGCCGACGCGGTCTATCAGAATCTCTATTCCATCCTGCGTGAGAGCCCGCGGCAGCTCATCGTCCTGTCCGGCGATCACGTCTACAAGATGGACTACGCCAAGATGCTGCGCTTCCATCGCGATCGCCAGGCGAGCGTCACGCTCGCGGCCATCGACGTGCCCTCAGCAGACGCGCATCGCTTCGGCGTCCTCCAGGTGGACTCGGACCAGCGCCTGACCGGCTTTCTCGAGAAGCCGAAAAACCTCCCGGCCGATCAGCAGGTGCTGGCCTCGCTCGGCATCTACATCTTCAACATGGACGTTCTCGTACCGGCGCTCGAAGAAGACGCGCGACGGAACTCGACGCACGATTTCGGCAAGGACATCATCCCCGGGCTGATCGCGAAATCGCCGGTCTACGCGTACCGTTTCTACGACGAAAACAAGAAGTCGGCGAAGTACTGGCGCGACATCGGGACGCTCGACGCGTACTACGATGCGAACATGGATTTGTGCCACGTCAACCCGGAGTTCAACCTCTACGATCCTGAGTGGCCGCTTCGAACCAACCAGGTGCAGGCGCCGCCGGCCAAGTTCGTCTTCGCCGATGAAGGACGGCGCTGCGGGCAGGCGCTCGACTCGATCATCTCGGCGGGTTGCATCATTTCAGGAAGCCGGATCACCGGCAGCGTCCTGTGTCCGAACGTTCGGGTCCACAGCTTCTGCGACATCGATCAGAGCATCCTGATGCCGGGCGTGCGCGTCGGCCGCCACGCACGAATTCGGCGGGCGATCGTCGATCGCGACGTGTTCGTGCCGCGCGGCGCGCTGATCGGCTACAACGACGAAGAGGATCGGCGACGGCACACGGTCAGCGACAGCGGCATCGTTGTCGTCACCACCGATGATGAACCGTTCATCGGCGAGATCTCGGAACAGGCGTTGAGGAACGAGCAGGATTTCGACAAACGCGGGGCCTCGGAAAAGTAGGTGCTACAGGGTTCTGCTGGGTTCGTTCAGGAGAAATCACATTGAAGATTCAGTCGGTCAAGGGACGAGAGATTCTCGATTCGCGCGGGAATCCGACGGTTGAAGTGGACGTGACGCTTCAGGGTGGCGCGTTCGGCCGGGCAGCGGTGCCGTCGGGGGCTTCGACCGGCCAACGTGAGGCGCTCGAGCTTCGTGACGGCGATAAGAAGCGGTACCTCGGAAAGGGTGTCACCAAAGCGGTCTCGCACGTGAACGGCGAGATTGCCAAAGCGATCGTCGGACGCGACGGCGATCAGCGCGCGATCGACAAGGCGATGATCGATCTCGACGGCACGCCCAACAAGGGCCGGCTCGGTGCGAACGCGCTGCTGGGAGTATCGATGGCGCTGGCGCGCGCGAACGCCGCCGCGCTCGGTCTTCCGCTGTACGCGCACGCGGCTACGTTGTACGGCGGCGCCGCCGGCTCGGTGCTGCCGGTGCCGATGATGAACATCCTCAACGGCGGCGCCCACGCCGACAGCAGCGTCGACTTCCAGGAGTTCATGGTCATGCCGGTGGGAGCGCGCAGCTTCGCTGAAGCCGTGCGCTGCGGGGCCGAAATCTTTCATACGCTTCGCGGCATCCTCAAGAAGAAGGGGCACTCCACCGGTGTCGGCGATGAGGGTGGATTTGCGCCAAGCCTGTCCTCCAACCAGGAAGCCGTCGACGTCGTCCTCGAAGCCGTCGTGCAGGCGGGATATCAACCTGGCGAGACCGTGCATCTCGCGCTCGACGTGGCGTCAAGCGAACTGTGGAACGACGACGGAAAGAACTACGAGTTCAAGAAATCGAAGGACAAGACTCGCACCGCCGACGAGATGGTGAAGCTGTACGAAGACTGGGTCCGCCAGTATCCAATCATCTCGATCGAGGACGGTCTGGCGGAGGGAGACTGGGACGGTTGGAAGACGCTGACCAAAGCGCTTGGCGATCGCGTGCAACTGGTCGGTGACGATGTGTTCGTCACCAATCCAGAGATCCTGAAACGCGGAATCAGCGAGAAGATCGGCAACGCGCTGCTCGTCAAGCTGAATCAGATTGGAACCGTCAGCGAAACGCTTGACGCGGTCGCGATGGCGCGTGATGCCGACTACGCGAGCGTGATCTCACATCGATCCGGTGAAACCGAAGACACGACGATTGCCGACCTGGCGGTCGCCACCAATGCCGGCCAGATCAAAACCGGCTCGGCCAGCCGCACCGATCGTGTCGCGAAGTACAACCAGCTGCTCCGCATCGAAGAGCAGCTCGGATCGGCGGGCCGGTACGCGGGACCATCCGCCATCCGCCAACTGGGAGCACGGTGATGCGGACGGTCGTGCTGCTGCGTCACGGCGAAAGCACCTGGAATAAGGAGAACCGGTTCACGGGTTGGACGGACGTCGATCTTTCCGAGAAGGGGATGCAGGAAGCCGCCGAGGCGGGGCGCCTCCTCAAGGAAGGTGGCTATACGTTCGATGTTGCCTTCACATCAGTCCTCAAACGTGCGATCCGGACGTTATGGACCACACTCGACCTCCTCGATCTGATGTGGATTCCGGTGACCAAGGACTGGCGTTTGAACGAACGACACTACGGCGCGCTGCAGGGGCTCAACAAAGCGGAGACCGCAGCCAAACACGGCGACGCGCAGGTCAAGATCTGGCGCCGCAGCTACGATATTCCGCCTCCGCCGCTGACCACCGACGACGAGCGGTATTCAGGACGCGATCCGCGCTACGCCGGCCTTCGTCCGCAGGACATTCCGCTGACCGAGTCGCTGAAAGACACGGTCGCGCGATTCCTTCCCTACTGGCATGAGACGATCGCGCCGGCGGTCACGTCGGGACAGCGAGTCATCATCGCGGCGCACGGCAACAGCCTGCGCGCGCTGGTCAAGTATCTCGACAACATTCCCGACGCTGAGATCGTCGAACTGAACATCCCGACCGGCATCCCGCTCGTGTACGAGCTTGACGATACGCTGAAGCCGATTCGTCACTACTATCTTGGCGATCCCGAAGCCGCCGCGCGCGCCGCAGCCAGCGTGGCTGCGCAGACGCAGAATCGCTAATCACTGATCACTGATCCTAAATCGCTCATCCTTGAATCGCTGATCGTTGAATCGCTCATCCTTGAATCGCTGAATCGCGAATCGGATCCGAAATCCAGGGATTCGTGAGATCAGGGATTCGTGAGATCAGGGATTCGAGGGATCAGGGATTCGACGATCAGGGATTCGACGATCAGGGATTCGGGATCAGTGATCAGGGATGAGGGATTCCGAAGATGTCTCTCAGCGCGTAGCGTGCCGCATGATACCCGCACATCCCGTGCACGCCGACGCCAGGCGGCGTGGACGCGGAGCAGATATAGAGTCCACGGCGCGGTGTGCGGTACCAGCGCCACGTCGGTCGTCCAAACAGCTGGCGGAGATCGGTCACGCCCATGCCGATGTCGCCACCGACCAGGTTGGGGTTGCGACGCTCGAGGTCGGCGGGCGTCATCACATGCCGCGCAAGCACCCGATCGCGGAACCCGGGAGCGAAGCGTTCAATCTGCCCCTCGATGGCCGGCAGCATATCGGCGGCCGATGCGTGCGGCACATGGCAATACGCCCACAGCGTGTGCTTGCCGGCGGGCGCGCGGGAATCGTCGAAGAGACTGGGCTGGACGAGCAGCACGAAAGGATGCGTGGATACTCGGCCGGCCCAGGCATCGCGCTCCGACCGGGCGATCTCCTGCAATGTGCCTCCGACGTGGACCGTCGCCGCTAACGCGACTCGACCGTCACGCCATGGCACCGGTGCGTCGAGCGCCCAATCGACTTTGAACGTTCCCATTCCATATCGATAACGCGCAAGTTTCCGCGCATACCAATCAGGCAGGGCGCGACCGGCCATGCGAAGGAAAGGACCCGGCGACACGTCGCACAGCACCGCCTTCGAGGCAGGCAACTCATCCAGCGAAGCAACCGGAGCATCGGTCACGATGCGACCGCCAAGCAACCGCAGATACGACGCGAGCGCGTCAGCTAACCGCTGTGCGCCGCCTCGAGGAATCGGCCAGCCCACGGCGTGCGCAAGCGCGCTGAGCACGAGGCCGATTGCGCCCGAAGGCGCCGTCTCGAGCGGAACCATGCCGTGCGCCGCGACTCCGGCAAACAGCGCACGCGCCCGGTCGGTCGAGAGGTAGTGTTGGGCCAGCCGAACGGCAGGCTGCAACGCACGCAGGCCGAAACGCGCAGCCGCGACGGGATGTCGTGGCACGTGCGGAGGCGACAACACGACATCCTCGAGCAGATGCCACGCCGAAGCCGACGAGCCGACGAGCCGCCGATAGCCATCGTCGTCGCCGTCCAGGTCACGCGCAGTGTCTGCAACGGATCGGTTCACCAGGGCGGCCGGGGTGTCGCCGTCAAGTGGATGCGCCAACATCGACGGCGGCTGAATCCAGGTGAGGCCGTGCTCCGCGAGCGGCAACGATCGGAAGAACAAGGACGCGACCCCCATGGGGTGCACGGCTGAGCAGACGTCGTGCACGAAGCCCGGCAGCGTCAACGCCTCGGAGCGGCACCCGCCGCCAATCGAAGCCTGTGCCTCATACACGACCACCTGCAACCCTGCTCGAGCGAGGACGATGGCCGCTGAGAGTCCGTTCGGGCCGGCGCCGACGACAATCGCATCTGTTTGGGCCATGTCTTTGCTATAAATCTTTTCTTACTCTGCAGCGACAGCCTGCTTGGGCTGGCGCTGACAACTAAAACTCATGCCCGACCAGCTTGCACCTTACTGGTACTCGCGGTTCATCTTCGAGCGCGGCCTGGCGCTCATTTACCTCATCGCATTCATCGCCGTCGTCAATCAATTCATTCCGCTGCTTGGCGAGCACGGTCTGCTCCCGGTGCCGCGCTTCGTCCAGGCGGTGCCGTTCCGCGCATCGCCAAGCCTCTTTTATCTGCGCGCGACCGACGGTGCGTTCCGCGCCGCTGGGTGGCTCGGCGTGCTGCTTTCAATCGTGGCACTGACTGGGCTCGTTCAGCATCGCAGCGCGCTGGCGGCCGCTTTCTTGTGGGGCCTGCTGTGGATTCTGTATCTCTCCTTCGTCAATGTCGGGCAGACGTTTTATGGCTTCGGCTGGGAATCTCTCCTGCTCGAGGTCGGCTTCTTCACGATCTTTGCCGGCGCGGCGACGACGTCACCGCCGGCGATTCTGAACTGGATTTACCGCTGGACGCTGTTCCGCCTCATGTTCGGCGCGGGACTCATCAAGATTCGCGGCGACTCGTGCTGGCGCGATCTGACGTGCCTCGACTATTACTTCGAGACGCAGCCGATACCGAATCCCCTCAGCTGGTACTTTCATTGGCTGCCGCGGCCCGTGCTCCACGGCGGTGTGGCCTTCAATCACCTCGTGGAATTGATCGTCCCATTTGGCTACTTCCTGCCGCAGCCGTTCGCCGGCATTGCCGGACTCATCACCATCGCCTTTCAGCTGACGCTCATCGTCAGCGGCAACCTCTCCTGGCTGAACTGGCTGACGATCGTGCTCGCATTTGCGACGCTCGACAATCGGTTCCTTGCGTGGTTGCCGATCTCGATACCGGCGCTCGAGCCTCTGCCCGCCGTGCAGCGGCTGACGTTGTATGGAGTCGGCGTGTTGGTCGCCTTTCTCAGCATCGCGCCAACGGTGAACATGTTGTCGCCGAACCAGGTGATGAATACCTCGTTCAACCCGCTGCAAATCGTCAATACCTATGGCGCGTTTGGCAGCATTACGCGGGAACGCTTCGAAATTGCCATCGAGGGGTCCGCGGACCAGTCGCTCGAATCGGCAACGTGGCGGGAGTATCAATTCAAGGGCAAGCCAGGCGATCCGTCCCGGAGGCCGATACAGATCGCGCCCTATCATCTGCGGATCGACTGGCTCATGTGGTTCGCCGCAATGGGCAGCGCGAGAGACTACGAGTGGTTCTCTCCCTTGATCCTGAAACTGCTCGAAGGGGACGCGCCAACGATTGGACTGCTGGACGGCAACCCGTTTCCCGATCGACCGCCACGGTGGATCCGCGCCCGGATGTACAAGTACACGTTCACGACGGCCGCCGAACGGCAGCAAAGCGGACGCTGGTGGAATCGTGAAGTTGTTGGCGACTACTTTCCGGCTGTCCGGCTGAATCGCTAATCGCTGATCACTAATCCTGAATCGCTGATCCTTGAATCCCCAATTCTTGACTCCCTGATCGTCGAAGATTCGGATGATCAGGGATTCATGGACCAGGGATTCATGGATCAGGGATCCAGGATCAGCGATTAGGGATTAGCGATTGATGGTTTTCATCCCGCCTTCCGGGTATCGATTGCCCGCAACCGAGGAGCCCACTGCATCCAGCGACGCTATGTCGTCCGATGTGAGCGCGATCGTCGCCGCGGCAGCGTTCTCCTCAACCCGCTCCGGCCTCGTGGATCCAGGAATCGGAATGACGTCGCTGCCTTGCGCCAGCAGCCAGGCGATTGCCAATTGAGCGGGCGTGCATGCCCTCTTCTTCGCAATCGCCTCGACACGGGCGACGAGCTCGAGGTTTCGTTGAAAGTTCTCCCCCTGAAACCTCGGGTTGTTGCGCCGCCAGTCGTCCGGCGCGAGGTCGTCCGGCGACTTGAACCGACCGGTGAGAAAACCACGCCCCAACGGGCTGTAGGCGACGAATGCAATCTCGAGCTGCCGGCACGTGTCGAGCACGCCGCTTTCGGGATCGCGCGTCCACAACGAGTACTCCGTCTGTAAT
>JBKPNQ010000128.1:0-42190 GCA_046732715.1 Acidobacteriota bacterium | reverse complement strand
GATCTTCGATTCTTCGGATCTTCGACGTGGCCGTCGGTGCGTGCAGTTCGATGGTGAAGGACGCTGAAGGAACTCAGACTTCGACCAGGTACTCCTCGGTCTTGAACACCGTGAACCCACGCTTCAAGTAGTTCGGCAGCGCGGCGGGATGATCGAGCGTGTTGGTGTGGACCCAGACGCGTTTCGCCTCGCTTTCCCACGCGCGCTGAACGGCGTAAGTCAACAAGTGTCCGCCGAGGCCTCGACCGTGAAAGTGCCGAAGCAGGCCGAAGTACACGAGCTCGACATCGTCTCCCTCATGGCGGAGCTCGAAGTAGCCGGCTGGAGAGGACCATACTGAAAGGAGCCACACTGAAACGGCGGGGTCGTTGATGTAGGCTTGGATCTCTTCGATCGACCACGGCAAGCGATCGACCCAGTGATAATCGCGTCCGACCTCCGCGTAGAGAAATCGCCAGAATTCCGGGGCGCAATCGCGCATCCGTTCAACACGCCATTCGGCGTCCGGCAAGGACGCGTGGACCAGATCTGACGGCGCTCGCATCTCGAGATAGGTGCGGGTGGACACCACGTGCCGACCGCTCATGCCTTCGCCCGCGTCGCTTCCAGGACCTGTTTCCAGCGCGCCGCGGATTCGAAGGTCTCGCCGAGCGTGTCGCCCCCTTCTTTCATCTGAAGCAGGATATCCACGAGCTCGTCGATCGCCTGAGCGATGTGATCGTGGTTCGTCGCGGCGATGTCGCGCCAGATGTCCGCCGGACTGGCTGCCAACCGCGTCGTGTCCTGCAATCCTCGTCCGGCGAGGGCCAGGCCGTCGACGCCAGTGCGTTCGCCGACGAGATGCATCAGTGCCGTCGCCGTGAGCTGTGGCAGATGGCTCAGGTACGCGACCACCGCATCATGGGCGTCAGGAGTCATCACTCGTACTTTGCCTCCGAGACCATCGATGAACGTCGAGAGTGTCTGCACGGTTCCTTCGCCGTCGTCGATCGGTGTGAGGATCCACGCACGACCCGTGAACAAGTCCGATCGCGCCGCTTCGAGTCCACCGGTCGCGGCGCCGGCGAGCGGATGTCCGCCGACGAACGCCAGTCGCCGCGGCAACTGGCTGCCAGCCGCCGCCACTTGCCGTTTGGTGCTGCCGACATCGGTCACAACAGCGTTGCCCGAAACGTGGCCCGGCAACTCCGCCAGGATCTTGATGTTGGTCTGCACAGGGGCCGCGAGGATGACCAGGTCGGCGTCTTTGCAGAGCGAGAGATCGCCGCCGCCGACATCGGCGGCGTGCGTGCGCATGGCCGACTGGATGACATCCGGCCGGTCGACGGCAATCAGCTCCGCGCCGGGCCATCGCCGCCGTGCGGCCAGCCCGATCGAAGCTCCGATGAGCCCAAAGCCGACGATGGCGATGCGGGCAAAGGGGCCATCGTCGCTCTGTCCAGGGCGTTCGCTTGCCATCGGCACTGCGCCGTGTCTCTGCATCAGTTCTAACTTGTGACTTTTAACTTTTAACTTTTACGTTTGCTCAGACCCCCCAGCCTCTTCTCGCCACCGGTTCGAGACAGATGCTTCGTCCAATTGCCGGCGCGATGATGCGGAGTTCGGCCATCAGGCGATCGAATTGGGCCGGGAATAGCGACTGTGCCCCGTCGCTGAGCGCGTGATCCGGATCGTGGTGAACTTCGATCAGCAGACCATCGGCTCCCGCGGCAACGGCGGCGCGCGCCATCGGCGCGACCTTGTCGCGCAAGCCGGTTCCGTGGCTCGGGTCGATCAGGATCGGCAAATGACTGAGTTTACGGACGACCGGGATCGCGGAGATGTCCAGCGTATTGCGGGTGTAGCTTTCGAACGTACGGATACCGCGCTCGCACAGCATGACGTTCATGTTGCCGCCGGCGAGGATGTATTCGGCCGACAGCAGCCATTCTTCAATGGTTGCGGAGATGCCTCGTTTCAGCAGGATCGGCGTGCGCACGTGACCCAGCTCGCGCAACAGCGTGAAGTTCTGCATATTGCGCGCGCCCACCTGAAGGATGTCGGCGTAGCGCTGCATCATGTCGAGCTGGCTGATGTCCATCACCTCCGACACCAGTTTCAGGTTGTGGCGATCGGCGGCGCTGCGCAGCAGCCGCAGCCCTTCTTCGCCAAGCCCCTGAAAGCTGTAGGGAGAACTGCGCGGTTTGAAGGCGCCGCCGCGCAGCACCTTGGCCCCGGCGCGCTTGACCGCCGACGCGGCCGCTTCAACCTGATCTTCGTTTTCAGCCGAACAGGGACCGGCCATCACAATGACCTCGTCACCGCCGATCCGTACATCCCCGATCGAGATGACGCTGTTCTCCGGCTTGAACGTCCGGCTCGCCAGTTTGTAGGGCTCGGTGATTCGCAGGACCTCCTGCACACCATCCAGCACCTCGAGCAGACGCGGGTCGGCAACCCGGTTGCCGCCCACCGCGCCGATCACCGTGCGTAGCGCGCCCGTCGATCGATGCACGTCGAACCCCATTTCCACCAGTTGCGAAATCACGCGCTGGACCTGGTCGTCCGTGGCGCGCTCCTGCATCACTACCACCATAAATACCTCGTCGATTGCTTGTCCGTTTTGGGTTTTCAGTTCTTGGTTTTGGTTTTAGGTGTTGGTTTCCGAACCTAGAACTGAAAACGGGAAACCAAAAAGCGAAAACTCAAAACCAAAACGATCTTTCTTTCTACTCGGTATCCCCCGCCGCCGTCTCTTCATCCGTGTCCGCGACTCGTTCGAGTCGTCGCGCTTCATCGATGATGCGTTCGAACAACCGCTTCATCGCCCCGTTGTCCAGCGGACCCGGATTGATCTGCTGGATGTGACTCAGGACTTCTGCCTCTCGCGACGGTTGATAAACCTCCAGGCCGATCAACTTCTTCTCGTGGCCGATCGCCAGAGCGCACGCCGCGCGCCGGCTCAAGAGCTCGACCAGCCGCGTATCGATGTCGTCGATTTGCTGACGAAGCTCGTCGATCCGATTCACATTGCGCTCTTCAGCCATCGCACATACTCGCCTGCCCGCTCGGCGACATCAGGCGCCGCGCCATGTTCCGCGATCACATTCACGAGCGCGCTCCCGACTACGGCCGCGTCGGCCGACTGGCACGCCTTGGCGACGTGCTCCGGCGACGAAATGCCAAATCCAACCGCCACCGGCAGCGACGATTGCGCTCGCACCCTCGCCACCAAATCCCTGACGTCGTCCGCCAGGCGATCGCGAACCCCGGTCACGCCCAGGCGCGAGATGACATAGAGAAATCCTCGCCCGAGTTCGCCGGATCGCCGAATCCGCCCATCGGTCGTCGTCGGGCTGATCAAGAAGATCGGGTCGAGCCCGGCCGCGACCAGAGGAGCGCGAAGCGGTTCGGCTTCTTCAACCGGATAGTCGAGGATCAACACGCCGTCGACGCCGGCCTGTTGGGCCTCGCGCGCGAACACGGCCGGGTCCATCCGCACGACCGGATTGGCGTAGGTGAAGAGGACGATCGGTGTCTCTACTTCCCGACGCACGGCGCGGACGACCTCGAGCGTGCCACGCAGCGTCATGCCCGACGCCAGCGCACGTTCGGTGGCCCGCTGGATGACCGGACCGTCCGCGAGCGGATCCGAGAACGGGACGCCAACCTCGAGAATGTCTGCGCCGGCGTTTGCCAACGAGACCAGGATCTTCACCGACGTCTCGGCGCTGGGATCGCCGGCCGTGACATAGGTCACCATTCCGCCGCGACGCTGCTGGCGAAGCCGCTCGAACGTCGCCTCGATTGTCGACATCAGCGTTTCCCGGCCCGCGCATCGAGCGCCTTCTGGACGCTGATGACGTCCTTGTCGCCCCGCCCCGAGAGATTGACGAGCAGGATCTGCTCGCGCTTCATCGTCGGCGCCAGCCGGCATGCGTGCGCGACGGCATGCGACGATTCGAGCGCCGGCAGGATTCCTTCCTCACGCGCGAGCCGCTCGAACGCGACGAGTGCATCCGCGTCCCCGATCCAGGTGTATTCGGCGCGTGCGGTATCGTGCAGCCACGCGTGCTCGGGGCCGACGGCGGCGTAATCGAGACCCGCCGAGATCGAGTGAGTCAGTTCGATGTTGCCATGCTCGTCCTGCAAGACGTAGCTGCGAGTCCCCTGGAGGACGCCGCTGCTGCCACCGGCGAATCTCGCGGCGTGCTGGCCGGGCTCAATGGAATGACCACCGGCCTCGACACCAATCAGCCGAACGGTCCGATCGTCAATGAACGCATCGAAGATGCCCATGGCGTTGCTACCGCCGCCGACGCAGGCGACGATCGCGTCAGGGAGGCAGCCCAGCGCATCGAGACACTGACGGCGCGCCTCCTGGCCGATGACCGACTGGAACTCGCGCACCATGAGCGGATACGGATGGGGCCCGAGCACCGATCCGAGCAGGTAATAGCTGTCGGCCACGTTTGAGACCCAGTCGCGCATCGCTTCGTTGATGGCGTCCTTCAAGGTACGCGACCCGGCGTCGACGCGCCGGACCGACGCGCCCAGCAACTGCATGCGAAAGACGTTCAGCGACTGACGCTCCATGTCTTCCGCGCCCATGTAGACGTCGCAGTCCAGTCCCAGAAGCGCGCAGACGGTGGCGGTCGCCACACCGTGCTGCCCGGCGCCCGTTTCAGCGATGACGCGCCGCTTCCCCATCCGCTGGGCGAGCAGCGCCTGCCCGAGCGCGTTATTTATCTTGTGCGCACCGGTGTGAGCCAGGTCCTCACGCTTGAAGACGATGCGCGCGCCGCCAAGCGATTCTGATAGCCGCCGCGCTTCGTACAGCGGCGTGGGACGGCCGACGTAGTCCTTCAGCAGCTGACCCAGCTTGGAGCGGAACTCGTCGTCTTTTCGAGCGGCGAAGTAGGCGCGCTCCAGTTCCTCGACTGGTGCGACCAGCGTTTCAGGCACAAAGCGCCCGCCGTAGGCGCCGTAGTAGCCCCGCGCATCCGGATCCCGCTGTCCGAAAGATGGAGTGATCAACGCCTCACGCCGCTCCAATTGCTGCAAAGAACGCCTCGAGCTTTCCCGCGTCTTTCCGTCCGGGTGCCGATTCGACACCGGACGAGACGTCGATCATGTGGGGCCGCACTTCCGCTATGGCCTCGCGAACGTTGGCTGCATTCAACCCGCCCGAAAGAATCGTCCGGCGCCGTGCCGCCACCGCCGCCGCGATCTTCCAGTCGATCGTCCGTCCCGTGCCGCCGCGACGGACCGGGTCGTGCGCATCAAGCAGCACGGTCACGCCGTCCGGCAGCGCGTCAACCGCCGAGGGGTCGAGGTCGTCGGTGACCGGCACAGCCTTAATCAGCGGCTGACGGACGAGGTCAAAATCCACCAACGATTCGCGTCCGTGCAACTGCACTGCACCAAGCGGCACCTGCGTGGCTATCTCGATCACATGTTCCGCCGGCTGATCGACGAAGACGCCGACCAACGTGATGTGCGGCGGCAGCTGTGCCGCGATCGCGTGCGCCTGATCCGGCTGGCAGTAGCGTGGGCTCTCGGGCCAGAACACGAATCCGATGGCGGCGGCGCCCAGCGCGATCGCCAGTTCAGCGTCCTCCAGGCGGCAGATGCCGCACACTTTCACGCGCGGAGACGTCATGTCTTCCTTGGCGTTGGGGCTGCGACTGTCCGCTCATGACAACGTAGCTCCCGAAGCGCGGCACCCGGATCCGGCTGCGCGATCAATCGCTCACCGACAAGAAATGCGTGGTAGCCGGCTCGAGTCAGTCGTTCGATGTCGTCATGTGTGCGGATACCGCTCTCCGCGACGGCCGTGACATCGGCCGGTAGTTCCGCGGCGATGCGGTCGAGGACTCCATGGTCCACCGATAACGTTCGAAGATTCCGGCTGTTCACACCGATGACTCGTGACCCCGCGTCAACCGCGCGACGCAACTCCTCGGAATCGTGAATCTCGACGAGCACCGCCAGCGACAGCCGTTCAGCCGCACGAAGCAGCGTCGTCAACTGACTCTGCTCGAGCGCCGCGACGATGAGAAGCGCCGCATCGGCGCCGAGCACGGCGGCTTCGATCAGTTGGTACTCCGAGACGATGAAGTCCTTTCGCAACAACGGCACATCCACCGCCGCTCTCACTTGCCGCAAATGGTCCGGCGTGCCATCGAAGAACGTCGGCTCGGTGAGGACGGACACGGCCACCGCTCCGGCGTCAGCGTAGGCGCGAGCGTGGGTGGCCGGATCGTAATCGGCGCGAAGGATCCCCCGGGACGGCGACCGTCGTTTGCATTCCGCGATAACCCGGGCACCGCCCACGAGTCCATTTCCTCGAAGCGCTCGTGCGAACGCGGCACCGTCAGGCGTTCGCGACTGCTCTGCGGCGAGCGCTCGGGCTGGCTTCGCGGTTTCTCGCACGTCGACGATGCGTCGCGTTGCCGCGACGATGGTCGCGAGGAGATCAGGAGCGGCAGTCGTCACGCTGATACCTCGCGGCGCCCGTTCGACGTGCTGGCAAGCGATTCAAGTACCTTGGCCGCCCGTCCTTCGTCGATCGCCATCGCGGCTTGCTCGATCCCTTCCTGCACCGAGCTGACTCGCTCGGCAATCAATAACGAAGCGGCGGTGTTCAGCACCACGATGTCTCGCGCTGCGCCGCGCTCGCCGTCGAGGATGCGTTTCGCGATCGCCGCGTTTGCCGCCGCGTCCCCGCCGGTGAGTTGCGCTGGCTGTGCCTTGGGCAGGCCGAAGTCGGCTGGATGCACGTAAAACGTGTTGACCGCGCCGCCCCGGCACTCCGACACTTTCGTGTAGCCGGTGGTTGAGATCTCGTCGAGACCGTCGGCGCCATGCACGACCCACGCTCGCTCCGATCCCAGCAACGACAGGGAGCGTGCGACGAGCTCGGTCAGTTCCGGCCGCGGCACTCCGACCAGCTGCCGCGCCGCGCCTGCCGGATTCGTCAACGGGCCAAGCAGATTGAACGCCGTCCGCACGCCGAGATCCTTGCGCGTCGGCCCTGCGTGACGCATTGACGGGTGAAACGTGGGAGCGAAGAAGAACGCAATCCCGGCCTCGTCGAGGCAACGCTCGACGACCGGAGGCTCGGCGGCGATGTGCACCCCGAGTGCCTCGAAAAGGTCCGCGCTCCCGCACTTGCTCGACACCGACCGATTGCCGTGTTTGGCGACGCGGACGCCGCATGCAGCCAGGACGAGCGCCGCCACTGTCGAGACGTTGAACGTGTGCGCTCTGTCGCCCCCGGTCCCGCAGGTATCGAACACCGGCGCGTGCGCGCGCGACAGCGGCACCGTCTTCGCCCGCATCGTCCGCGCCAGGCCGACGATCTCGGTGGGCCGCTCCCCCTTCATGGACAGGCCGATGAGCAGGCCTGCGATCTGCGCCGGCTGCGCCCGCCCTGACATGATTTCTTCCATCGCCTGCGCGGCCTCGTCCATCGAGAGGTCCTGGCGGCGCTGAAGCTTTTCGATGAGCGCGGCAAACATGAACGTCAAAGCTCCAGGAAATTCCGGAGCAGCTGCCGGCCTTCGCCGGTCAACACGGACTCGGGATGAAACTGGACGCCGTGCACCGGAAAGGCACGGTGCCTGACGCCCATGATCGTACCGTCCTCGGTCTTCGCCGCCGTCTCCAACGATTCCGGCAACGGCTCGGCGACGACCAGCGAGTGATACCGGCCGGCGGTGAACGGTTGCTGCAAACCGCGGAAGATTCCGCGCCCGTCATGCTGGATGGACGACGTCTTGCCGTGCATCAACTGTGAGGCGCGAACCACTTGCCCGCCGAATGCGATGCCGATGCTCTGGTGACCCAGGCACACCCCGAGCACCGGGGTGTTCGGTCCGAAGCGGCGAATCAACTCGACCGAAATGCCGGCATCTTCCGGCCGTCCTGGCCCAGGCGAAATCACGATGTGACTCGGCTGCATCTCGCCCACTTCGTCCAGTGTGATCTCGTCGTTGCGACGGACGACTGGCGGCGAGCCCAGTTCGCCAAGATACTGGGCCAGGTTGAAGGTGAACGAGTCGTAATTATCGAGGAGGAGTACCACCGTTAGAGTCCTGCCTCGGCCATTGCCAACGCCGTCAGCAGCGCCCGCGCTTTATCGCGCGTCTCTTCGTATTCAGCCGCCGGATTCGAGTCGGCCACAATTCCGGCGCCGGCCTGGACGCGCGCTTTTCCATTGCGAATGGTGATGGTCCGAATCGCGATGCAGAAGTCGAGGTTGCCGGCAAAGTCGATATAGCCGACGGCGCCGGCGTAGAGGTCGCGCCGGGTGGGTTCGAGCTCCGACAGAATCTGCATGGCGCGGATCTTGGGCGCACCGGACACGGTTCCCGCTGGGAAACAGGCGACGAGCGCGTCGAGGTGGTCGCGGTCGTCGGCAAGCCGCCCGTCAACCGTCGACACAAGATGCATGACGTGTGAATAGCGCTCGAGCGCCATGTACTGAGGCACTTTGACGGTGCCGAAATCGCAGACGCGACCGAGATCGTTGCGGCCGAGATCGACGAGCATGACATGCTCCGCCCGCTCCTTCTCGTTTCGCTTCAGTTCTTCAGCCAGCCGCAGATCTTCTTCATCGCTCTGGCCCCGCGGCCGCGTTCCGGCAATCGGATGGGTTTCGACCCGTCGTCCCTCGACGCGCACGAGCATCTCCGGTGACGATCCCACGATCGCCAGTCCGCCCATGCGAATGAAATACATGTACGGCGACGGATTGACGTGGCGGAGTGCGCGGTAGACCGTGAACGAATCGGACGTGACGTCAGCCTCAAATCGGTGTGACAACACCGCCTGATAGATGTCCCCCGCCGCAATGCGTTCCTTGATCGATCGCACGCCGGCTTCGTAGGTCTCGCGCGGCATGTTCGATCGGATCGTGGGAGACGCACTGGCGCGCGGCTCTGGTTGCGAAAGCCCGCGCTCGAGCTCACGCTCGAGAAACTGGATCTTCGCGCACGCGAACTGGTACAGCGCGTTCAGATCCTCGTCGGCGGTCACACGGGCGTTGGCGATGATCAGGATCCGATGTTTGACATGATCGAACGCCAGCACGGTGTCGAACAACATGAACCCTGCATCGTCTTCCATCTGCGGATCGGCGGTCCCGTTGGTTCGCCACGGCGCCTTCGTCCACGCCTCGGCCAGCGCCGGCTCGAACACGGGCGACGCGTCATAACCGATGAACCCGACCGCGCCGCCGGTGAAGCGCGGCAGACCGGGGACAAAGGGTGACTGAAACTCCGCCATCAACTTCCGCAGGCTTCGCACGAACGGTTCGCCGGACTCGGTCGTGACCCCGGAGCGGTCGATGGTCGTGCGTCCACTGCTCTGTCGCAGGACCAGGAATGGATCCTTGCCGAGGAACGAATATCGTGCGACCTGCTCGCCACCTTCGACGCTCTCGAACAGA
The DNA here is from genome assembly GCA_046732715.1 of Acidobacteriota bacterium. Lineage (GTDB taxonomy): Bacteria > Acidobacteriota > Vicinamibacteria > Vicinamibacterales > 2-12-FULL-66-21 > JALZOC01. Next base: position 32,757 of record JBKPNQ010000128.1, on the reverse strand, counting down.
AAGGCGTAATCGGAGTGCTCGGCGATTTTCAGGAACGCGGACACCGGCGTCAGGAGGTCGGCGATGATTTCCTTGACGACCGGCACGAATGTGCCGCGACGGGCAAGCTCCACGAATTCTTCGAATGTTGTCTGCTTCACGCCTGCCCCCCGGCACTGGCGACGTCCTCGTCGCCGGTTGCGGCGGCTGCCGCCGATCTGAAGAGCCCTGCAGGCGGACGAATCCCGGTCCACAGCTCGAACTGGCGCTCCGCCTGCGCCACCAGCATTTCAATCCCGCCGATCGTCAGGCAGCCTTCGCGCGCGGCGCGAAGGAGCAACGGCGTCCGCGCGGGTGCATAGACCAGGTCGAACACGATCTCGCCGTCGAGCGGTACGCCCTCGATCGGATCAAACGCTCCGCCGCTTCTCGACGACGTCGCGTTGACCAGCACATCCCAGGTTCCAGGCTTCGGTGGCCATGGACCCACCTGTCCGCCCGCCAATGCGGCGACCTCCGTCGCGGCAGCCGGTTGACGCGCGCAGATAGTGACTGCCGAGCCGTGGGAATTCAGCGCGACGGCAACTGCCCGGGCCGCTCCTCCGGCCCCCAGCACACACGAGCGTGCCCCTTTCAGCGCCATCCGGCCGACGAGCGGCGTCAGAAATCCATCCACGTCGGTGTTGGCGCCAATCCACTGCCCGTCGCGAACGACGAGCGTGTTCACCGCACCCACGCGCTTGGCCATTTCGTCTGTCGCGTCGACTTTCGTCAGCATCCCGACCTTGAACGGTGCGGTGATGCTGGCGCCGCTCATTCCGGTTTCACGGGCAAAGGTCACGAAATCGTCGACGTCGCTTGCCTGCAGCGGCACGTAGACGGCATTCATGCCGAGCGCGCTGAAGCCGGCGTTGTGCATGACCGGCGACAGGGAATGCGCGATCGGGTTGCCGACGACGCCGAACAACTGCGCGTCCGCACGGATGCGGCGATAGCCGAATTCGCCGAGCAGACGGGCGGCCGGGAGTTGACCCGGCGCGACGCCGTCGCCGGCGTAGGTCCAGCGATTGCGCATGCGTGCCGCCAGGACGCGCGTCGGCACCCCCGCCTGCCCCATTGCGAGGAGCACGTGACCATCCATTCCGTCCGGATCGGTGAAATCCGAGCGCGAGGCGAGGCGCATCAGCGGCAACAGGTCCTCGAGACGATGGGCTTCGATTGCGATCTTCACGACCTCGGCTCCTGTCGATCGCATCGCCCGCGCGCGATCCTCGAGATCGGACGGCGGCTCACCGAACGCATGAAGCGACAGCACGATGCCGCGACCGCGGCGGCGGCGAGTGATGGTCGACACGAACTCGGCTCGTGCTTCGACATCGACAAACTCGGCTCCGGCGTTCTGCGCCTCCGATAGCAGACGTTCCCGTTCCTCCTCGGACCCTCGAAAGCCGCCGCCTTCCCACTCGGCCCGGCAGGTCACGAGCACCGGCCGGCGCCGCCCCTCGATCGCGCCGAGGGCATCCGGGCGGTCTACGAGGTCGAGACGGACTTCGATGAGGTCGGCGAACGCCGCGGCGTCACGCGCGCGGCGCAGCTCCTCCATCGTTCGTCCGGTTACGGTGGCGCACAGTTGCGGATTACGCATGTCTCAAAACGAAAAAAGCCTCCTCAGCGTGGCTGAGGAGGCTTTCGAGAATCCCGATCCTGCGGTGCAGGTTAGCGGATCGCCCCCTCAGCGCGCGCATACCACCACCAATAGGACGTAAACGCCCGGCGGAAGCGACACGGCTGACCAGGAAGCGACAGCGTCAAAACGTTGGTGACAATAACAGAGGGTTGCAAGGGGTGTCAATCACCAAGCCCTTTCTCCTTGACTGCTAAGCAGTTAGCGCTTATAACTGATCGTGTGGGGCTTTGCCCCACACACGTTTCCCGACCTCGACCCATGAACATTCGAACTCTCACCGCGGCAATTGCTTTGGCCATTGTCTGCTGGATTCCGCTCCCGGCAGCCACTCCCCTCATGCCAGTGGGAGAAATACGGGCGGGAATGGTTGGCGTGGGTCGCACGGTGTTCGAGGGGACGGACCTTCAGGACTTCAAGGCTCACATCATCGGCGTGCTCCACAACGTTCAGGGGCCGCGCCGCGATTTGATCCTCGCGCGCCTCGAGGGTGGGCCCCTCGCGAAGACGGGCGTCGCCGCCGGGATGAGCGGAAGCCCCGTCTATATCGACGGACGTTTGATTGGTGCCGTGTCGTACTCGATTGGCGCGTTTCCAACTGAGGCCATCGCCGGGATTACGCCGATTGCCGAGATGAAGGACGCGACCGAGATGCCTCGCCGCGGTGCCTCGCCGCAGGCCCGCATCGACCTTCCGATTACGCGCGAAGGATTGACGGCAGCGCTGACTGCGACGTACGCGCGGTTGGCCCCGTTCGCGAATCGTCCGGCTGACGTTCAGGTGATCGGCATGCCGACGGGGGCCGGTGCCCAGCTCGGCGCGATGCTGCGTCCGATTTCGACCCCGCTCGTGATGAACGGTTTCGATCCGGATTCTGTCGCCGGTCTGACGAGCGCGTTTGGCGCGGCGGGCTTTACCCCGGTGCTTGGCGGCGCCATGGCCCAGGGTGCACCGGAACTCAAGAAGATGACGGGCCCGCTCCGGGAAGGCGACGCCATCGGCGTCTCGCTCGTTGGCGGCGACCTGGAAATGGGTGCCACAGGCACGATCACCCATATCGACGGCGACCGTATTTACGCGTTCGGCCATCCCTTCTTCAACCTCGGCCCGTCGCAGTTCCCGATGACGCGCGCCTACGTCTACACGATGATGCCCAGCCTCATGTCATCGTTCAAGATTTCCTCGATGGGAGAGGTGATCGGGACGATGCAGCAGGATCGCGCGACGGCAATCGCCGGCACGCTTGGGAAGGGCCCCGCGACACTCCCGATGAAGGTGACCTTGCAGTCGCAGCGCGAAGACGGCAAGTCGGACCGGTCCTTCACCTTCGCCGTGGCAAACGATCAGGTGTTCACGCCACTGCTCACCTATGTCGCTCTCGCGAATACGCTGAGCTCCTACGAGCGCCAGTTCGGCGCAGCGACGTTTTCGATCAAGAGTCGCGCGCAGATCAAGGGACACGACGATCTGACACTCGAAGACGTCTTCACCGGCGATAACGCCGTGCTCGGTGCGGCAACCGCGATCGCCGGACCGATCACGATGCTCTTGAGCAACGACCGGGAACCGATCACGGTGAGTGGCTTGAGCGTCTCGATCGACGCGAGCGAGTCCTCGCGCACGGCAACGATTGAACGGGTCTGGCTCGATGAACTTCGTCCGCGTGCCGGACGGACCGTGCCGTTGAAGGTGCTGACGCGCAGCTATCGCGGCGAGGACAAGATCTCGACCGTGCCGATCGAGATCCCGGCGAACGTCTCCGGTACGGTGTCGCTCGTTGTCACCGACGGCCGGCAGTTGAACGCCATGGAACAACGCGATCTGCGGCGCTCATTGCAGCCGCAGAGTGTGGCGCAGATGATTCGCGTGCTGAACGAGACGCGGCGCAACAACCGCATCTACATCCGCTTGCTCAACGGCACGCCGGGCGCCGTCGTCAAAGGCGAGGCATTGACGTCGCTGCCGCCGTCGGTCCTCTCCGTGCTCGAAGGCGACAGCAATGGTGGGAGCTATACGCCAATCCGCAGCGCCGCTGTCGGTGAATGGGAGCTGGCGATGGACTCCGCGGTCACCGGGTCACGTACCCTCACCATCGATGTCGAATCGCGCTCCGGCGGCCGTTGACACCAGTGTGCCGCCTTCCTGTTTGCTGACGCCACTCACATGTTCATGACTCGACGAGGCCGGAGGCCACGGCCCTCCACCGGCCCCTCGACGCGCTCGCGCGTCCACTATCCCGGCCGTCTCGCGGCCGCTGTCGCGATCGCTTCCGCGATTACGGCCGGCCTGGCAGCTTCAACCCCGACCTTCTGGACTGTTTCCACGCAGGCCGACTTCCTCAAAGGCGACGTCGAAGATCTTTCGATCGACAGCGACGGCCGCATGTTTCCGGGCCCGTCCGCCTCGCTGCTTGCCGAGACCGCGGCGCCGTTTCTCTGGACGGTGGTCTCCTCTCCCGACGGGGCGCTATGGGCGGGCAGCGGCAATGAAGGCCAGGTGCTCAAGATCGGAAAGGATGGGAAGCTGTCGGTGTTCTTCGATGCTTCCGAGCTCGAAGTGCACGCGCTCGCGCCGGCTCCAAACGGCGGGCTGTTTGTCGGCACCTCTCCTGACGGCAAAATCTATAAGGTCGAAGCCGACGGCAGCTCGAAGACTTTCTTTGATCCCGACGACAAGTACATCTGGGCACTTGCCGTGGACAAGGCAGGCAACGTGTTTGCCGCGACCGGTGACAAGGGCGTGATCTACAAGATCACGCCCGACGGCAACGGCACTCGCTTCTACAAGACGAACGCCGGTAACGTCGTCTCGCTGGCATTTACCAAGTCGGGCGATCTGATCGCCGGCACGGAGTCACCGGGCCGTGTATTTCGAATCGACAGCTCGGGGAAAGCATTCGTCCTGCTCGACTCCCCGTTCCGCGAGATCCACGCGGTGCGGCTGGCAGAGGACGGCACCATTTACGCGGTCGCGGTGAACGGCACACAGGGCGGAGATACCCGTTCCGAGCCGCCGGCGCCGGAACCAGCTCGGGCGCCGGTTCCGACGGTATCGACCGAAATCACCGCGGTCAGCGTGGTCGAGGGCCCCGTCGTCACGTCATCGCAGCCGGCGGCGGCTCCGCGCACACCCCGCCGCGGCGGGCGGGGCGCCATTTATCGAATCCGGCCCGACGGTTTGTGGGATGCAATGTGGGATTCGGGTGACGATGCACCCTACGACCTGGTGATCGAGCCCTCCGGCAGTCTGCTGGTCGGAACTGGCACCGAAGGCAAGATCTTCCGCGTCAGCGGCGACCCGGCGCGCGCCACCCTCTTGGCGCGGACCACGGCGCGTCAGGTCACCGCGCTTTTGCGCGAGTCGTCCGGTCGAATCATCGGCGCCGCGAGCAATCCAGGGAAACTGTTCGCGCTTTCGCCGACGCCCGCACGTAAAGGAACCTACGAGTCTGACGTGCGCGATGCGGGTACGGTCGCCAGCTGGGGCGTCATTCGGTGGCACGCGAATGCCGGCCCGGGCGAGGTCACGGTGCTCACCCGCAGCGGCAATACGGCGACACCGGACGACACGTGGAGCCCGTGGTCAAAGGCCTACTCCAATCCTCTCGGCGAGCAGATCGCGAGCCCGAACGCGCGATACCTGCAGTGGCGTGCGGTGCTGTCAGCGACCGGGTCGCAGCTGCCGGTGCTGACCTCTGTCACGACGGCCTACCTGCCGCGCAATCTGCGTCCGGAGGTGACATCGATTACCGTGCATCCTGCCGGCGCCGTTTTTCAACGCCCCTTCTCAACCGGCGAGCTCGAAATTGCCGGGTTCGAAGACAACACCTCCGATGGGCGAGGACAAAATCCTGCATCGTCAGCGGCCAGCACGCAGTCCGGATCGACTCCTTCGCTCGGCCGGCGCATCTATCAAAAGGGCCTGCAGACGTTCGTCTGGAAGGCAGACGACGACAACGACGACAAGCTGCAGTTCGATGTGATGTACCGGCGCGAAGGCGAAACGTCGTGGAAAGCGCTCCACCGCGCGCTGACCGATCCGATTTTCGTCTGGGACACCACGTCGGTGCCGGATGGGACTTACTTCATCAAGGTGGTCGCGTCGGATGCGCCCTCGAACTCGCCGACTACGGCGCTGGTCGGCGAGCTGGAGAGCGTCAGCTTCGACATCGACAACACCGCGCCCAGAATCGACGTCCAGCCTGCGGCGCGGGCCGGCGCCCGCACCACCATCGGCTTCGTCGTCCGTGACGATCAATCGTCAGTGCAGCGGGTTGAGTACTCGCTCGATGCGAGCCGATGGCGCGTGGTTTTTCCCAAGGACGGCATTGCCGATTCGCGGCGTGAAGAGTTCGAAGTGACGCTTGACGAGAACGAGTCGGCGCGCAGCGTGATTATCCGGGCGACCGACGCGATGAACAACGTCGCGACGGCTGTGGCAGAGATAAAGAGGTAATTGTGAATTATGACCGTGCTTTCCCCTTGACCGTCGTGTGAGCGACCAGCCACACGAGGTTCACCGCGACTGGCGAGCCGCCGAACTGGGCCGGTTCGAGCCGTCCCCGAGAGAGCGCCTCGACGATATCCGTCACTTCTTGGCGACTCTGCATCTTGTTGAGCAGTTCCAGACCAGAGACGCGTCCTTCGCGTGTGACAATCGCCGACAGCGGGACGACGAGATCCCCATCCAGAATCGACCGCTCGAGCGTCGCGTAGACCACACCGTTTTCCGGTACGCTCGGAGCCTGAATCCGATCGTCGAGACGGGCGGGGTTGAGATCTGACCCGGAAGGCGCGGCCATGACTGCGATCACCGCTGCCAGTGAATCCTGCCGTTCCGGCGAGGCGAAGTGGAGCATCGACAGAACGCTGCCGGCGCACAGGCAGGTTGCGGCGGTCGAGGCCAGCGCGACCCAGACCAGGTGAAGGTCGTCGAATGCGCGGCGAACCTTCGCCGGCCAGGATTCGTGGGCCTCAGCCCGCATGCGGCTGATGACACTGGATCGGACGCCAGTCCAGTCGTCTGGCGGCGCCGGTGCGGCGGCGAGCCGCAGCGCATCACCCACCTCCTGCATGGCCTCGAGATCCCGGTTGCAGGGCGGGCAGTCGTGCAGGTGCGCCTCGATGGCAATCAGATCGCCGACCGACAGTTCACGGTCGTGGAATGCCGGGAGACGCCGCTGGACTGCTGCGCAGGTCAAGAGCGTCATGCGTCCCTCAGCTGAGCGCGCAACGCTTCGCGCGCGCGCGCAAGACGGGATTTGACCGTGCCGACTGCGATCCCGAGTGAAAAACCGATCTCCTCGTAGCTGAGCCCGTCGATCTCCCTCAGGATAATCGCGGTGCGTTGATCGAAGGGCAACCGGTCGAGTGACGTCCGGATGCGTTCGGCCAGCTGCTTCTGGCCGAGAATCCGATCGGGCGCTCCGCCATTGCCAGGAGCAGGCAGTTCTCCGTGATTGGTGATGTGCTCGTCGAGCGACACCTGCTGCGACCGGTGTCGCCGGCGCCACCATCGCTGCCGGTTGCGAGCCTGATTCACGACGATGCGGTAGATCCAGGTTCGCAGCGCGGATTGTCCGCGAAAGCTGGGGAGCGTCCGAAACACGCGCAGGAAGACTTCCTGCGACAGGTCGAGCGCCTCATTGTGGTCGGCGAGAAGGTTGAGTGAGAGCTGGTAGACCATGCGCTGGTGCTCGGCTACAAGTTCCGCGCAGGCGTCCTCGTCGCCGGCGGCGCAGCGCTGAATCAACGCCGCTTCGCGCCCGCCAACTTCGGTCCAGGTAATGGATGGAACTGGCTTCACGGACAGTCCTTCTGCCATTGTACCACCCCCTCCAGAGGGGGAATTCCCTGCCTTGGATACTTAGAAACCACCAACTGTCAAAAGTTCCACACAGAGTCCTGGTTCTACAAGGTTCGACCAGGTTCTACAAGGTTCTGAAACCCTGTAGAACCTTGCAGAACCCAGTAGAACCTAGTAGAAACTTACAAGAATGAAACGCCTCGTCCTGGGCGTCCTGGCGATTACGATTTGCGCCGCCGGACTGTATGGATATGCCGCCGCGCGCCGGGAGCGGACATTCCGTCAGCTGATTGACCGTGGAGACGCCGCGCTCGCGCGAGACGACACGTTTTCAGCCATCGAGAGCTTCAGCGGCGCCATCCAGCTCAAAGGCGACGCAATGCTGGGATACCTGAAACGGGGTCAGGCCTACCGGCGCCGGCAGCTGCTCGACGCGCCGGCGCACGGCACACATCAGGCCGTCAAGCTCGATCCGGCGGCTGATGCGGCCATGCGGGATCTCCGCCGCGCTGCCGAACTGGATCCGCTCTCCCCGCGACCCCGGGAACTGCTCGGCGACGTCAACTACTCCCTCCAGCGGTTCGATCGCGCGGCCGAGGAGTACCAGAAGTACATCGACCTGGACGACCGGTCTCCCCGCCTGCTTTACAAGCTTGCGCTCGCGCACTACTCGACGAGACGTCCAGAGCGAGCCGTCGAAGCGTTGCAGAAGGCTGTGGAGATCGACGATCGGTTCGCTGAAGCGCATTACCTGCTTGGTCTTTGTTACCGCGACATGCAGAAGCGGGACAGCGCGCTTCGAGCGCTGAAAACCTCCGTCGCACTCGCGCCCGCGATGGTGCACGCGCGCGAAGAACTGGCCGACCTGTATGGACGTCTCGGCAGGCAGGACGCGCGGATCACTCAGCTCGAAGCGCTGGCCAGCCTCGATCCGGGCCCGCGGCGTCAGGTCGCACTTGGACTGGCGTACGTCCGGAACGGCGAGTTCGACCGCGCGATCAACACGCTGGGCCGCGCCGCCGAGCAGTACCCGGATCATCCCTACACCTACGTGGCGCTGGGGCGTGTATGGCTCGAGAAGTCGCAGCCGCGAGGCGACCGGGTTGACTTGAGCAAGGCACTAGGCGCACTGCAGAACGCCGTCGGCAGCGATGATAGCAGCGAGGCGCTGACGCTCTTCGGGCGCGCGCTGCTTTCGTCGAGAAGCGTCGATCTCGCCGAAACCGTGCTTCAGCAGGCGACCGAAAAGCTGCCGGTCGATCCGCAGGCCTACTACTACCTCGCTGACGCTGCGGAACGGCGCGGGCACGCGGACGTGGCGCTGCGTGCGTTGCTCGACTACCGCGCGCTCGAGGGCGACGATGCCGACAGCCGCCGTCGGGCCGTCATGTTCGGACGACTCGGCGATTTGTCGATGCAGTTGCAAAAACCGGCCGATGCCGTCGCCTGGTATCAGCGCGCGATCGAGGCGACTGGCGCGGACGTGCCGCTGCTCGTCCGGCTCTCTGAGGCGCAGCTCCAAGCGGGTTCAACCGCCGCGGCGCTGGCGACCCTGCAACGGGCACTCGACAAGGATCCGTTCAATCGGGACGCGCTTGCGCTGGCGCGGCGCATGAAACTGCCTACCGCACCATCTTCGGATCCACGCGGTCCCGGAGACCATCCCCAAGGAAGTTGAACCCGAGGACGAGCGTCGCGATTGCGAGTCCCGGGAAGATCGTCAGGTGAGGCGCGTCGAACAAGTGTGCGCGTCCGGCATCCAGCATCGTCCCCCAGCTGGGCGTGGGTGGCTGAACGCCCAGGCCCAGAAAGCTCAATGCCGCTTCGGCGATGATCGCGCCCGCCATTCCCAGCGTGGCCTGGACGACGACGGCAGGAATTGCGGTCGGCAGAACGTGGCGAATGACAATGCGGGCAGCGCTCGCTCCCGAGGCTCGCGCCGCGTGAACGAACTCGAACTCGCGCGCCCGGAGAGCCTGACCGCGAACCAACCGGGCGTAGCCGACCCAGCCGATGATCGACAAGGCAATCACCACGTTCACGAGGCTTGGACCGAGCACCGCCACCAGCGCTATCGCGAGGAGGATGCCGGGAAACGCCATCAGGATATCGATCACCCTGCTGATGACGTCGTCCACTCGACCGCCAAAATAGCCGGCGATCGATCCAAACAACATACCCACGGTGGATGAGACCGAAACCACCGCCAGCCCGACGATCAAGGAGATGCGCGCACCCTGGAGCAGCCGGGCCAGAATGTCGCGGCCGAGCTCGTCGAGGCCAAGCGGATGCGCAAGGCTCGGGGCTTCCAGGCGCCGCGCGAGCTCCTGCGCGGACGCGTCGTACGGCCACAGCACCGGCCCGGCGAGTGCGGCAACGATTGCCAAACAGACGATGAAACCGCCCACACGGATCATGTCAGTCGTACCTGATTCTGGGATCGAGGAGTCCGTAGGTGAGGTCAGTAAGCAGGTTCATGGCCACGTAGGTGATCGAGATGAACAGGATGCAGCCTTGCACGAGCGGATAGTCGCGGAAGTTGATGGCCTGTATCAACAGCCGGCCAATGCCCGGCCACGCGAAGATGGTTTCGGTGATGATTGTGCCCGTCAGTACCGCGCCAAACTGCAGGCCGATGATCGTGACGATCGGGATCAGGCTGTTCCGAAATGCGTGCCGGACGACGGCGCGGGCGCCCGAGACGCCGCGGGCGCGCGCGGCGAGCACGTAGAGCTCGCGTAATTCTTCAAGCACGCTGGCGCGCGTCATTCTCGCGAGGATTGCCGACAGCGCGGCGCCAAGCGTCACCGCCGGCAAGATGAGATGCGAGAGACCACCGGTGCCTGACACGGGCAGCCAGCCAAGCCGCACCGCGAACAGAATCGCCAGCAGCGGCCCGAGCCAGAAGTTCGGCATCGAGATCCCGGCGAGCGCGATCGTCATCGCCGCATGATCGATGGCCGTGCCACGAAATACGGCTGCGAGAATGCCGAGCGGGATGGCAAACAGGATGGCGAAGATCATCGCGGCAACGGCGAGCGTCGCGGTGTTTGGAAACTTGTCGCGGATCTGGGCGGTGACCGGTCCGTTATACCGGAAGGAGGTTCCCAGATCTCCGTGGACAAGGCCGGTGAGATAGGTTCGGTACTGTGTGAGCAGCGGTTGATCGAGACCGAGGGAGTGGCGCAGCTTCAGGACATCCGCTTGTGGCGCCGCTTCTCCGAGCATCGCCTGTGCCGGATCGCCCGGCACCAGATGGATGAGCGCAAACACCAGCGTCGCGACACCGAGGATCACGGGAATCGTGAGGAGCAGGCGGCGGATGAGATAGCGGGCCATGTGAAGAGATCAGTCGGCGCTCACTATATCGAATGTCGATTCACTGGAAACTGGAAACTGGTCACTGACAACTGGCAACTGACCCGCATCACTCTCTTTCTATCCCCAGCCTCCGCATCATTTTTGCCAAGCCTTGCCGTGTGATGCCAAGCGCTTCCGCGGCTCGAGCGCGCTGACCGTCGGCGTTGGCAAGGGCGGCCTTGACGAACCGGCGCTCGAATTCCTGCCGTGCGGCCTCGAAGGTGGTGTCCTGGCGGGCACCAGCCTGCGCGACGTGCGCGGGCAGGGCGGACTGGCCGATTCGGCCGCGACGCGGCGACTGCACCGCCACCCACGCGATGACATTCTGAAGCTCGCGCACGTTGCCCGGCCAGTCGTACCGCGACAGCGCTGCCATCGCATCGGGCGTGAGGGTCGCCCGGGATCCCACCCGGTCCGCCGCGTCATTCCAGAACCGCGCGGCCAGAAGCGGCACGTCACTGGCGCGATCTCGAAGTGGTGGCACCTCGATGCGCACGACGTCGAGCCTGAACCGGAGATCGGCCCTGAAGCGGCCGGCGGTGACCTCCTGTTCGAGCCGTCGATTGGTGGCGGCAACAATTCGCACATCAACCCGCCGGCAGATATTCTCGCCGACCCGCCGCACTTCACCATCCTGAAGCACACGGAGCAGCTTGGCCTGCGCGCGCGCCGAGAGCTCTCCGATTTCGTCAAGGAACAGCGAGCCCCCGTCGGCCTCTTCGAAGAGTCCCGCTCGTTCACCAACGGCACCGGTAAATGCGCCACGCGCGTGCCCGAACAGTTCGGCCTCAATCAGCTCGTCCGAGAGAGCCGCGCAGTTCAAGGCGCAGAAGCGGCGGTCACGACGCGATCCGAGCTTGTGAATCGCGCGAGCGACCAGCTCCTTGCCACTGCCGCTCTCGCCCTGGATGAGCACAGGAAAAGGTGCACGCGCCGCGCGGGCGATGGCTTCACGCAACCCGCACGCCAGCGCGCTCTCACCAAGCAGGTCCTCCCACGTTGGCGTCGTCGATGGAGGCACGGTTCGATCGAGCTGCGCTCGCACGTGGGACGCGAGCGCCAGAGCCGCCACGTGCAACTGCGAGGATGCACGACCAGCATCGATGGCTGCGCCGGCCGTCCAGCGCGCGGCAACCGCGCCGATGATCTCGCCACCGTAGCGCACCGGTTCGGCAGCCTGGCACGGCTCCTCGGCGACGTTGACGGCGACCCGCCCTCCTGCGCCGGCGGCCTGCCAGGCGACGTGCGGCTCGCCGTGCCACGGGCGTCCGTGTACTGAGAGCACCCGGCGATCGGTCGTCGCCGCGACCACCACGACCGTCGTGGCGCGCACCTTCTCGTGCACTGCCGCGGCAATCCCGTCGATCGCGGCGCGATCATCGGTGGCGGTATGACCCAGATTCAGAAACGACTCGAGATCGGCCACTGGATTCGCGGCTGGCGGAATCGTCGCGCGACCGAGCATGACCGCGCCGCTGGCGACAACGAACGCCTTCGTCGTTGCGTCGAGATCCAGTCCGTCGATGCGGCAGAGAACCGCCCGAGCAAGTGCTTGAACCAGCGACGGGTATTTGCGCGCGATCACGCGGGTGACGAGCCGACGTGCATGATCCCGGTGCGTCGTGGCCTCGATGTCTGCGAGCGTCAGACGCAAACGGGCCGTCAGCAGCGGCAGGCGAGCGCGACTCGCGGCCCTCAGCCCGTCCGCCAGGTACGCCGCAGCCGCACGATCGTCTCCGGCGGCGGCGACCGCCGCGGCAAGAGCCCGCGCGGCGACCGCCCGGATGACGAGGCTGGGCTGAGCGGCGGCGGCTTCAGTTGCGAGCCGAGCACAACGTACCGCCGCTGGAATCAGTCCCTCGGCCAGAAGAATTCGCGATCGTAGAGCCGACGCCCGTGCGCGGTCGGGCGGATGAACGGGCTCCTTGACTGCCCCGACCGCAACCATGGCCTCGTCCAACCGTCCCATCCAATAGAGTGACCGGCTCAACGCCAGTGACGCGATTACCCGGGCGTGTTCGTTTTCCCCACAGGTCGCGGCAATCGTCCGCAGAGTGGCCTCGGCGTCAACCAGCTTTCCGTCCTCGATCCACGCCCGCGCAAGGCCGATGGCCGCCTCGACCGCGAGTGGCGAACACGGCCACGCATCCCGTGCCTGCTGGAAACTGAGGGCCGCGCGATCGACGCGGCCTCGATCGAGTGCGAGGTAACCAAGCCGAATCGCGGTGCGCGCGGCGTCCTCCGATGCGCCTCGTCCGCTCTGGACATGGAGCGCGCGAGAAAGCACGCGCTCCGCGGCGCTGTGGCGTCCTCGCGCGACCAGAGCCTCGCTTCGGTCGACCGCTTCGCGAACAACTCGACTCGTGCGCCGTTCCTTCGACGCGGATTTCGTTGCGCCGGTGAACGGAGGCGACGAGGCGTACCAGGGGCGTAGTTCGTGAACCGTGACGTGGCCGTGACGGGTGGGCTCGTACGCACCCGCGCCGAGCCGTTCGAGGCATTTCCCAGGCCGCCCATCGGCCGCTCGCGCCGCCGCAAGAATCTCTGCCGGGGATGGACCCTGTTCGGAGTCGATGAACACCATCCTGCTCATAACTGTGACTCCCATGCGTTCGATGGTGACCGTCCTTGATCCTGGCGTCGATTGAGGGCGGTCGAAGCGTAAGACCACGTGACGCCTCGGGCTCTGAAGGCTCAATTGGATCAGCAACGATTCGACGCATCTTTCGCGTGTCGCGTCCGCGGTTCCGAGTACGCAGACATGACGGCCGCTGACGTAATCGGGCAACCACCGCAACGCAGCGATTGCCGTCGGCGCGACTGGCACATAGCCGTGAAGCCTGGCGGCGCGTGCGCTCAACAGCCTGGTGGTGCGCAACCCGGATTGGATCGCCCCCTGAATCGAGATCGTGCTGACGCCCGCCGGCGATGCGGCCTCAAGGGCGTCACCGACGACTCCGAACACGTGACGATGCTGGAGCAGTATGCCGAGCGTAGGTGGAGACGTCGATCGACCGGTCTCGATCGGGCGCAGCACGAAGTCCGCCTCGGAACGTGTCAGACGAACGTTGCACGCGTGAAGGAAACGGATCGCGTGCGCGATGGCATGCTGCGCCGTTTTCTTGCCGAGGACGATCGACGGCCGAATCTCGTACGCTTCGAACCAGTGCGCCCTGTCGAGGGAACCGTAGTCCACGAGCGCATTGATCAAGGGATGTCGAAGATTCGCGAGCGAGGCACATCGCGTGTTCCAGTCCAATTCGTCGCGTTTGGAGCCTGACGGAACGATCCGCAGCTGAACCGCATCGGCGGTCGCGAGATCGATCCATCGGTCCTTCCATCGCACGAAACGATCGGCGACGACCTGGGGCACGCTCGAGCGGAGTGCAAGAGCGTCACCTGCCGGCGGCGAGGCGGATTTACTCGGGAAAGCACGGTCGGCATCACCGAGTGCTGCAGAAACTTCGTATACAATTGAGTCCTCAATGGTGCGTTTTCTCACCGCGGGCGAATCTCACGGCCGCGCGCTGATGGTCATTCTCGAAGGAATTCCCGCAGGCCTCCCGATCGACGTCGACGCCATTGCCGCGGATCTCAAGCGCCGCCAGGGTGGCTACGGGCGTGGCCGCCGGATGGCCATCGAATCCGATCGGGCCGATATCCTCTCGGGTGTTCGCGCGGGCGAAACGATCGGCGGGCCGATCGCCATGGCGATCGAGAATCGAGACTGGGTCAACTGGCAGCACACGATGCGGACGACGGTCGAGCCTTCGCCGGATGCGGGGGGCGCGCGCCGCGCGCCGGTGACGCGCCCTCGACCGGGTCACGCGGACCTTGCCGGCGTTGCCAAGTACGGCCGCGCGGATGTTCGGGACATTCTCGAGCGCGCGAGCGCGCGAGAGACGGCCGCCCGTGTCGCCGCCGGCGCCGTCGCGCGTCAGCTGCTCGGCCGTGCCGGCATCCGCATCACCAGTCACGTGTTTTCCATCGGCGAAGCACGGCTCCCCGAGGGCACCATCGTCACATTCGAGGCCGCAGCCGCCTTGAGCCCCGATGCTCCCCTGCGCTGCGTCGACCCCGAGGTCGAGCGACGAATGATCGATGAAATCGACCGCGCCCGCGAAGCCGGTGATACCAAGGGTGGAGGGTTCGAGGTGATCGCGACAGGCGTCCCGGTGGGGCTTGGAAGTTACGTCCAATGGGATCGCAAACTCGACGGGCGCCTGGCGCACGCGATGATGTCAATTCCTGCGATCAAGGCGGTGGGTATCGGTTTGGGACCCGAGGCGGCAGCGCGCCCCGGATCGCGTGTGCACGATGAGATCCTCCCCAACCCGGGTGGTAACCGTCCGACCGGCGTTTCCCGCCCGAGCAACAATGCGGGCGGTCTCGAAGGAGGTGTGACCAACGGCGAGGACGTGCGCGTGTCGGCCTGGATGAAGCCGATCTCGACCCTGATGAAGCCGCTGCGATCGGTCGATCTGACGACCATGGGCGAAGCCGCGGCGGCGATCGAGCGCAGCGACGTGTGCGCCGTGCCGGCGGCAGCCGTTGTCGGCGAAGCCATGGTTGCGCTCGTGCTGGCCGATGCGCTGACCGAAAAGTTCGGCGGTGACTCGATGGCGGAGCTGGAGCGCGCGATCCAGGCGTGGACCTCCACCGTCCGCGAGCAGTTCGCCGTCAGGCACGTGTGAACGGCCGTCCGGCTCGCGTGGTTCTACCCTCCGACTCGGTTCCCGTCGCGCGGTAACTCCCTTCATGATTCGGCCGATCCTTCGCTACGGGGACCCGCTGCTGCACCAGCCGGCGTCGGAAGTCTCTGTTGTCGATGACAGTGTGCAACAGCTGATCGACGACATGATCGCAACGATGTATGCCGCTCCAGGGGTGGGACTGGCGGCGACCCAGGTTGGCGTGCCGCTGCGCGTGTTCGTCATCGACCTGTCGGTTGGCCGCCGTGCGGCGGATCTGGTCGTCATGGTCAACCCGGTCTTCATCGAGCGCGACGGCATGCAGCTCGAAGAAGAAGGCTGCCTCAGTGTCCCCGGCTTCAACGCGACGGTCGTCCGTCCGGCGCGGGCGGTCATTCGTGGACTGGATCGATCCGGTAACGAACAGACGATCGAGGGGCGCGAGCTGCTCGCACGCGCGTTTCAGCACGAGATGGATCATCTGGACGGGACCGTTTTCATCGACCGGCTCCGGGGAATCAAGAAGGACCTCATCGTACGCAGAATCCACAAACTCAAGCGATCAGGACGATGGTAGAAGGTGCGCCGCTGCGGATTGTGTATTTCGGGACGCCGGCGTTTGCGGTGCCGTCGCTGCGCGCGCTGATCGGTTCGCGTCACCACGTCGTGGCTCTCGTGTCGCAGCCGGATCGGCCGAAGGGACGGGGTCACCATGTCGTGGCGACGCCGACCAAAGAGCTGGCGCTCCAGTCGCATGTGCCCGTGCTGCAGCCAATGAAGCTTCGCGATGAAGCGTTTCTCGCCGCCATTGCCGGTTACCGCGCTGACCTCGGAGTAGTCGCCGCATACGGACGCATTCTGCCGGACGCACTTCTGGCGATTCCCCGCCTCGGCATGATCAACGTGCACGCGTCGTTGCTGCCGAAGTACCGCGGCGCGGCGCCCGTCCATCGTGCCGTGATTGCCGGTGACGAAGTCACCGGGGTCACTATCATGCGTGTCGTGGCTGCACTCGACGCCGGGCCGATGCTGGCAACGTCAGCGCGGCCGATCGGTGTGAACGAGACGAGCGTCGAGGTCGAGCGCGACCTCGCAGAAATTGGTGCCGCAACGCTACTCGAGGTGGTCGAGCAGCTGTCCCACGGACCGATTGAAGAAGTGCCGCAGGACGATGCGAGGGCGACGTACGCGCCAAAAATCGACAAGGTTGAAGGACCAATCGACTGGTCTCTCTCCGCGGGCGTGATTCACAATCGCGTTCGCGGACTACAGCCGTGGCCGATGGCGTCGACGAATATTGGAGGGCTGCGGTGTCTGATCCATCGAACCGCATTGCCCGATAGGGTCACCGACGCGCAGGCGGCGACGATCGTCGAGGCGGCCGGGGACGTGCTGGCGATTGCGGCCGGCGACGGTTCCGTTCTCCAGATCGTCAGCATCCAACCGGAAGGCCGTCGCGCGATGAGCGTTCGTGAGTTCTTGTCCGGGCGAACGCTTCGACCGGGAACATCGCTTGGGGAACGATGATCGCGCCCGCGCGGCTGGCGGCGTACGAAGTGCTCCGCGCCGTCAACAGCGGGCGATCTGACCTGCCGGATGCGCTCGCACATGTCCGAGTCCGGCTGTCTGATGAGCGCGACCGCGCGCTGGCCGGAGAGATCGCGGCGGGAACGCTTCGATGGCAGGGCAGCTTCGACGCCATTGTTGGCGCGTTCGCCAAGCGGCCGGTGTCAAAGCTGGATGCCGAGGTGCTCGACATCCTCCGCATGACCGCGTTTCAGCTCCTCCACCTCGATCGCATCCCAGCGTCTGCGGCCGTCAACGACGCCGTTGCGCTGACGGGGAAAGCTGGAAAGAAGAGCGCATCGGGGCTCGTCAACGCCGTCCTCCGCCGCATCAGCCGCGAACGCGGTCACCTGCCGCTCCCCCCGCGGCCCGAAAAGGTGGCTGCCATCTTTTTGCGCGATTATCTGGCGACGACGCTCTCCCATCCCGAGTGGCTCGTCGCTAAGTGGTTGGACCGCTACGGCTTTGAGGCGACGGAAAAATGGGCGCTGTTCGATAACGAGCCCGCACCGCTGACGCTGCGCGCAAACACCCTCCGTCTCTCGCGCGATGACCTCTCAGAACGGCTGAAGTCCTTCGGCGTTGATACCGAGCCCACGCGGTTTGCGCCGGACGGCTTGACGGTTCGCACCGGCAACCCGCTCCTGACGCCGCTGGCCGGCGATGGGCTGTTCATGGTCCAGGACGAATCCTCGCAGCTCGTCGCCGAATTGATGCGAGTCGCCCCAGGCGAGCGGATCCTGGACGCGTGCGCGGCTCCTGGTGGCAAAACGTTGTCGATGGCCGCCGCGATGCACAATCGCGGGCTCATCGTTGCGACCGATCTCCGCGGACGCCGCGTCGACCTGCTGAAGCGCACCGTCGACGCGTTCGGAGCGACGTGCGTCAGGGTCACGAGGGCCGACGTCGCCGCCGTTCTGCCGTTTGCCGCAGCCTTCGATGGCCTCCTGCTCGACGCCCCGTGCTCAGGTCTCGGCACCTTGCGTCGCGACCCCGAGATTCGCTGGCGGCGATCCCAGGTCGATCTCGAGCGATTGGCCGCTCTCCAGACGACGATGCTCGATCGTGTCGCGGACGCCGTCGTCCCGGGCGGTCGGATCGTCTACGCGACCTGCTCCAGCGAACCAGAAGAGAACGAAGACGTCATCAGCCGTTTTCTGGCGCGACGTGAGGACTTTGCGCTCGTTCCTGAGCGGATCCCGTCGAGGCTGTCGTGGTTCGCGACCCCGGCCGGTCACTTCCGGACTCTTCCGTTCCGCGATTCGCTGGAGGCGTTCTTTGGCGCCATTCTGGTGAAAACTAAGGACTTGCGGTAAAATTTCTAGTTCATGGCTTTGACGACGCGCGTGTGGGGGGCGGGCAAGCTGCTGCTCCTTGGCGGCGCCCTGCTCCTGACGTACCTCCTCTTTGCCGCGACGGCGATGCGGGTGGCCATGAAGACGCGCGAGGTTGTCGTTCCCGCGCTCTCAGGCAAGACCGTCAATGATGCGACGATGGCGCTGTCGGGGGCAGGCCTCAACCTGAAGGTCGAGGAGAACCGGCGGCCCGATCCAAAAGTGCCGGCGGGTCAGATTCTCTCTCAGGATCCCGAACCGGGCACACGCACACGTCGCGAGCGGAGCGTGAAGGTCTGGGTCAGCTCGGGTCCGCGCTCGACGATCGTTCCCGCGCTGACCGGGGACTCGGAGCGGTCCGCGACGTTGCGCGTTCAGCAGGAAGGGCTTCAATTGACCGGCGTCTCCGAAATCCGTTCCTCGGAGTATCCGTCGGACGCCGTCATTGCGCAGACACCCGCGCCGAAGAGCAACGCGCCGCGCGTGGCGCTGCTGGTGAATCGTGCCGAACGGGGAACGACCTACGTGATGCCTGACCTGATTGGCGTCAATGGCGATCGGGCTGCGGACCTCCTGCGGGCACGCGCGTTTCGCGTCACCGTCGTCGGTGATCATCCATATCCGGGAGTGCCGGCCGGTATCGTTCTCCGCCAGAATCCGCAGGCGGGATTCCAGATCGCGCCCGGCGAGCCGATTTCCCTCGAGGTCAGCCGGTGACGGTGCGGATCGCGCCGTCGATTCTGTCGGCGGATTTCAGTGCCCTCGGGGCACAGATGGCGGCGGCCGAGCGTGGCGGCGCCGATCTCATTCACGTCGATGTGATGGACGGCCACTTCGTCCCGAATCTCTCGCTTGGCGTGCCGGTGGTGAAGTCGATCCGGAAGGTGGCGAAGGTCCCACTCGATGTGCACCTGATGATCGAGGAGCCGGATCGGTTTCTCGAGGCATTTGTAAATGCGGGCGCGGACATGATTTCCGTGCACGTCGAGGTACTCCCGCATCTCCACCGCACGCTGCAGGCGATCAAGGAGTTAGGAGCCAAGGCCGGCGTCGCCCTGAACCCCTCGACCCCGGTCGGATCGCTGGAGGAGATTGCCGGGATGGTCGATTACGTCCTGGTGATGTCGGTCAATCCCGGTTTTGGCGGTCAGACTTTCATTCCGCGAACCCCGTCTAAGATCCAGGCGGTCCGGGCCCTTCTCGACCGGCAGGGCAATGCTGCGCCTATCGAAGTCGACGGCGGTATCGATGGCACCAACGCCGCTCGAGTCGTCGAAGCAGGAGCCACCATCCTCGTCGCCGGTACTTCCATTTTCGGAACCGGGGATCCCGAGCGCGCGACGCGAGAGCTGCGCGCCGCTGCCACGCTGAAGGCCGGAGTCTGAGCGTGGCCGTGAGCGAGCCGAAAGAGCGGCCGACGTCGAGTTCTGTCGTCCGTGTGCGCTATGCCGAAACCGACAAGATGGGCGTTGTCTACTATGCGAACTACCTCGTCTGGTTCGAGGTGGCCCGGGCGGATTTACTGCGATCGCTTGGCTGGACCTACCGGGAAATGGAGCACTCCGGGATCTCGCTGCCGGTGATCGAGGCCCACTGCGAGTACCGTCGTCCGGCGCGGTACGACGACGAGATGGAGATCAGGACAAAAGGACGCATGCTGTCGCCAGTTCGGATGGAATTCACGTACGAAGTCGTCCGGCGCGACGACCACTCGATTGCGGCATCCGGTCACACGATTCACGCCGCGTTGGATACTGCCGGCAAGCCCTGCCGGCTGCCAGATCGCATCAGGCGGGTTTTCGAATGAAGGCCCTCGTCACCGGGGTTGCGGGTTTCATCGGTTCTCATTTGTGCGAACTACTGCTCGATGGGGGCGCGCAGGTGATCGGTATCGACTGCTTTACCGATTACTATCCCCGGTCGATCAAGGAAGTTAATCTTTCTCACACCAAGGGCCGGCCGGGTTTCAGCTTTGTCGAAGCCCGAATCCAGGACGCCGATCTCGCGGCGCTTCTCGACGGCGTGACCCACGTCTTTCACCTCGCCGCGCAGGCCGGGGTTCGCAAGAGTTGGGGCCACGATTTCCGGGTCTACACCGACAACAACGTGGACGCCTCACAGCGCCTCCTCGAGGCCTGTGTCGGTCTTCCGCTGCACCGATTTGTGTACGCGTCCAGCTCCTCGGTCTACGGCGACAATGTCGCTATCCCGATGCGCGAGAACGCGTTGCCGCAGCCGGTCTCGCCCTACGGGGTCACCAAACTCGCGGCCGAACAGCTGTGCCACCTGTATCACGTGAACCATGGAGTTCCGGCCTCGTCGCTCCGATATTTCACGGTATATGGGCCCAGGCAGCGGCCGGACATGGGATTTCACCGGTTTATCACCGCGGCGATCGCAGGGGATCCCATTCACCTTTATGGCGATGGCGAGCAGACTCGGGATTTCACCTTCGTGCGGGACGCCGCCGCGGCGACAGCCGCGGCCGGGGACCGAGGGGTCCCAGGCAAGGTCTACAACATCGGTGGTGGCTCCCGGGTTTCGGTTAATCACGTGCTCGGCATCATTGGCCGCCTCGCCGGCCGGCCCCTCGACGTACGCCGCGAGCCGGCGCAGAAGGGGGACATGCGCGACACGTTCGCAGACACGACGCTGGCCCGGACCGAACTTGGCTTTGCCCCCTCCGTGTCGCTCGAAGAAGGAATTGAAGCGGAGTTTAGATGGCTTTCGACTGCACCCGTGCTCCGATGACGCGAGCACGTTCGATCGTTTGGATTGTGATCCTGCTGGGGATATCGGCCTGTGCCTCAGGACCCAAGAAGCCGCCGGTGGGAACGCTGGAGCCCGACAAGTTTCTCTGGGAACGAGGCACGGAAGAACTGAACAAGAAGCACTGGCTGACCTCACGCGAGTACTTCAGGCAATTGATGGATAGCTATCCGCAGAGTCAATATCGCGCCGACGCGAAGCTCGGTCTTGCCGACAGCTATCTCGGTGAAGGCTCGGCGGAATCGACCGTCCTCGCCGTCAACGAGTACCGCGAGTTCCTGTCGTTCTACCCGACGCACCGGCGCGCGTACTACGCGCAGTACAAGCTCGGCATGTGCCACTTCTATCAAATGCATGGTCCCGATCGGGATCAAACCGAAACCGTGGAAGCGATTGCCGAGCTGACGACGTTCGTCAACAAGTATTCACAGGTCAACGCGAACGATCCGGACGCGGAGACGCAAAAGACGATCGTTGAAGACGGACACGTGAAGCTGCGCGAGGCTCGTGACCGATTGAGCGACGCCGACTACCGGGTCGCATATTTCTACCTGAAGGTTCAGAAGTTCCCGCCCGCCGCCATCGATCGATTCCAGGCGATTCTCAAGGCCGATCCGGAGTACAGCCGGCGCGACGGGGTGTATTTCTACCTTGCGGAAGCACTGGTCAAGATGAAACGGGAAAAGGAAGCGCTCCCCTACCTCGATCGCCTGCTCGTCGAATTCGAACAGAGTGAGTACCTCGTGCTGGCGAAGAAGCTCGTTGAAACGTTGAAAGCGGATCCCAATGCCGATCCGAAGAAACCGAAGAACGGGAGCGTATCGCATGAGCCGTAGTGTGCGTTCATTGATTCAGACGGTCGTCGTATCGGGGATCGCGCTGGCGCCGGTGGTGGCGAGTGCGCAAGTGGCCACGGCCCACGTCGCAAGCCGCGATTACGCCGGCGAACTGGCCTGCGGCGCGAGAGCGGTCGGAGTGCCACCCGATACCTCCATTCGCATTGCTGCCGGTCGCGAACGCGGGAAAGCGCTCTTCGGGCCAGACGAGGCGCTGGTGATCAACGCCGGCACCAGGCGCGGGGTCAAGGTGGGACAGGAATATTACATCCGTCGAATCGTCGACGATCGATTCGTCGCCGCCGCGGGCGACAACGTCCCGCGATCCAGCATTCACACCGCCGGTTGGGTCCGAATCGATGATGCGCAGACCGACTCGGCGATCGCCACGGTGATCAAGGTCTGCGACGCCATCCAGGAGGGAGACTATCTCGAGCTGTTCGTGAAGCCGGCGGTGCCCGCCGCAGCAGAGACCAGCGGCGAACCGGATTTTGCCAATCCGGGCCATCTCGTGCTCGGCGACGAACGCCGTCAGATGGCGGCGGCGGGCGATCTGATGGTGCTCGATCGCGGCAGCGATCACGGGTTGCGTGCCGGACAGCACCTGACCGTCTTCCGCACCACCGGCAACGGCACCGGTCCAGTCGCTCGCGTGGCCGAGGCCACGGTCCTCGTCGTCAGCCCCGAGACCAGCACCATCCGCATCGACAAAACCAGCGACGCGGTCAACGTCGGAGACCTCGTCGCGATTCACAGATAATTGGTGAGGTGGTGCATTGGAGAGTTGGGGAATTGCTGCTGCGGCCGGCAACGGATTTCAATCCACCAATTCACTAATTCACCAATTACGTGATCACAGTATTGAATCTTCGATAGTAATCGACCGCGGACGCAACCGCCGTAATCATGGCGATCCACAGGACGGTCCTTCCCAGCGTGGCGAACTGCGGTATGTGATCACCCAGGATGAGCAGCAGGATCGCGATGACCTGCGACACCATCTTGAACTTGCCGAGCGGTGAGGCGGGGATCGCGACGCCTCGCGCCTGCGCCAGACTTCGCAGAACCGTGACATAGATTTCACGGCCGAGAATAACGACCACCATCCAGGACTGCGCCAGATCCATCTGGACGAGCGACACGAGCGCCGCCGTGATCAACAGCTTGTCCGCCAGCGGATCCATGAACTGGCCGAGCGTGGTGACCTGCTGCCGTCTTCGTGCCAGGTATCCGTCCAGCCAGTCGGTCAGCGACGCGAGGCCAAAAATGGCCGCGCCGACGAGTTCTTTCCGAACCCCGAGGATGAGATGTCCCTCGAATTTCGTCAGCAGGACGACGACGAGGAGGGGGACCAGGAAGATGCGGCCGATCGTGATCGCGTTCGGCAGATTCAAAGCGAATGCTGATTTCTGAATGCTGATGCTTCGACTTCGCTCAGCGTCAGTCCCGAGCTTCGTCGAGGGGCTGACTGCTGATTGACCGAGAGTGCCAGGGGCGACCGCCTGTTCGACCGAGCCGCGCATCGCATCGCCACCATGATCAACCAAAAGCAAGGAATCAGCAATCGACAATCAGCAATCGACAATGATGCATTATCATCGTTAGTTGCATGAAAGCGATTCTGCTCGCTGGCGGGAAGGGCACTCGGTTGAGGCCGCTCACGGTCCATACGCCGAAGCCGATCGTCCCTATCTTGAACCGGCCGTTCCTCTACTACCAAATCGATCTGCTCACGCAGGTGCCGGAGATCGACGAGGTCATCCTCAGCCTGAACTATCAGCCCCGCCGAATCGAAGAGATCTTCGGCGAGGGCGCCGGTCTCGGCGTTCGCCTCCGGTACGTGGTCGAGCCGATGCCGCTCGGCACGGGCGGCGCGATCCGGTACGCCGGCGATTCGTTGACCGACTCCGTCGTGGTGTTCAACGGAGACGTGTTGACCGAGGTCGATCTCGGGGCGGTGCTGCGGCTGCATCGGGAACGTCGGGCCAAGGCGACCATCGTCCTGACGCCGGTCGAGAATCCGCGCGCCTATGGCCTGGTCGAGACCGACGCTGAAGGGAACATCAAACGCTTCCTCGAGAAGCCTGGCGAGGACGAGATCACCTGCAACACCATCAACGCTGGCATCTACGTGCTCGAGCCCGACACCTTCGACCGTATTCCGAAGGATACGGCGTGGTCGATCGAGCGCAGCTTCTTCCCGTCGCTCATCGAGCGCGGCGAAACATTCGTGGCGTATGTCTACAATGGCTACTGGATCGACATCGGTACGCCGGCGAAGTACTTGCAGGTGCACCGCGACATCATGGACGGGCGATATCAGGCGCCACCCTTTGCCGGGACGCCGCCCGGCACGTCGTGGGTCGCGGCCGACGCCAAGGTGGAGCAGGGAGTCGAAATGCAGGGCCCCTGTTTCATCGACGAAGGCGTGGTGCTGAAAGCGGGGGTGCGCGTGCTTCCCTACTCGGTGATCGGCCGGCACACTCACGTGTCTGAAGGCGCGATTATTGACGGATCGATCGTGTGGCCCAACGGATGGATCGGCCCCGAGGCGATCGTGAAAGGTTCAATCCTGGGACGAAACTGCCACATTGGCCGGAACGTTGCGATTGAAAACCCGGTGCAACTCGGCGACAAGACCGCCGTCACCGACTACAGCCGACTATGACCACCAACTCATCCACCATTGCCACGGCGATCTTCAAAGCGTACGACATCCGCGGTTTGTATCCGCAAGAAGTCAACGAGGACGCGGCGCGTCAAATTGGGCGGGGATTCGTGGCGTATCTGAAGGCCAAGCGAATCGCGGTGTCGCGCGACATGAGGCTCAGCTCCCCTGCCGTCGCCGCGGCGTTCATCGATGGTGCGCGGCAACAAGGAGCCGACGTTGTCGACTACGGCATGCTCGCGACCGACATGATGTACTTCGCCGTCGCGCGCGACAAGCTCGACGGCGGCGCGCAGATCACGGCCTCCCACAATCCGAAGCAGTACAACGGCATCAAGATGGTGCGCCGTGAGGCCTTCCCGCTCAGCGGCGAAGAAGGGCTCAGCGATATCCGCGACATGATCGTGACCGGCACCCTTCCCGCACCGGCGGGCCAGCCCGGGTCGGTCTCCCAGATGGATGTGCTCGACGATTACGTCAAGCATGTCCTGTCATTCATCGATCCGACGATCATCAAGCCGTTCAACGTTGTGCTCGATGCTGGGAGCGGCATGGCCGGCCTCGTTGCGCCCAGGTTATTCGAGCGGCTTCCCTGCAAGACCACGCGGCTGTGCTTCGACATCGACGGTACATTCCCGAATCACGAAGCCAACCCGCTCATCGAGGAAAACCGACGCGACATCGTCGAGCGCGTCGTCGGCGACAAGGCCGACATCGGGATCGCCTGGGACGGCGACGCCGATCGCTGCTTCTTCATCGACGGCGCCGGAGAATTCATCGCCGGGGATTTCGTGACCGCGCTGCTCGCCGAGGCTTTTCTGCGAAAGCACCCTGCCTCGAAAGTGGTCTACGACGTCCGCGCGAGCTATGCGGTCAAGGACACGGTCGCGAAATACGGAGGCGCGGCGCTGATGAACCGCGTCGGCCATGCGTTCTTCAAGAAGCGCATGCGCGAAGAGGGCGCGATCTTCGGCGGCGAGGTCACCGGACACTACTACTTCCGCGACAACTTCTACGCCGATAACGGATTCATCCCGGCGCTCCTGATGCTCGAGCTGATGTCGCACAAGGGACAGACGCTCCGGGAGCTGGTGGCGCCGCTCGCCGAGAAGTATTTCATCTCAGGCGAGATCAACACCAAGATGCCGGACCAGCACGTCGTCCAGGAGAAGGTGGACGCGCTGGCGGCGAAGTACTCCGACGCGAAGACCTACACGATGGATGGAGTGTCGGTCGAGTATCCCGATTGGCACTTCAACGTTCGGGCGTCCAACACCGAACCGTTGATTCGTCTGAATCTCGAGGCGACGACCGAGACGAAGATGGAGCAAAAGCGCGACGAGGTCTTGGCGTTCATCCGGAGCTGAGGCGCGAACGAACGTAGCGACTGAGCCGGCGCGCAAGAAAACCTTCCCGCCCCGTTCGAGGTACATGGCCGGGCGTGTACGTTGCGACCGGCTCCGGATTCAGGGCCCGTTGCCCTGATTTCATGACGGTTCTGTCACTCGAGCGTATTTAATTGTCAGAGCCATGACGATGGTGCGCGCGCTTCTCGTCGCGTTCTGGCTATTCCAGGCCGGAGCGATCCCGCCGGCCGGCTCCAATATGCAGGCCGACGTCGACCGCCTGGTTCAGGCGGCGCAGCAACTGAAGGGAACCTGGCCGTCGCAAGCGCCGCCACCGGTTCGTGAGGTCGCGCTGGTCGCGCGACATGGCACACGTGTGACGCCGCTGCTGTTTGCACTGCTGAGCGATGACTCGAATGTCCCGCGTGACGACAAACGGTGGAAGGTGCAACAACAGGTAACGTTGGCGCTCTCCCAGATCTACGCTGAGCCGCCGGAGTGCGGCCGTATCTACTGCGACGGCGACCCAGCCGAGCGAATCGGTCAGATCAAGACAGGCTGGCTGCGAGTCATCGTTGCGGATTCCGAGACGCGGATGCTGTCCACGAAGAAATTGGTGAACCGATTCAAGCAGGAGACCGTGTTCTGGCGCCAGTTCGAGTTCGGTCAGGCTCCCCCGCGCTAATCCATCGCGTCGACGCGCAGGATCTCGGCTACGTCCAGCCGGGCGATCTGCCGAGTCGCCGACCAACTCGCGAGCGCCGCGATGCAGATGGTGATGCCACTTGCCACGATGGAAGTCCCAAGCGTGCGTTGTTCGGCCCCTCGAACAAGAGCCGCCAGATACTTTCCTGCAGCTAACGCAATGGCGGTGCCTGCGACGGCGGATGCGAGAATCATCAGGCCGGTTCGTCCGCACAGCCCTCGACGCAGACGTTGCGGCGTCGCGCCGAGTGCGAGTCGCACGCCCATCTCGCGGGTGCGTTGCGCTGTGGAGTACGACACGACGCCGTACACGCCCGCGAGGGCGAGCAGCAGCGAAAGACCACCGAAGAACACCAGGACCGTGGTGTAAAACCGTGGACGCGCCAGCACGCTGTCGAGGAGCTGATCGAGCGTCTTGATCTCAAAGATCGGCACGTTCGGATCAACGGCCTGTGCTGCCTGCCGGAGCGCGCCGATCTTGCCGCCGGCGTCCACACCGAGCCTGGCAACGATCGTGAGCGCGTGGGGTTCGCGGGCAAGCGTAAAGATCTGCGGACCCGGGTCGAGTTCCTGTCCGTAGCGCAGCCGCCGGACGACGCCCACGATCCGTAAACGGGGCCAGCGGGACGTGGTGACATATCGATTCAGCAGCGAGTCTGGTGCACCATACGCCGAGGCGAACGCATCGTTGATCACCGCCATCCGTTCGGAACTCGTACGATCTTCATCGGTGAAGTCGCGGCCGGCGATCATTCGGGCGCCCATGGTGGCAAAAAACCGCGGCTCCACGTTGACCACCGGCACCAATGTCAGCGGACCGGCATTGTCGATGTTGAAACGGCCCCCCGGAAACCCGAATGTGTTCAGAGGGGTCGATTGCGTCCCGCTGACGGCAACCACTCCCGGCACGCGTCGCACCTGCTCCATCACGCGGTCGTAGTACGAACGCGTATCCGAGGCGTTCTCGTAGCGCGTGCCGGCAAGCGAGACGTTCATCGTGACGATCGAGTCGATGTCGTAACCTCCGTCGGCGTGCAATAGCTGCAGAAATGCACGGCCGAGACCTACGGATCCGGTCACGAGCACGATGGCGACGCCGACCTGCAGCACGGTGAGGATCGCGCGGGTTCGAGTGTCGCGTGTCGGCGGCGTTGCCGCACGGGTCACGGTAAGCGCTTCCCGCGAGGCGTAGGCGACGGGGCCGATGATGAACGTCAAGGCGGTCAGTGCCGAGACGCCGATCGCAAACCCCAGCACGCGTGGATCCATCACGGTGTAGGATTGCGCGCGTAGCTGTGGGGGCTGTGCGAGCGTGGCGACCTGCGTCACCCAGGCGCCAATCGCCAGTCCGGCAACCGTGGCGACCCCAGTCAGCATCAACGCTTCAGTCACCAGTTGTTGACCGATTCGTGCCCGGCTGGCGCCGAGCGCGGCGCGGATCCTCAGCTCGTTTGAACGGGCCACAGTGCGCGCGAGCAGGAGGTTCGCGACGTTGGCACAGGCGACGAGCAACAGCAGCACGACCGCATACATCAGGATCACGGACGCGCGCTTTGCCGGTCCTGCAACCTGGTCCTGAAGCGGGATGAGCGCGGCGCGATTCGCCGCGTCGAGATTGCGACGTTGAGGATCGCGCTGGCTCGCTTCGGTCTCAAAAGCGGCGCGAGCCTGCGTCCAAGTCAGCTCGGGTTTGAGACGACCGATCGTCGTCCAGAACACAACCGATTCCGTTTTTGGAATGAGCTGGACGTCAAACGTCGTGGGCGTCCAGAGATCGCTCCTCTGAGGGAAGTCAAGGTCACGAGGCGCGATGCCGACAACCGTGAACACGGTCCCATTGATGCGAAGCGGTGACCCAACCGCGTTCGGATCCCCCGAGAACAGGTCACGCCACGCCGAGTAGCCGAGGATTGCGACCCTGTCCCGGCCGGGAACATCTTCACCAGCGCTGAAGCCGCGGCCCAGCTGCGGCTCTCGACCCAACATCGACAAGAGATTCCACGATGTCTCCGCTAACCGCAGGCGATGCACGGCTCCGGTCCCTTGGACGTTCACGTCGTAGGTGTCGTAGGTAGCGGCGTCAGCCAGATACGGACTGTGCTGGTGCCAGTCGTGAAAGCCGTCACGGGGCGGCCCGAAGTTCTTGAGCGTGGCGATCCGGTCGGCTTCCGGAAACGGCAAGGCGCGCAGCACGAGGGCGTTCAGCACGCTGAATACACCGGTGGTTGCGCCAATCGAGACGGCCAGTATTCCCACGATGATTGCCGTATGTACGGGGCGGCGCTTCCACAGCCGGAAGCAGTGTCGCGCGTCCTGTTGGACTTCACGTGATACCTGGCCGGGCATCGAGCGGAGGAAATCGATGAGAGTGAAGAACCAGAGGCGGACGACGTCGCGCCTGGTGCGAACCTCGGCGTAGTCGTCCTTGAACTGCCGCTGAAGCGGCCCGCCATACTCTTCGCGGAATTGCGCCGGATATAGCTTTAGGAGGAGCCGATACACCCAAAGAGAACGGCGCATAGAGTTACCTCATGCGGTTTCGCGTGACCCCAGGCGGGCGGCCGCCAGGGCAACGAGATCGCGCATACGCGTGGCCTCAGCCTGGGCGACCTTTCGGCCGAAGGCGGTGATTTTGTAATACCGGCGGCGTTCATCGTCGAGATGCGGATCGGGCCGTTCCGAAGACTCCTCGATCAGTCCCTGAGCCAGCATTTTTGCAATGGCGCCGTATAGCACGCCAGGTCCCAGCGTCAGTGTTCCGTCGGTTCGCTTCGCGATCTCGCGTTTGAGCGCGTAGCCGTGTCGTTCACCCTCGGCGAGACTGAGCAGGATGTGGAACGTCGCCGGCGGCAACGGCACGAGATCTTCGGGTCTTGTTAATCGCTTCGTCATACTAGTACAAGCTCAGATATAGTCGTACAAATTTGGTCGAGATGTCAAGTGGCTTCGACGTCAAGTGGCTTCGACGTAATGAGATGGTCGCGTTCATTTCGAGTGAAGGCGCGAGCGATCGAGCTTGCAGCCTTGAGCCTTGAGCCCTGACCCTGATACGATCCTCTTTGAACGCGGGCTTAGCATAGTGGTAATGCTCTGGCTTCCCAAGCCAGTTAGACGGGTTCGATCCCCGTAGCCCGCTCCACTAAACCCTTCCCTCGCATTTGTTTCCGTCAACGACCTCTCGCGTGTCCAGAGTATCTCCAAACTTTTCCGCGAGTTCGAGACCGGATTGTCGTCCGTCGAGGGCGCATGCATCGACGATGGCTGCGACAGCGGGCGGCATAGACCGCCGCCCCTCTCGA
Source organism: Acidobacteriota bacterium (assembly GCA_046732715.1). Lineage (GTDB taxonomy): Bacteria > Acidobacteriota > Vicinamibacteria > Vicinamibacterales > 2-12-FULL-66-21 > JALZOC01. The sequence continues at coordinate 2,715 of JBKPNQ010000128.1, read as the reverse complement.
ATTTACTCGCAACCTGCACTGGGGATACAACTTCTTATCCGTTTCGATTTCGCGTGAGGCGTTCGGAAATGGAGACGCAAGGCTGCGGGATCAATCTCACCAAGGGGGAACACCCCGCGCGAGACCTCGTTCCCCCCATCGTTCCCCCTCTCCCGGCATGACCCGTTGACGTGCATTCCCAACGTGGGTATGATCGTACCCATATTGGGTTCGAATTCAAAGTATGCCCCGTCTCGTCGTCGGAGCCTCGCCGATGCGCTCTTTACCAAGACGCAGCAACGTGTGCTGGGAGTCCTCTTTGGCCATCCCGATCGCAGCTTCTACGCGTCGGAAGTGATCCGGACCGGGGGTACTGGATCCGGTGCGGCGCAGCGGGAGCTGGCGAAGCTCGAAGACAGTGGTCTGGTTGTCGCCCGACGGGTCGGTCACCAGAAGCATTACCAAGCAAACACGGAGGCTCCGCTCTTCGGCGAACTACGGAGCATCGTGCTAAAAACGGTTGTCCTTGCAGAGCCGTTGCGGGCTGCGTTGAAGCCACTGTCTTCAGCGATTCGAGCCGCGTTCGTGTACGGCTCCGTCGCGAAGGCGACCGACCATGCGGCCAGCGACATCGACCTGATGATCGTCAGTGACAGTCTCTCGTACGGGGAGGTCTTCGGCGCCCTCGAACGAGCGAGCAGGCAGCTCGGACGGCAGGTCAATCCGACGGTCTACACGACGGCGGAATTCTCCACACGCGCCAGCGGCGAGAATGCCTTCGTGACGCGCGTCTTAGAGCAGCCGAAGATCTGGATAATCGGCGGCGAGAATGACCTCCCAGTCGCCGCTTGATCGTCTCGCCGGGCCTGGCGGGGTTTTGTCAAAGGAGTCACGCGACGCGAACGAGTTCGCCGGCCTCGTGCAGTCAGGACTGGCGAGGCTGAGGGACGCCGAGAACACGTCGAACTCTTTGTACAGCAGGTTCGACCTCGCCTACAGCGCCGCGCACGGGCTGTGCTTGGCGGCGCTTCGACATCGCGGCTACCGGCCGTCGAAGCGCTACATCGTGTTTCAAGTGCTGCCGGACACGTTGGGCCTCGGACCGGAAGTCTGGCGTGTGCTGTCGAAGTGTCACGACATGCGGAACCGGTCTGAGTACGAGGGAGCGCTCGACGTCGACGAACGGTTATTGGTTGACCTCATCGCGTCCTGCCGAAAGGTCGCCGAAGCCGTCAAGCGACTGCCACTTCCTGAGGCACAGAAATAAGGACGAAGCACCATGGCAACCAGCGATCTCAACGACGTGAACGCGTCATTCGTGGGACGAAGAACGTGTTCGCCGATCTCGGGTTTCCAGACGCGTCGGAGCGTCATGCCACGCTGCGCCTGGCTTATGCGTTGAACCAGGCACTGGAAGAGCGGAAGCTCTCGCAGGCAGATGGGGCCAAAGTTCTGGGAGTTACGCAACCGAAGATTTCTGCGCTTCGCCACTACAAGCTAGCGGGCTTCTCCGTCGAGCGCTTGATGAACCTGCTGACGGCGCTCGACCAGGACGTCGAGATCGTGATTCGACGAAAGCCCCGCTGGCGGAAAGCTGGCCGGATCAGCGTTGTCACAGCCTGAGTCGACCTTCCAGTGCCGCTGAATGTCGACGTCAACGTTTGAATCACGACAAGAAGAGTTTCGTTGCCATACGGGTGTAGGGTGCGCCATGGCCCGCGAACACAAGCAGCAATTCCACAAGATCACACGTCATGGGAAAGCACGCTCCGCATGGTCGGCCTCAGTTTCTGGGGCCCTCTTGTCTTGCACGGTCGTGCCGAGCATCGCCACGATGGCAGAAGGCGCGCAGACTGCGGAGGCGCGTTACACTAACCTTCTCGCATGTGGGACGCACTCAGCCTTGACGTTCGGCACTCCATCCGCAGTTTGCGACGGGCGCCGACCTTCTCCTTGATTGTCATCGTCACGCTGACGGTGGCGGTGGGCGCGACCACGGCGGTCGGCAGCCTGCTCAACACACTCGTCTTCCGGAAACTCGCGCTGCCCAGTCCAGAACAGCTCGTGGCCCTCTCGGCCACCGATGCGCGCGGCAACGCGACGGGGTACTTCTATGCCGACACGTTCGCGGCGTACCGCAGCGCGCAGCGCTCCTTCGCGCAGCTGTCGATGTACTCCGGCGGAGGACTCGTGCATGTCGAGGCGCCGTCCGAAGCGTTCGACGCGTCGACAGAAAGGGTCTCGCCGAACTATTTCGACATGCTTGGCGCGCGGCTGTCGGTGGGCCGGTCCTTCGCCGATTCCGACGATGCCGTCATCGTGATCAGCGAGAAGTTCCGCCGCCGCGTGTTCGGGAATGCCTCCGGCGTCGGCGAGACGATCAAGGTCGACGCGCGGCCTGTCACGGTGATCGGCGTCGCGGCGAACGGCTCCAACGGCCTGGCAGCTGACTATCCGGCCGACCTCTTCGTGCCTTTCGCGCCTGTGCGAACGGCCCCCGGCGACCCGCCGAGGCCGGCTCGATCGTGGAACCTGGTCGGACGCCTCGCGCCCGGCGTGTCGATCGGCGTGGCGAGCGCGGCACTGATCGGGCTGTGGCCGTCGATTCAGGCGGCGACGCTGCCGACCACACTTCCCGAGCCGGAGCGGGAGGCGCTGCTCCGTCAGCGGGTGGACGTCGAGCCGCTCGCGACGGGCTTCTCCGGTGTCCGAGACCGGTACGACACCACGCTCCGA
>JBKPNQ010000127.1:0-15984 GCA_046732715.1 Acidobacteriota bacterium | reverse complement strand
GCGGCGGGCCAGCGCCGTCGATCCCGTCACCGCGCTCAGAACGCTCTAGCCTTCCTTCGTGACCCTTCGCTCACGCGTCACAACGGTGCGGGGCCGCGAATCAGTAGGCAGTTGATGTACGACGGTACCCGGCTAACGCTCTTAGCGAAGCGCAAACCCAGGGCCGCGTCATCGTCGCCGCAGTTCGTATCAAGTCCCGCTCGCGGCCGTCAACGCAAGCAACAGCGCGACTGAGATGTTGCTCATCGCCATCAACCGCGCGACACAACGCCGCCTCAGCGCCGCCTCTCAGACCGTGGCCGCTGGACCAATCCAATCCACCACGACAACGGTGACGTCGTCCTCGAAATCGGCGCCGGTCCACTGACGTGCTCCGTCGACCAGCGTTGCCAGAAATCGATCGGCGGGCTGAGACAGCCCAATCGTCAGCACATCGCGAAACTGTCGATCGCCGAAGAATTCACCGTCACCCCGTGACGCCTCCGTAATGCCATCGGTGTAGAACACGATCCGGTCGCCGTCAGCGAGGTCGCGAACGGTCGCGGATGTGTAGGATGCGTCGGGAAGGAATCCGAGCACCATGCCCCGCTCATCGAGCGACTCGACCTGTCCTGTGGCGCGCACGAGCAGGGGAGAAGGATGTCCGGCGACCGCATAGGTCAGCGTTCGACTGCGCTGGTCAATCAGCGCGAAGGTGGCGGTCACGTACGCCAATTCGAACCGGCCGCATAGGGCGCGGTTCATCCGCGTCAAGACCAGGCCCGGATCCCCGATCTCCCCTTCCTGAACCGCCAGCGCGATCTTGACCATCGAGGCCACAAGCGCCGCCGGCACGCCGTGGCCTGAGACGTCGGCGACAAGCACGCCCAGCTGACCGGACGGAGTGACGACGAAGTCGTAGAAATCGCCGGCCACCTCCGCCATCGAATCGTAGTGCGCGGCAATCGACAATCCGTCCATAGCCGGCGGGCGCTTCGGGAGGATCGACCGTTGGATCTGCCGCGCGGTCTCGAGCTCGCGACTGACGGCTGCGACGCGGCGCTCGGTCTGAAAAACGCGATTCACAACCACGTAACCAAGGCACGCGACCAGAGTCAGCATCGCGAACGGCTCGGGGTCGACATGGCCGAACAAGCCACCGCTCACGTTCTGCACGACAGCGACGCCTGAGAAGACGGCCGCGCCGGCGAGCACGATCCAGCCGTCGTGAGTCCACCGGTGGCGCCGGGTATCGGCCGCAACCGACAGAACGGCGACACCGATGTTGCCAATCACGAGCACTCTGTTCAGCGGCATCGCCGCTCCCGATCGGCCAACCGCTATATCCCACGCGATCGCAACGAAGGCTCCGACAAGGTCGATCGTCCACACGTAGCGCAGGACGCGGCGCGGCCCATTTGCCAGCGCCGATGACGCAAGCAGTGCGGCCACAGTCAGGATCACGTAGGTGATCACGTCTGCGGTCACGTGCCAGGCTCCGATTGATACGGAGCCAACTTCGTGTACGAGATCGCTCCGGGCGATCAGCCTGAGCCCGTACAGAAACGTGAAGACGCTGAACCAGAGGAGCGTGCGATCGTGGCGGACGCTGCGGAGCGGAACCGCTGCACCAGCGGCCAGCCCAAGCGTGAGAAACAGCATCCCGAGCATGGCGCCGGTCAGATCTGCGGCAGAGATCATCGTGCGACCAAGAATACGCTGTCTCAAACGACAGCAGAAACGGCGCGGTTACTTATCGGTCGGCAGCTTGATGAATCCTTTCGCGACTCGCCGGGCTGGTTGGATCAATGACCCCTACGACGGCACCGGATATACTGCGCCCGACAGTGAACCAGCCTGTCCTCGGCTTCGTCTCGCTCCTGGATGAGTAATCTCCGGCTGGCCGCGCGCTCGCTTCGGCAATCCCCCGCATTTACGCTGATTGCAGTTCTCTCGCTCGCCCTCGGAATCGGCGCCGCGACGTCAGTGTACTCGTTGACTTTCGCACTGTTCTTCGCGCCGCCGGCGGGAGCCGCCGATCCGGAAAGGCTCGTGCGGATCTGTCGTCTCGTGAACGGGCGACCTGAAGGGCACGAGCTGTCATACGCCGACTACCTCGATTTTCGCGACCACGCGACCGTTTTCAGCGAGCTGGCCAGCGACGGCAACGTCACCATGCTGACCGACACCGAGCGCGGCGAGCAGCTTCTGACCGTCGTCGTTTCGCCAAGCTACTTCGGTGTGCTGGGCCTCCGACCGCATCAGGGGCGCTTTTTTCTCGCAAGCGAAGACACCCCCGCGGGACGCGACCTGGTCGTGGTCCTGAGTCACGCGTTCTGGCAGAAACGCTTCGCCGGAAACACGCGCGTTGTCGGTGCACGGTTCGTGCTTGACGACATGCCGTATACGATCGTCGGCGTCGCGCCGGCTGGCTTCGATGGTTCCAGTGCCGGGTGGACCCCCGACATCTTTGTTCCCAATAGGACGGCGTTCACCGATGCCGCGCTGGCGAACCGTGCGACCAGACAAGTGGATCTCATCGGCCGGCTGAAATCCGGTCGGACGCTCGCTGACGCGCAGGCGGAGATGATGCTCATCGCGCGCCAACTGGAGCAAGCCCATCCAGAAACGACCCGCGACCTCGGCCTCGTCGTCTCGAAGCTGAGAGGCCTTGACCCGGAGGCCCGGTCCAGCGAGGCCCGCCTGCCGTTGGTCCTCGTGGCCACCGTCGCGTGCCTGCTAACGATCGCTTGCGTGAACCTGGCGGGTCTCCTGCTGGCGCGGCACGCCGCGCGCCGCAAAGAGATCGCGATTCGGCTGGCGCTCGGCGCCGGTCGAGGCCGCGTGGTCCATCAGCTTCTGACGGAGAGCCTCCTGCTGTCCACACTCGGGGGAGCCGCCGGCCTCGTGGTCGCGTCATGGGGCAAGACGCTGCTCGAACGCGGCTACGCGCGCGAAATGTTCGACGGTGCGCGCCACCTCTATCCATTGACCCTGGACATGTCGGCATATCTCTTGACCCTGAGTATCGCGACAGCCACGGGCATCGCCTTCGGACTCCTGCCCGCGTTGCAGGCGTCACGCCCCGTGCTCGTGCCCGCACTGAAAGGCGACGTCGCCGCACCACGACGCTCGCGCCTGCGGACGACGTTTCTGGTCATGCAGGTCGCGTTGTCGGTCGTGCTTCTCGTCGGCGCCGCCCTCGCGATCCAGAGCACGCGCACCGTGTGGCACGACCCCGGCTTCGACCCCGAGCACATCGCATATTTCAACCTCGCGCCGGGACGGGCCGGCTACAGAGCGGAGAAGGCGACACTCTACAAGGCGGAAGTGCGTCGACGCCTCGAGTCGCTCGCCTTCGTCCAGTCGATGTCGTTCGTATGGATCCCACTGCCGCTGTGGGGCTCAACAGCCGATGTCTTCCTTCCGGGGCAACCACCAGCCCGTCCCGAGGACGCGTTGAAAGTGCCCGTGAACTGGGTCGCCGCCCGTTTCTTCGAAACGCTGCGGATTCCGATTCTCTCCGGGCGTGACATCGAGATGCGCGACATCGAGCTGGCTCGACCAACGGTGGTCGTGAACGAAGCGCTGGCCCGTCGCTTCGGGATAGAGCAGGATGCCGTCGGGCGCACGCTGATGGTTGGCGGCAAGCCGTTTGAGGTGCTGGGGATTGCGCGTTACCAGGGGCTACGGGCGCAGGGCGACACAGCCCGCCCGTATCTGTTCTGTTCTGACCCTGGCCGGCGGGATGATGGGAGCCTCATGGTGCGCGTGAACGGCGACGTCGAAGCCGCGCTCCCCGCGCTCCGCGGCGAGATCCTTGCCGTTGACGCGCATGTGCCGATTCGCCAGGCCATGTCGTTGACCCGTGTGCTCGCGAACCAGGAAGCGGAGGTTCCGATCGCGATGGGCGTGTTGAGCTTCGCCGGCGGTCTGGCGTTGCTCCTGACCATGCTCGGGCTGTACGGTGTCGTCGCCGGCTCGGTCGAGCAGCGGACGCGTGAGATAGGTATACGAATCGCCCTCGGCGCGAGGTCGGCGGCGATCGTAGGTCTCGTCCTTCGCGAAGGCCTGCGGCTCGTCGTGATCGGACTACCGCTCGGCCTGGCTACCTCGCTGGCCTCGGTGCGTCTGCTTGCGCACTACCTGTACGGTGTGTCCGCGACGGATGCAGGAACGTTCATCGTGATCGCCGGCTTGTTGGCCGCCGTAACGGTTGCCGCCTGCTACGTTCCAGCACGGCGCGCGATGCGCGTCGAGCCTCTTCAGGCGCTGCGACACGACTGACCGCGGATGAGAACCACGTGTCGTTACCGGTCAATCGGTGGCCTGATGAACGCTTCCGCGATCTTGCGGCCGGTTGAGTCAACGCCGTCAGTAGGCGAGATGTTCGCTGCGGCGGCCACCACCACGCCGAGATCGGGGAACGTGAGCAGCGCGACGGTGCTGCCATTGGGAGTCGCGCGGTGCGCGACCATCCGCGTGGAAGCGCCAGCGAGTTGCACGCGCTCGACCTTCCAGCCCAGCGCGAAGTCCGTGGACGCGCCTGACGCCAGGCGCAGCGGCGTCTGGAGGAGCGCGATGGTCTCAGCCTTCAACAGTCTTGGCTTCAGCATCGCCGACCCGAATCGCGCCAGGTCAGCTGGCGTGGAGAAAAACGCACCGGCGCCCGCGAGGCACGAGTTGTCGAGCCGCGACCGCTTCCGCACGCCCAGCTTGGTTCGCATCGACGCCCGCGGGATGTAAGACGACGTGATGTCCGGGACGTCGCCACCGTCCTCGACGACCGTGCTCTCCATGCCCACCGGCTCGAGTATCTCGCGCTTCATGAACAGGGGTAGAGGTTCCCCGGCCGCTGCCTCGACCACCGCGCTGAGAAGGATCCAGCCGTATGTTGAGAAGCGATATCGGGTGCCCGGTTCGAACAGCAGTGGCTCGCCGGCGAACGTCGCAACCGCTTCGTCGAGATTCGCACAGTGGCCACCGGGCGGGTTGTCATTGCCGTCACCGCGGATACGGTGAACGCCGGCGATGTCGCCCATCAACTGGCGCGTCGTGACCGGCCATTGCTTTTGTGGATATTCAGCAACGTAGCCCTGAACCGGGGCATCAAGATCGATGCGTCCGCGCTCGTACAGCAGCGCGACGGCCGCCGCCGTCAACGTTTTCGAGACGCTGCCAAGACGGAACTGCGTGCGCGGCGTCACCGGCACGCGATCCTCGACGTCTGCCCAGCCAAAGCCCTCGGACCATACGATCTCGCCCTCGCGGGCAACGGCCACCGAGACTCCGGGCAGGTTCTCTTCCAGCAGCAACGCGTGCGCCAGCCGCCTGGATTCGTCGATCGCACCCGAGTACCGCTCGGCATGCACGCCGGGGGTTGACGGTACGGCCGCCGGATCCGGGTGGACGGCCATCGTGGCTGCGAAGTAGAGTGCGCCCCCGCCCCCCACCGTGATCACCACGGCGACCAGCAGCGCAAACAGCGTCTCCGAGCGAGTCAAGCCCGATTCAGATCGCATATCTGTGGATGATAAATAACTTTGCAATAGAAAGCTACTGCGCACAGATTGCAGGACGCTCGAATAGCCGAATCGGCTCGAGGCCGCGCCACCAGCCAGCCGACACGACCGATAGACAAGTCCGAGCCAGCGGCAGGACTCAGTCCGGCCGCTCCGCCAGCCAGAGGTTCGCGTGGTGACGCCGCACCCACACCGCGACGTGGCGTCCGTCGGGTGAGGGGATGCCGGAAATATCGATCGCACCTGGCTGGCGCGACACCACTCGGGCATTCCCGCGAAAGTCCACCGAGAGCAGCGTGGCGGTGTTCTCCTCGACCGTGGGGACCAATAGCCCTTTCCCGTCGCTCGTCCAACTCACGTAGCCGAGACCCTTGCGGGCCTGGAGCGACACATCCCGCGGTGGCGACCCGGTCGTGGAGACGACATGGATCGTCGAATCCGTCGCGCTGAAGAACGCGATCCCACCGCCATCGGGCGACAACGCCCATCGATACTGCGTGTCGGGGTCGGCGGCGAGGTGCGCCAGCTCCGCCCCCCGGCCGCTGTCAATATCGATCGATGTGAATACCACCTGACGCCCGTCGACACTGCGTTGCGCGATCACGCAGCCGCGGGCTGGCAGCACCGCACATCGGACACCGCCATCGGCTAGTCTGCCGGTCACGAATTCGCGCGAGACGCCACCGGTGATTGGGACCCGCATCAGTCGGACACCGCTGCTCGATTCCCGCCGATAGATAACCCACGCTCCGTCCGGTGTCACGCGCGCGAAGCCCATGATTCCCGGGTCGTGACTGATCAGTTGCGGTGTGTCGATGTCGATCGCTTGACGAAGCAGAGTGGCCCGACCATCCGAATCGGAGACAAAGACGAGCGATTTGCTGTCCGGCGTCCAGCCGCTCGGAATGTTACGGCCTTCAGTGAACGTCAGTCGCCGAGACGACGAGCTCACGTTCCCGTCGGCATCGAGGTCGGCGACATAGATCGCGTCATCGAGGACACCTTGCAGATACGCGGCCCGCCTGCCATCCGCCGTGAAGCTGAGCGAACCGACGCACTGCGGCAACCAGCCCGCCAGACGGGTCGCTTTTCCAAGCGGCTGGCCCGTGCTGCTGATCGGCATCTGCCAGTGCGTGCACGGCTGCGTCCCCCCGCTCATGCCAATCGCGGATCGTTCGAGGCTATATAACAATCGGCCGTCGGGGAGCCATATGGGCCCCTGGATGGCGTCGGCGCTGCGCAGAACCGTCGACGCGGGACCACCCGAGAAGGCACGTGTCTCTAAAGTAAGGGCCCTTCCGGCCCCCTCCCGGCGAAGGTACACAATGCGGTGCCCATCCGGGGACCACGAGAGGTGCGCGATCGAACTGCCAGCGTCCACGTTGAACAGTTGGTGCGCGTTCCCACCGTTCTGATCCATTAACCAGACGCTTCGATACTCGTACTGTCTTCCATCTGGGGCATACGCGATCCACGCACCTTCAGGAACGACGGGCAAGGCCTGAGCGTGGTCACGGATCTTTCGAGGCGGACCGGTCGGCCCTACGACCCACACGCTCGAGCGTGCGACGTCGACACCATGCAGCAAATTGACGACGAATCCTGATTTGTCCGGCATCCATCCGGGTGTCAGGTCCCATGTCGAGTCGTTCGGCAGACTGGCGGACGCCGGAATTGTCCGCACCTCACCGGTTTCCACCGCCTGCACGTGAATTCCCCGGGCGTCCGTATATGCGAGGTACTGGCCGTCCGGTGAAATCGCGCCGCTTCGCACGCTGTCCTCGCTCGCATTGTGGGTCAGCTGTCGCACACGCACGTTCGCGAACACGTCGTCCGCTTCCCGGAAGAAGTAGTACGGCGCAATTCCGGCAGCCAGGATCACGAGGAGAGCGACGACACTGACGCGAAGCCGGTGACGGCGTCGCGCACCATGCTGCAGCCGTTCGATGTCCGCCCGTATCTCAGACGCACGCTGATAGCGCTGCTCGCGGTTCTTCTGCAGCGCCTTCAGAATGATGCGTTCGAGAGCGGCCGGGACCTTGGGATTCAAGGACCGCGGCGGGACCGGCTGGTCGTTCAGAATCGCGTGGCGGATCGATGCGGAAGAGCGCCCGTGAAATGCGGCGCAGCCGGTCGTCATTTCGTAGACAAGCGCACCGAAGCCGAAAAGGTCAGTGCGCGAATCGACGAACTCCCCGGCCGCCTGTTCGGGCGACATATAGCCGTCGGTGCCCATCACGGCGTCGGCGTCGACATCGGGTGCAGAATCGAGTTTCGCGATGCCAAAATCCAGGATTTTCACCGTGCCGCGCGTGGTGCAAAAGACGTTGCCCGGTTTGAGATCGCGATGCACGATGCCTTTGGCGTGCGCGGCTTCCAGCCCGTCAACCAGCTGCATTGCGACCGACACTGCGTCATCTGCGTCAAGCGATTTCGCCCCAATGCGCTCGCCAAGCGTCTGGCCTTCGAGCCGCTCCATCTCGATGAACAGCCGGTTGCCCGTGTCCTGGATGCTGTAGATCGTGCAGATGTTCGGATGGTTCAGCGCGCTGGCGGCGCGAGCTTCGCGCTTGAAGCGCTCGAGCGCGTTCGGGTCGGAGGCGACGCTCGCCGGCAGAAACTTCAACGCCACGGTCCGTCCGAGGCGTCTGTCGACGGCCTCGTAGACCACACCCATGCCACCATTGCCAAGTTGATCGAGGATGTCGAAGTGGCCGATCGTCGTCCCGCTCAGCAAGTCGCTGACGTCTGACTGATCTCGCGCGATCAGCCGGGCAGCGACGTGGACAGCGGGTTCTTCGAGAAACTCTTTCTCGCCGGTGTGATCTGCCAGAAGCGATTCGAGCTCGCCGCGCAGCGCATGATCGCCGCCACACGACTCGTCGAGAAAGCTGACCCGCCGTGCCGCTGGAAGCAATGAGGCCGCGTGGTACAGATCCTGGAGCCGCTGCCAGCGGTCAGCATCCATGGCCGTCCTTCGGATTCAATGTCCGCAACAGCCACGCCTTTGCGAATCTCCAGTCCCGGGTAACGGTTTCGGGCGAGATCGAGAGGGCTTCGGCCGTCTCTTCGACGCTCAGCCCGCCAAAAAAGCGAAGCTCGACCACCTCGCTCTTTCGACGATCGACCGCCGCAAGCTGCACGAGCGCTTCATCGAGCGCAACCAGATTCGGATCCGGTGACGACGACACATAGAGGGTTTCGTTCAGTGCCACGTGCACGGCGCCGCCTCCTCGCTTTTCGTAACCACGCGATCGAGCGAAGTCGACGAGGACATTACGCATCAAGCGGGCGCAGATCGCGAAGAAGTGTGCGCGGTTACGGACGGACGCGCTCGGGACGTCCACCAGCCGGACGTACACCTCGTGAATCAGAGCCGTGGTCTGGAGCGTGTGCGAGGCTCGCTCACCGGACATGTAGCGGCGGGCCACGCGGTGCAATTCCTCATAGACGAGAGGAATGAGCTGTTGGAGCGCCTCATCGTCGCCCAGGCTCCATGCCTGCAACAGAGAAGTGACTTGATGCGGCGGGGTGGACACAACCATTAGCCGACTCTCGGCCAGTTCGCAGGGCCCCGAGAGTCTAACACCGCCTCGGGTCCGCTGACGGCTGTTGCCCTGGTTTCGCGCTTTAGAGGCAGGAGCCAACAATGAAAAGGCGGAGCTGGACTGCGGCGGGGGTGTCGGCTGTTCTCATCGTCACACTGGTGGTTGCCGGAAAATCGCGAGTCGCCGCGGATTCCGCTTCGTTCCCCGCCGTCCTGCTCGAAGGCACCATCGTGACAATGAACGCGTCGCGCGATGTTATCCGCGCCGGAAGGGTGCTGGTTCGCGATGGCCGCATCGCGGCGATCTGGCGCGGTGCGAGCGCGCCCGCGGATATCGACCTGACCGGAGTCCTCCGGGTGCCCCTGGGGCAGCATGCGTACATCTATCCCGGCCTGATCAATCTCCACGATCACCCGTTCTTTGACACCGTGCCGCTGTGGCAGACGCCGTCGTCTCACCGGCAGCCGGCGCTCGGAAGACCCCTGGGCATCGAACCGTACGCCAATCGGTATCAATGGAACTCTGCGCTCGGGCATCAGCCGCTGGAAGGCGCGCGTCTCATCACCACTCCATCGACCATCCTGACGGAGCAAGCGGCGCTGAACCGATTGATCGAGGTCGTCAAGTTCGGCAAGGCGCGAATGATCCTGGGAGCAACGACGACCACGCAAGGCGGCGGCGAGAACCCGGCGTACGATTCGCTGCTCGCACGGAACGTCGACGGCACGAACTTCGGCCGGCGGCGGATTTTCAGTCGCGTCGGCGCCATCGGATCGTTGTCGCCGAGCGACACGGAAGCGCTCCGCAGTGCGATGGCCGCCGGTCTGGTCGATGCGTGGCTCGTTCACCTGGCCGAGGGCGTGCGCGATGCCGACCGACGGCCTGGCGACGTGATGTCCTCGCGGGCAGAGTTCGCTGACCTGAAAGCCAGACATCTGCTGACGGATGCCACCGTGATCGTGCACGGCATCGGGCTCGAGGCCGACGATTTCTCTGAAATGGCGCATGCGCCCGCGGCCAGAGTCGACAGCACGGGTGACGGCCTGGGCGCCAAGCTGGTGTGGTCTCCGCTCTCGAACCTGCTGCTCTATGGCCAGACGGCAGCCGTCTATGACGCGCTCGCCGCCGGTGTGCTCGTATCACTGGGCACCGACTGGACGCCGAGCGGCTCGCCAAATCTTCTGACCGAGTTGAAGATTGCCGATCGCGCGCTCCGCGACGACCGGCTGCTTGGCGGCCGACGTTATCTCGTGCCTGATCTTGCTCTGGGACAGCCAAACGACGACGGCACCGCGGAGCGCTCGCTCGACCGGCTTCTCGTCGAGATGGTGACCATCAATCCCGCGAGGGCGGTTCGCTGGGACGATCAGGTTGGCTCGATCGAGATCGGGAAGGTCGCCGATCTTTTCGTCATCGAGGCGCCTCCAGCCTACGACCAGGACGATGGCATACCGGAATCCGCGTATCGACGTTTGATCGACGCGACCGAGCGGAACGTCGAGCTCGTGATGGTTGGCGGGATGCCCCAGGCGGGCGACATCGCTGCGATGACAGCGCTCAAACCAGCCGACTTCGAGGTCGTCGCCAGCGCGGCCGGTTGCTTCGAAAAGGCCATTGACATGACGGCCGAGGTCCCGCGCGGAACCGACACACTGGCGCAGATTTCAGGCGTGATCGCCGACGCACTGGGAGCGCTCGGCGGCGATCACCCGCCGTCGGGCGGTGGACCATCATCGCCTCTCTTGAACACGTGGAGCTATCTCAAGGCGAATATTCCTGGCGCGAGCGCACTACCGGACCTCACGTTCAACTTCGGCCTCGCGTCCTTCTTCGGGTTGACGGCTGATGGAAAGTTGAACCTCGAAGCCATCACGCCGCCGCCGTTGTTCACCATCGACGATCACTGGTGGTTCGCGACTCTCGAGGCCGTGCGCGATCCGGTCACCGGCCTCACCGCTGATGCCGCACCGCCGTACGCCCTTTACCCCTCGAACGCCAACCATGTGTCCTCGCTGACCAATCCGTTTGCGGCGCCGTTGTTTCACGACCGTTGGTACGGCGCAGGCTGCGCTGCACGCTGAGTTCAAGGTGCCGTCTGCACCAATGAAAAGGGGGACTGCCATGAAACGAATCTGCATGTCGGTGATCGTCGCCTTTACATTAGTTGGCGTGCCGTCTCGCGCGCAGCAGGTTGCGTCGACCATTCTCTTTACCAGCACGCGGGACAATCCCAACGCTGTTCCTCAGATCATGGCCGCCGAGATTTACGCGATGGATTACTTGACTGACGGAACCTTTGCGATGCCGCGGCGAGTGACGAACAACGCCTTCGGCGATGGCTTCCCGGCGCTCTCGCCAGACGGAAAGGGAAGAATCGTTTTCGACAGCAACCGGCTGCGCGCCATCGGGGAGCCGATCAACGTCTCGGACTTGTTCCTGATGAATCATGACGGTACGGACCAGGTCTTCCTGACACGCGGCGGATCGCCGACCTGGTCTCCGCCCGACGAGCGGCACCGGAACGTCTCGAAGATGATCGCATTCCATGCGTCTGCGTCGGGGACTGGCCTGCCGATTAATGGCATCGCGGGTGCCGCCACGGAGGACAGCGACATCTTTGTCGTCAATGTCGACGACCTGCTCCAGAACGGCGCCGTGCCGACGAATCTCACGTTCAATCGTCCGCTTACCGTCGACGACGACCCGAGCTGGTCGCCTGATGGCAGGAAGATCGCGTTTACGAGCTACATCCACGATCCGTCGACGACAGTCACGTCAGCCGAGATTTACGTGATGAATGCTGATGGGAGCGGTCAGGAGCAACTGACCGACGATGGCATCGAGAAACGCGGCCCAGCTTGGTCGCCCGACGGCACACGCATTCTGTTCGCGTGCAGGATGGGACCGGCCAATGCTGCCGGGTTGGGGACTTTTGAGATCTGCGTCAAGGACGCGGTTGCGAACGGGCAGACCACACGCCTTACATTCAACAATACCAACGACCTGACGCCCACCTGGTCACCGGACGGCCACGAAATCGTCTTCCACCAGACCCCGAGCAACCAGTTGTGGACGATGCATGCAGACGGATCCGGGCAACAGCCGCTGACGGCACCGCCGGGGTTCAATCTGCTTGCGACGAGCTGGGGCGTCATCGACGTCGGTCACGGCTGGCGCTGAGGCCGGTCACAGAAGCGGGAGTGAACCGTTCGGCGGGCGAGGCCGTCCTGTCTCCAGGAACACGCGCATGGACACCCAGCTCGTCCGCCGTCTCCCTCCGCTTGCCTGGCGACGATCGGTCGAATCGATCATCCTGGACGTTCGCTACGGCGTCCGCAGCTACCGTCGCACTCCGGCATTTGCCGCTGTGGCGATCCTCACGTGTGCGCTGGCGATCGGCGCCAACACCACGATCTTCACGCTGCTGAACGCGCTCGTCCTGCGCAATCTGCCGGTCCGCGATCCGCACACCCTCATCATCGTCGACGCCAAAACAGCGAGCGGGAGCACGACCGCCTTCTCGTACGCGATGTTCCAGGAACTCGCGCGGACCGAACGCGTGTTCACCGCGGTGATCGGATGGTGGGGTGTCTCCGTGATGGGCGTCGAGATAGATGGCGCGCTGACGAACGGCGCTGTGTGGGGCGCAACAGGCAACCTTTACACCGAGCTTGGCGTGGCGCCGGTCGTCGGCCGCCTGCTGACCCCTGCAGACATGGCGATGGCGCCGCCTGAAGCGCAGCCGGTCGTGGTCCTCGGTCACGGCTACTGGCTGCGCCATTTCAACGGCGATCCGGGAGCGATCGGGCGGACCATCCGCATCGAGGGCGTGCCGTTCCAGATCGTTGGCGTCTCGCCGCCGCGCTTCACCGGGTTCGGACTCGTGGCGCAGCCGGACCTCCAGATCCCGCTGCCGGCGGTCGCGCTCGTCAACGGGCGCCCGATTGCATCAGTCGCGACGCGCCCGTCGCAATGGATCCACGTCGTCGGCCGGCTGAAGCCCGGCGTAACGCAGGCACAGGCGCGCGCGGCGCTCACGTCAGCATGGCCCGCGCTCCTGGACGCGACCGTGCCGAGCACGATGACCGCGGCCGAACGACGCGAGTTCCTCGGCCAGACCCTGGTGGTGATGCCCGGGGCAACGGGTGCGGAGCCGCAGTTGCGCGCGCGCTTCACCAGGCCGCTCGTGATCGTGTTCGGCATCGCGGGACTGGTTCTCCTCATCGCCTCGGCAAATCTCGCCAGCTTGATGCTGTCGCGGACGGCATTCCGCAGTCACGAACTGCGGATCCGACTGGCGCTCGGCGCCAGCCGCTGGCGTGTGTCGCGACAACTCGTCGTCGAAAGCCTGCTGCTGGCGTTGGCCGGAGGCCTCGCGGGTCTGCTCGTCGCCTCGTGGACAAGCGCCGCCATCCGCGGGCTCATCTTCGCGGACATGACCATTCCCTCAGTCTTCGACACAGCGCCCGATGCGCGCGTGCTGGCCTTCACCGCGACCGCTGCCGTCGCGCTTGGCATGCTCTTCAGCCTCGCGCCGATGTGGCTTGTCGGCCGCCAGGGCCCAGGCGTCCAGGCGCACACACGCACGACTGCACGTACCGGACGCGCAGGAGAGCGGCTCGTCGGCGTCCAGGTGGCCATGTCGGTCGTGCTGCTCGTCTGCGCCGGTCTGCTCGTGCGATCGCTTCAGGCCGTGCGACACGTCGACTCCGGCATGCACGGAACCGCTGTGCGCGTCGCCTATCCGAAGCCGCGTCCGCAGGCGTACGCATTCATCGACAACGACGCCTACTACCCGCAACTCGTCGACCGCATCTCGCAAGTTCCCGGGATCGAGGCCGCCAGCGTCTCCTTGCTGAAGCCGGCCGCCGGCGGCGGCGGCGGGAACACTCCGGTGGCGCGCAAGGACACGCCGGAGGACGCCATCGTCTCCGAGCGAACTCCGGTGGCGCCCGCATTCTTCCACGTGCTCGGAATCCGGCTACGGCAAGGACGCGACTTCAGCTGGGCGGACAGCTCGCGTAGCCGGCCCGTGGCCATCCTCAGCGACTCGCTCGCCCGCCGTCTCTTCGGCGCCGCGGACGCCGTCGGCGCGCACGTGCGGATCGGACTCGATCCCGCGCGCCAGGATGTCGAGGTCATCGGCGTCGTCGCCGACGCGCACCTCTACGACCTGAAGCATCCGAACGTCAACGCCGTCTACATTCCTGCGCTTCAGGACGCCGACGCCAGCTACAAGTGCCTCGTCGTACGAGGGTCTGGCTTCGCGTACGCCGATCTGAAACGCAGCGTCGAATCGCTCGGGCAGGAGATCCTCGGCAGGATGGACACGCTCGACCACATTACGGATCAGGCCCTCCTCGAGGAGCGGCTGATCGCGATGCTCGCAGGATGCTTTGGCGCCCTGGCGCTCCTTCTGGCAGGCATCGGCCTGCACGGCGTGATGGCGTACGCCGTCGCCGCGCGGATGCGCGAGATCGGGATCCGCATGGCACTTGGCGCCGAGCCGCGGCGAGTCGTGACCACCGTCGTCGGCGACGGTGTCGGCATCACGATCGTCGGCGCACTCGTGGGGCTCGCGGCCGCGCTCGCGCTATCGCGCCTGATGGCGTCGTTGCTTTTTGGCGTCACGACGCACGACGCCGTCACATTCCTTGCCGCGCCCGCGTTGCTCGTCGTCGTCGCGATGGTGGCGTGCGTGGTGCCTGCCGCCCGTGCCGCACGGATCGATCCGGGGACCGTCCTGCGCCTCGAGTAGAGATAGAATTGCAGCGATGACCGGCAGGTTCCGTCCCCGTTGGGCCGACACGTGGTGGTGGAAGAGTCACACGGCGGTAAACGTCACGCTCGTCGTTGCGATCCTGCTCCTTATGCTCTGGAAAGCCCTCTATCCCTAGCGAGGCTGCGCCTCAACCGTCAAGGCTTCGCCGATGAAACCTTGACTCAAAATCTCAGCTTCGGCTCGGTCAAGTCCTCTAGGGCCTGGCTGCTTCCAGCTGACTCTTGATTGTCGCCAGCGTCTCCTGCGCGGCCTTGCGAGCTTGCGACTGCAACACGTTTCGCTTCACCCCGCCAAACCCGCCACGCAACAGGTCGCCCCGTGAACGATTCGCGTAGACGAGATATGTGACGGGGCGTCCGTCCTCGGTCGCTGACAGCACGGTTGCTACCGCAAGAGAGCCGTCGTAGTAATGGCTTGCGTAGATTTGCTTCTGCACGACGAACGCACGATCGGTGCGCGACGGTGGCTGATAAATCACGCCGTGAACGATGCTGATCACTGGCTTGAGACCGTAGTTCTCTTTCACCCAGTAGATCACGTCGCGGGCTCCGGCAAGCGATCCTCCAGGATACTGCTCGAGGTAGGCCTTCAGTTCGGGGACGTACTCCTGAAAGTACACGGCATTCCCGACAATCCCACGCCACTGCTGCTGCAGGCTCACTGGCTTGGAACGATCGTTATACGTGACGAGCGCCGCGTCGCCGCGCGATTGATACGAGGCGACGTAGTCGGTCGCGGCCTTCCGCGCGAACGCGTTGACGCGATCGGCGACGTCCGGCGCGCTCCAGTCAACCGTGGTCCGGAGGCTCTCGAGGGCAGCGCCGCCAAGCCTGATGTCGCACTTGCCGGGCTTGCACGATCGCAGATCGCTAATCTCGTCGGCGTCGAAGGAGAGGTCTTTGACGTCTGCTGGCCCAGGCGGCATGCTGAATCGGCCAAACGCCAACGTGGTCGTTCCGTCCACGTAACTAATCATCTGGCCGTAGTAATCGAGCACGCGGTCGCGGGGCGCGTGAATCTTGACTGCGGCGATCGCGATCACTTCTTCTGAGGCTGCGGTCATGGCCCTGGCGACCGACTCTCCTTCATCGAAACGCGCGACTTCTTCGGCCGTGAATCCGTTTCCCGTCAGGTACTGATGCACCTCCTGAGT